>JAILEL010000050.1 GCA_024687845.1 Eubacterium sp.
TTATGAAGGAAAGGTTTTACTTATCGTAAATACAGCAACAGGTTGTGGATTCACACCACATTATGATCCTATGGAGGCTATGTATAAGGAACTTAAGGATAAGGGATTTGAGATTCTTGACTTTCCTTGCAATCAGTTTGCCGGTCAGGCTCCAGAGTCAGATGACAAGATAAATGAGTTCTGCACTATGAAGTTTGGAACAGAGTTTCCAAGATTTGCAAAGATTGACGTAAATGGTGATGATGCCATTCCACTCTTCGCATATCTTGCGACAGAGAAGCCATTTGAAGGTTTCGGTAAAGGCATTAAGAATGCAGCTCTTGAGAAGTTTGCAAATGCTAATAACAAAAAGTATGGCGACAAGGCTTATATCAAATGGAATTTCACAAAGTTCCTTATTGATAGAAAAGGAAATGTTATAGCTCGTTTTGAACCTACGGAAGATATGGAAGAGGTTAAGAAGGCTGTTATAGAAGCATTATAAGAAAGCTGGATATTTGAGGGGTTATTTGTAAGGCTGTCGATTCGTTCGGCAGTCTTGTTTTAGTTATCATATGAAGTGAGGGCAAAAGTACCTCAATTTGAGGTGCTTTTTCAATTTCTGAAATGGAGAAATGCGTTTTAAAAATGGAGCAAAAATATAATAACGGAGAAGAAATATAAAAATGGATATGTCATAGTGTAAATGTTATATAACAAAACAAATTACAAAAAAAGGAGTTCGCTTATGATATTAGCTATTTTTGAAGGAATAATTTTTTCGTTTGTGTTACTGATAATATGTGTTATTGATATTCAGAATGGTCCGGTTGGAGGAGTTCATTTTTATGAGCAGGATGTAAAGGATCGGGTTGTAGAATTAGGACTCATAACAAAAAAAGAAATTAAGAAGAACCTAATGTTATCAGGAGCTCCACTGTGGATTTATATGATCTTTTTAAGTCCTATGGCTGTGTTTCTGATAAATGGTGCAGATTCATTTGTGAAAGGATTTATTCAGCTGACTATCATTTTTTGGATAGGTGGTGCTTTTGACCGAATCTTTATTGACTGGTATTGGGTTGGACATACTAAAGCCTGGCTTATTCCGGGAACAGAAGATCTGATGCCGTATATTCCCAAATCAACATTGATAAAAAAATGGGTTGGTACGATTATTGGATATCCAATCTTTGCAGCATTATTATCCTGGGTATACTCTTTGATAATTTTGTGAGTGGATAGGTACATTCGATAAATGTATATGTTATACTTACTATGCAGGTTCATGTGAAGTGTTGCAAATCGTAAAGAAAGTGTATATGTATGGATATATTTGAAAAAGAAAAAGATATTCAAAAAATACTAGATAAGATAAAGGGCATTCCCAGACTATATAACTACGTTACTAATCTGTCACCTGACTTTCTGGAATCTTTTCTCAGTTACTTTGAATCAAACTTCGACATTGTAAGCAGAGCTGATACTGTGGTTGAAATAAGACTTAAGAAAACTGGTCGGTCGGAAGCTGAGGAGTGGGTATATTCGTTTGCAGAACCATATCCTGGAATCAGTGTAATGTGCGGAAATATCAAGGGGCTTGAAAAACTGGATGATATGAATGGAAGAGACGAGGATTTAAAAGTCTCAGTTTATCATTATTGCAGAAAAGGCAGGTGCGAACTGTACACTAATGATGGTAGATACGCATTTTCCCGTCCAGGTGTTCTTTGTCAGGAAAGCAGGAAATATAAGAAAAAGAATTTTGATTTTCATGGTGAGGAGTATGAATGTGTAGAGATTGCATTTCGCCTCGATGAACTTGGGAATGATGAGAAAGAGTATCTCACTAGTCTCGGTCTGGATATAGATTCGATGAAGAAAAGGTATGATGACGATGCTGATTTTTCCATAGGAAATGTATCTGATACTCTTAAAGCAGCTGAAGAAGAGCTTGCCAGTCTGATGCGGTCAGATTCAGTAGATAATACTACACTTCTTTTGATGATTCTAAGGATTAATAATCTTATCAGAACCGGACATGTGGCTTTTGATGAGAATAAGTTTTACCTCACAAAGGGACAGAGGGAGATAGTTAATGATATTAGAAATGAGATAGTGGAACATCCTGATAAAATGATAACAGCAGAAGGTTTTTCAAAAAAATATGGTATCACTGTTGTTTCCCTTAATAAGTATTTTAGTATAGTATACGGGGATACTATTCATAAATATATTCAGAAATATCGAATGGATCTTGCTGCAAAGTCTCTTCGTACAACTAAGCAGAGTATTGCAGAGATTGCAGCTGCATCCGGATATGAGAATCAAGGAAAATTTGGAACAGTTTTTAAGAAAATATATGGAGTGACGCCACTTGAATATAGAAGACAAAATCTTAATAATACCAATGGCGGCGATGGCTGAAACGGCAGGACCTTCTTCCAGGTGTAAACAGCTTGTAGAAGGACTTATGACTGTGGGAATTGATGTAGCTACCTGCAGGGCTGAGGACGTAAATTATAAGAATATTGACGACGTGCAGAATTACTTTCTGGATATACCGATGCCCATGGGGCTGCCGAAACCTATCGCCACAAGGATTTTTCCTATTGCACAGAAACTTGGTATCACATCAAAAAAGACTGTTAATTCTTTTGATCAGGTACTTCAGTTCACAGGTAATCTGGATTATAAATATCTAAAGAAAAGTGTGGAGTCGATCAGGCGGGCAATTCATGAATATAAGCCGGATATAGTTTATTCAGAGTTTAATATATCGGCAATTATTGCAGCAAAAAAAGAAGAGATACCACTTTATACAACGGTTAGTTATCCGACTCAGCATGAGTATGCACATGATACTAAGCTCTCGAAAAGTTTGAATATATTACTAAAGGAATTAGAACTTCCAAGTGTGGATTCTGCACTACAACTTTTTGATTGGGCGGATAAGAGATTTTGTCCGAGCATTCGAGAACTGGAACCGATTGAAGAGATGAAGGGTAATCGGGAGAATAATCCAAGGAAGCTGGCTGGGGAAATATGCTATTGTGGCACATTTAAATCTATTAAAAGTTCTAGTTCAGATATGAAATTTGAAGCTTCTGATGGTATTGCAGCAGATACAAGTATAAGTGATAAGAAGCGAGACAAGATACTTGTTTATATGGGAAATGGAACGGTCTCTGCATCAAAGACTTTGAATGTGATGAGAAAAGCATTTGGTGATAGTAAATACATAGGAAGAAATTATGAAGTTTATATAGCTTCTTCATATCTTAAAGAAGAAGTTATAGATAATATACATATCGCTCCAAGGTGGGATTTCTCGAAGCTTCTGGATGAGGCGGCTATATATATCAATCATGGAGGACAGAATAGTATAGTGGATGGACTGCTTCACGGAGTTCCACAGATAATGGTTCCTGGCAAAGTATTTGAACGAAAGTATAATGCAAAGAGTGTCGCAGATAAAAATGCAGGAATTGTAATTGAGTTCAAGGATTTTGATTCAGGTCATATAAAAGAAGCATTTGAAAGGATCACGGGGTCGGATACTATGTCCGATAGTTCCAGGAAACTGGGAGATCTGCTTCGTAATGCAGGAGGAATAACAAATATAATTAAAGAATTGTGCATCTTACAGTGAAAAAATGCATCTTACATTCCAAATTATTGAATAACATTTAAGGCTTGGTTATAGTCGTATTAACAAAAGAAAACGGCTGTTTCCAAGCTTTTTTAATAAAAGAAAGGAATGATAAGATGAGCAAAATCTATAAGAAAAATGAAGTTACTTTTGCAATCATATGTATAGTTATCTATGTTG
>JAILEL010000132.1 GCA_024687845.1 Eubacterium sp.
TTTCTTTTTGGACCGTGGCTGCCTATATATGGAATAGGATTTTTTATTATTTTGGGAATATTTACGCTGCTAAAGGTTAAGAAGCATATACCAGTGTTCGTTATTGGTACTCTTGTAGCAACTGCTGCAGAGCTTACTGCAAGCTATATAATTGATGCAACTTTAGGAACTCCAATGTGGGACTACACAGGTTATTTTCTGAATTTTAAAGGAAGAATTGCATTTGAGCCCAGCATGATGTTTGGACTTATGATCTGGGCGGCTATATGTCTGATACAGCCAGGAATCAAAAAACTTCAGGAAAAGGGACGAGATAGTAAGGCTCATAATATAGTTTTTATAATCATTACTGTCCTTTTTGCGGTGGACCTTATCAGTAGAATATGGCTTGGCAGCAACATATGAGTGAAAGTATGAGGTGAGTATGACTTACGAAGAAATGTATGAACTTATTTTAAAAACTGTAAGAGAGGATGAAAGAATCCGTGCGCTTACTATGGAAGGCTCGAGTGTTACTCCGGGAGCTGTACATGATGAATTTTCAGATTTCGATGTTACATTTTTTGTATCAGATATAAGGGAATTTACTAACAATAAGGATTATATGAAGAGATTCGGTGATATCCTGATCATGCAGACTCCGGATGATTTTTATGCAGCTCCATATGATTATAACGGAAAAGAAAAGTATGCATTTCTCACACAATACAAGGATGGGAATCGAATAGATCTGACGTTGATTGATGTAAGTGATATTGGAGAGCAGGTTAACTTTTCCGAACCAAGGACGGTACTTATCAATAAAGATAATTATAAAGAGCTTACAGACATTATGTCTAAAGAGATATTTTTTATAAAAAAACCTGGTGAATTCGAATTCTTCAACACTGTAAATGAATTCAGGTGGATAAGCAATTATGTGACAAAGGGTTTATGCCGGCATGAGTTTTATTATGCGAAACGCATGATGGAACAATATATGATGAATATGTTTATGAAAATGCTTAATTGGAAGGTGGGAATCGATAATGATTTTCAGGTGACAACGGGAGGCTGCTCAAAGTATCTGAAGAATTACCTTACTGAGGAAGAAATGATCCGTTTCCAGGGAATCTTTGCTAATGGTGAATACGAAGATATGTGGGATAAGCTCTTTCTGATGTATGACTATTTTGAAGAGTTATCCATCTATGTAGCAGAAAGACTACATTTTGCACTTGATCTGGAAGAGTCTAAAAATGTACGTGAATTCATGGAAGCAAGAATTCACTCTGAGCGAGCTGTGAACAAATAAACAAACAAATAAAAAAATAGTAAAAAAATAAACATCCTGTGTGAAAATCTGCAGTCTTTACTTGACTAAGATAGAACACAGGAGTTATTTTATCTATAGAATGACCTGTTGGTCACTAGAATGAAAGGATATAAATTACATGCCAACAAAAGTATTTAATGAACTAGATAAGAGTAAACAGGATAAGATAATAGAGTCTGCCATAAAGGAATTTGCAGAATATGGATATGAAGAGGGGTCAACTAACAGAATAGTGAAGGACTGCGGAATCAGCAAGGGAAGTCTCTTCAAATATTTCGAGAATAAAGAAGAATTGTATCTCTACCTCATTGATACAATATCTGTTCAGATGGCTATGGAAACAAGTCTGGATATTGAAACACTTCCTAAGGACTTATTTGAAAGGGTAATAGAATATTCTGCCACAGAAATATCCTGGTATGTTGCTAATCCGGTTAAAGGTAAATTCTTAATCGGTGTTGCAGCTGAAAGTGGTTCGGATATTGGGAAGAAAATCCAGGAAAGATATGGAGCCAGAAGTACAGATATATATGTGACCTTACTTAAGGACGTAGATATGTCCAACCTTCATAATAACAGGGAGGAGGTTACAGATATTCTAAGATGGGTACTTTCCGGATTCAATAACAGTTTTCTAAGCAGCATAGACCAAAATAGCGGTGATATAGCAAAGATAAAGAAAGAATACATCAGGCAGCTTAAGAAGCATCTTAATGTGCTTAGACATGGGCTGTAGCATATGTGTAAAATCCTGGCAATCTACTCTTCAGCCAAGATTGATAATAAATTTGTACATTGCTATAATGAAACATGACATACAGTTGTCGTGTTAAATCTGGTAGGATATATATGGAGCGTGAGAAAAAATGAAGATAGACAGACTGATCGGGATACTGTCTGTGCTTTTGCAGGAAGAGAAGACAACAGCACCGGAGCTTGCAAAGCGCTTTGAGGTATCCAGGAGGACAATCAATCGAGATATAGAGGATCTATGTAAGGCTGGGATTCCTATCCAGACTATTCAAGGCACAGGAGGTGGCATCAGCATTATGGAAGGATATCGGATGGACAGGACTATCCTTACATCAAAAGATATGCAGGTGATTCTCGCTGGACTCAGGAGTCTGGATAGTGTAAGCGGAAGCAGTTACTATGGCCAGTTGATGGAGAAGATTCAGTCTGGTTCTTCGGATTTTGTCAGTGGCAGAGATTCCATACTGATTGATTTATCATCGTGGTATAAGGGAACCCTTGCGCCGAAGATAGAAGTCATTCAGGATGCTATAGAGAATCGTTGTCATCTGAGGTTTAATTATTATGCTCCATCAGGCGAAAGCAAGAGGACGATAGAACCCTACTATATTATTTATAAATGGACCAGCTGGTATGTGTATGGGTGGTGTCTGAAGCGAAAAGATTTTCGTCTGTTTAAGCTTAATAGAATGGATAAGGTGACACGGACAGAGGATACATTTATCTGTAGAAATGTACCTCAGCCAGAGCTTTCAGTGGAGCCGAGGACACCGAGTAATATTGTGCTTAAAGCGTTGTTTGAAGAAGACATGAAATGGAGGCTTGTTGAAGAGTTTGGACCAGAATGCTATGAGGTGTCGGAAGATGGAAGACTACTTCTGGTCAAAAATTATAACAACATGGAGAATATGGTCATGGGGCTGCTTACCTTTGGAGACAAAGAAGAAGTTCGGGAACCGCGGGAGGCAAGGGAAAACCTAGGAGATATAACTGATGCTATGGGGAGATTATATAAAGAGTAAGAGAGTTTCTAATGATAAAAAGAGGAGAAATAACAGATGCATTTTGTTGATGCAAAAGGAATTCTTACAAGTAATAACGGCATGCACGGTATGAATATATACCGTGGGTGCAGTCATGGATGTATATACTGCGACAGCCGGAGCAAATGTTATCAGTTCACACATGCTTTTGAGGATATTGAGGTAAAGCAGAATGCACCGAAGCTTCTTGAAAAAGCACTAAGGTCCAAGAGAAAGAAATGTATGATTGGAACCGGTGCAATGTCGGATCCATATATGCACTGCGAGGAAGAACTAGGGCTGACAAGAAAGTGCCTTGAGATTATAAAGAAGTATGAGTTTGGACTGGCTATTCAGACTAAATCCGACAGGGTTCTCCGAGATATAGATCTTTTGGATGAGATAAACAAGTCTGCAAAATGTGTTGTCCAGATAACGCTCACCACCTATGATGATGATCTTTGCCGGATTCTGGAACCTAATGTCTGTAACACAAAGCGGCGTATAGAAGTTCTGGAAGAAATGCAGAAAAGAGGTATTCCTACGATTGTTTGGCTTACACCAATTCTGCCCTTCATAAATGATACTGAAGAAAATGTTGCTTCTATTCTGGAGGAATGCGCCCGCGTCGGAGTAAAGGGTATCATTGATTTTGGAATGGGACTTACGCTCAGAGAAGGCGATAGAGAGTATTACTATGCAGCGCTGGATAAACATTTTCCGGGAATGAAGCAGAGATATATAGAGAGATACGGAAATGCGTATGAGCTTCCAAGTCCAAAAGCAAAGACTCTGAAAGGGATACTACGCAGAATATGTAAAGAGAATGGAATGCTTTCAAATCCGTATGAATGCTTTAAATATTTGAATGAGCTTCCGGATAAATATCAGCAGATGAGTTTGTTTGATATATAGATTATAAAGGAGTTTTGGATTATGAAATATGAATGGATTGAAGAATATCTAATGAAGAAAGCGGGAGTGACAAAGGATTTTCAGGAGCAGTGGAACTGGATACGTTTTCACGTTGGAGAGAAGCTCTTTGCAGCCATTTGCAGGGATGATGAGACTAATGAACCGGTATATATAACATTAAATCTTGAGCCAGTTGAAGGAGAGTTTTACAGAAAGGAATATGAGGATATCATTCCAGGTT
>JAILEL010000027.1 GCA_024687845.1 Eubacterium sp.
TCAGCCTCTGCAGGCAGAAGCTGAATCCCGTGACAATGAACGACAGCTTCTCCCATGCTGTGGATTACATTTCCACAAACAGGGCAGATATAAAACTTTGACCGCATCATATTCGCCGACACATTGGCATTTTTGATCTGATACCCGGAAATCAGCTCCGGCACCGATATTCCAAATGCGTCCGATATCGGCTCCAAAAGCGTGATATCCGGGAGACCTCTCATAGTCTCCCATTTTGAGACGGTCTTTTCACTCACTCCCAAAATCTCTGCCAACTGAAGCTGTGTCATTTTTCTCAGTTCCCGAAGTCCCTTGATAGCCGTGCCCGTAATATATTGATTCATCTCAGATCCTCCTTCAATATCATGTTCATAAACAAATGATATTGCACCGGAAACCTCATAACAACCTACGGAAAGTAGAGTAGACCCCTTAAAATCACCATTTATTCTTCAAAAATTGACAGAATGTTGACTCAACACCCTATATTGTATTTCTTTTTTTCCTAAGTGCTCCATCAAATCTTTCAAGTTTGCTTATATCCATCTGGTGTTCATAGTGATTATATACCTTGTCAGTAACCGTGCTTCCATCTGCATGTCCAATCCATCTCTGGGTATCTTCCCTACTATATCCATACTTAAACATTATGCTACAGCAACTATGGCGTAGATGATGGAAACGAATAGTCTTATCTTCAATCAAGTCACATTCTCTGATTTGTCAGCTTAACTTATATCCTCTTTAAGCACATCAATAATAGTATCATCCTTTATCTTATTCACACTGAGAAGCATGCTGAGTCCAACTAAAGCAAAGACAACAATAATTACCAGCAAATACAGTCCCCAGTTAATATCAAATGAATACATTTTATCGGAAATAAATGAGTACATTGCATAACTAAGCAAAATAGCAATCGGAATGCCTATTATCAATGCATGAATACCATATAAAAATGTCTCTAAATGAATCATCTTCTTAAAGCCCTGATCCGTCAGGCCTACTGACCTATACATGGCAAATTCTTTTCGGCGTAGGATAACACTTGTTGATATCGTATTTACAATATTAGCCATCGCTATCAGCGTAAGCAGTGCAACAAACCCATACATACTGGTTTTAAGAAGAAGCATTACTGTATTGGTGGCTTTTAGCACATTTGAAGCATTAAAGTATGTATAATTATGGTATTCTCCATACTCAAGAATATCTGATATTTTCTCACATATTTCAGCAGGATTGGCACATTCAATACCAAGTGTTGCGACAAGAGCATCCTCATCAATATGCTCTGAAGCCATCTTATAATACATTGACTGCGGAACATATATAGCAATTGTAGCTGTAGGGATAAGTCTGTACATTTTCTCATTCTTGTCATATGATACAAAATCCTCTACCGTTATCGCCGGCGGATTTCCTTCAGGGTCATCGTAGTGAAGTATCTGTCCAAGTATACCTTCGTTATAGATTTTTCCCTTTTTCTCATCATGAAAGAAATTGTTAAGAAGGACTCCTTTTAATTCACTTCCAAAGTATTTATCAGCGGATATTCCATTTTTATTTAGGATTCCCTTGAATTTTTCATCATCAACTATGACCACATAAAACAGTTTTGACTTGTCATAAATATCTGAATAATCCTTAGTCAGATAGTCTGTGTTCAATATATCTGTGTTAGCGGGAGTGAATTTTTCTTCATATCCAGGCTTTTCGAAGCCATATGTAATAAAGTCAGTAAGATATATGTCACTTACTCCATTCAAGCCTTTCACTTCGTTTCTAAGTCTCTCTATTTCGTCATGAGAACAGCTCGCACTTACCTGATAGGGCAGCACAAGATCATACGCATTGCCAAAAGTCGTCATTGAATCACAGATATAATTAACAGCCAGGAACATTATTATTGAGATTGCTATTGACAGCTTTATGACTGTTCCCTTTATTCCATTACGCTTTATGTTTTTATAAGCAAGTTCTCCCTCATACCCAAATAATCTTCTTATCAGGGGATTCACCCTTAGCTTTCTACCTCTTACCCTGACTATATTACTCTGTCTGAGAGCATCAATAGGCATAATTCCTGAAGCTTTGAACGCAGGAACAAATGATGAGATAAATATAGTTACTGCAGCAAGAAGTACTATCGCGGCAATCACATATGGAGATATTACAGTCGGCACCGACCCTCTTAGGCCTTCTGCCCCAGCGATCATATCTGATTCAAGGATCTGCGCCCCGAGAATATTAAGAGTAACTGTTGTTCCTATGATTCCAAGAATAATGCCTGCAGGTATTCCGATTATTCCAAGGATAAATCCCTCAAAGAACACAGATCCTCGTTTTTGTCTTCCTGTAGCACCAACACTCGCAAGCATTCCAAGATATCGCACGCGCTCTGCTAAAGACATTCCAAATGCATTGTAAATAAGCACAACTGAAGTAAAAACAACAATAATCAGACCAATGCCAAATACTGTAAATAGATTTGTAATGCCCGCACCACTTCCCTCTATAGCAAACACACTCAAAAGATACTCAGTATTCATGGAATATTTCGTAGCTCCTATGGACTTTGCGATATCTTTTATCTGCATTATCGCAGTGTGGTCGCACTTCTTCAGTTTTATGGTAGCACCCATTTCATTAGGAATACCATCAAGTCCTCTAAGAATATCCCATCCTTCTGATGGTCTGTTCCCATGAAGAATAGCTGTAATAACACATCTTTCCTTGCTTATTTCCTGAAATTTCTCCTCGGAGCGATAACCACCAGCCCAGTATATCTTGTCACCATCTTCATCCAAAGTATACCTATGACCTTCAGTAAGCTCCAGTTCATCTCCTATAGCAAGATTCAGGTCATTATCATCGAGAAACTCCTGCTCGACAGCTATCTCCCCTGCATTTTGTGGAAATGTCCCTTCATAATCCCCGGTTATCATCTGATCGAAGGCTGCGCGGTTTAAATGCATGATATTTCCTACAGAAAACCTATCCTCTTTTCCATAATTCAGCTTTATACCGGATCTCTCATTATCAGACTCTGTTATTCCTATAGATTCAATTCTATCGTCGCTTTGCAGTTTTTTCAGCTTCTCTGCTGTAACTTCTGAAAAGCCTGCGTGATAATCCCCCTCTGTAATTACGGCAACATATCCAAGGAACTTAAAAATTGAAAAGACACCAACCATCATTGCTGTGATCAGGGCAGTAGACATGGCAATCCCCAAAATAGTAACTATGGTACGTTTCCTGTTTTCCTTCAGGTGTCTTATGGTTAATTTCGATATAATACTCATCAGGCAGTCACCTCCACTTTCGCGGAATCATTTGTGATCTGTCCATCCTCAATAGTAATGACTCTGTCAGCCGACAAAGCGATTCTCTCATCATGGGTAATTATAATAACCGTCTGATTATTCTCTTTATTGAATTTTCTTAAAAGAGATATTATTTCTTTACTGTTTTCAGTATCAAGATTTCCAGTGGGTTCATCTGCCAAAAGAAGTGCCGGATGGTTCATAAGCGCTCTTCCAATAGACACCCTCTGCTGTTGTCCACCGGAAAGCTGATTGGGCAGGTGCCCCAGCCTGTCCTCTAATCCAAGCTTCTTTACAAGATTCTCAAGAAGCTTTTTATCAGGCTTCTTTCCGTCCAGCAGAATAGGAAGTGACAGATTTTCTTCCACATTTAAGATGGGTATAAGATTATAAAACTGATAGATTAGTCCTATATTTCTTCTTCGGAAAATAGCCAGTTTGGATTCACCAAGCTTTGCTATATCTGTTCCTGCTATGTTAACGCTTCCCGACGTCGGAACATCAACTCCACCAAGAATGTGCAGAAGTGTTGATTTTCCCGATCCGGATGGTCCTACTATTGCTACAAATTCTCCCTGCTCAACATCAAAAGAAACATCTTTAAGTGCATCTACTCTGGTCTCTCCATTTCCATACACCTTACAAAGATTTCTTATTTCCAGTATTTTCATCATAAAGCTCCCTTCTCAACTTTAATATTTGAGAATAGCTTATCTCCTCCACATTACAATCAGGTGACTATAATATTACAATTTTGTCACATTAAATGATTGTCTTATAAAACCTGACATAAAATGTAGTTCCTTCCCCCTCTTTGCTTTCAACCAGAATATCGCCATGCTGGCTCGCCAAAATACTTTTGGCAAGAGGCAGCCCTATACCGACACTATCCTTTCCGGAATTTTTCCCCTTATAGAACCTTTCAAATATGTGAGGGACGTCCTCTTTAGCTATGCCAGAACCCGTATCCGATATGATTATCTGAGTAAAAATACTCGTTTCTTCCGTTGATATTGTCAACACACCATCATTATCCATATGTTCAATGCAATTTTTGATTATGTTTTGGATCGCCTCAACAGTCCAGTTTTTATCACACAGAATACTGACATCCGATGAAGAATATATATACCGCACATTTTTTATATCAATTAAAACTTCAAATGGTCGCATGGCTTCGGAAATCAGACTGTTTATCATTGTCCTTTCCTGTTTCATCTGAACAGAGCCGGCATCTATTTTTGAGAGTTTTAACAGAGTCTGTATAAGCCAGTTCATTCTGTCCAGCTGAGCCGACTGCGTATTCAGGAACTCTTTCTGCTTGGCGCTGTCATCTTCCGTCTTCAGAAGATCATTCATGACCATCAAAGATGTTAATGGTGTTTTTAGCTGGTGGCTAATATCCGCAAGAGCATCAGCAAGTCTTATCTTATCTTTTGATATAACTTCCTTTTGATAGTAAAGCTGCGTAGTAGTCTTGTATATATTTGACTTTAATATAGACAACTCGCCTTCTTCCTGATCTGATACATCCGGCATTTCCTCACCCGAAAGGACCTTAACTAGGTATCCATTAAGGCTCTCAATATCAGAGTATCTTCGTAAAGTAAACGCAGAAAACACTGCAACCAGCGATATTCCAAAAACATTAAAAAGAATGCCTGCCGCTATTCCACCAAGAAAAATCTCTATAACTCCCGCCACACATACAATGAGACAGAGTACTATGATCATACTTTTGAAATCTTTGTTCTTCATCATACCTTTTAATATAGATTACTTATCAACAATGTAACCAAGCCCACGAACAGTTTTTATAATTTTGGGGTTCACAGGATCTTCTTCGATTTTGTCCCGGAGTCTTTTTATATAAACAGTCAATGTATTATCATTTACAAAGTCCTCATTTACATCCCACATATCCTGAAGAAGCTGTGCTCTCGACAAAACCATGCCTCTGTTATTACAAAAAGTCAGAAAAAGGCGATATTCCATAGCTGTCAAATCTATACTCCTCTCCTGTCCTGAATCCCCCTCAATAATGGTCACCTTAGCTTCATTTGTATAAACACGCACGTTACTAATCTCTATGACTGGATTTCCCATATTATCCGAACCTGTATTTTTTCCGGCTCTTCTGAGTACTGTTTTTATCCTGGCCATCAGCTCGTTTATCCTAAACGGCTTACAAATATAATCATCCGCACCCATTTCAAGGCCCATTACTACATTAACTTCAGCATCACTGGCAGTTAGGAAGATTATAGGTACGTCCTCATTACTCTTTATAAACTTACAAACTTCATATCCGTTCCCATCCGGTAGATTTATATCAAGAATACACAAGTCATAGGTGCTGTTTTTCCACAAAGCCATTGCTTCGGTCTTTGTTTTCCCCACCATCGCAATATATCCTTCTTTTTCAAGAGAATACTTCAGCCCCATTCCTATGGCTTCATCGTCCTCAATAATAAGAAATTTCATATTTCCAAAACCTCCTTCCTGCTTTTTTCTATGCTCATTAGCCTTTTACAATCACATTTTGCGCTCAAAGTATATATGTCCAATCCACTCAACCAGGTTACGAATCACCCAAAAGGCTAAAATGCAGTAGCACATCAAATAGTATTGCCCGACTTCTAATTATATCAGCATGTTAAAAATCATCAATTATTTCAGTAAAATACAACCTTCTTTTATGATTTAAAAAAACATCTGGCTAAGACATCCCTACTAACCATAAGTACCCATTCGAATTCGTTTTGTTAGCGTTATTCGCATTAAAATCGTTTTTCGGCCAACATTTTGGAATCTTTTCATTACTTTTGCATTGTTGAAATGAATCACGAACTGTTCATAGCGCAGCGCATGAAGCTT
>JAILEL010000269.1 GCA_024687845.1 Eubacterium sp.
TTATTTCCTTCATCTGAAGTCTGAGCAGACTTAGGTTTTGGAATTTCAACTTCATTATTAGAAGCCTTCTGATTTAATTTCTCAGCACTGTCAGCTGAAATGCGTTCTGTTATAACATGAGTAAGTTCTTCATCAGGATCAGGTGTCTGATAACTATAGCCTGTATTTGAACTTATCTGCTGACTTGAACCGGTATTCGTTCCTATCTGCTGACTTGAACCGGTATTCGTTCCTATCTGCTGACTCGAACTATTATTTGTACTTGTTTGACGACTAAATCCTGAATTTCTATTGTACTGCTGACTTGAGCTAGTATTTACATTTAAACTCTGACTTGAGCTGGTATTTCCAAATATATTCTGGCTTAAGTCCTTCTTTATTCCCTTTCTTCGGCTGCTTCCATCTCTTATATCCTCGGCAAGAATGGCATTCTTAAAGTCTTCCATATTGCCAAATCTATTTTCCATTCGAAGCTGCATAGCTTTCATAACGGCATCACTGAAGGATTGCGTCAGAGATGAATTCAGTTCTATTGGAGCCTTCACCGTATCATCCATTATTCTTTCAGTAGATTCAAGAGGAATCTCACCCGTTGATAGAAAATAAAGTGTTGCTCCCAAAGAATATATGTCAGTCCATGGACCAACATTTCCTTTGTTTGAATATTGTTCTATAGGTGCATAACCCTGCTTCAGAATAACAGTTCCTGACAGCTTGTCATTTCCGTATTTCTGCTTAATAGCACCAAAGTCAATAAGCTTAAATGTTCCATCTTCGCACAAAAAAATGTTATCAGGACTAATATCTCTATGAATCATTCCTGCATTATGTACATCCGTTAGTGCATCACATATATCCTCAACGAGATTAAGCAACATATCAATTGGAACAGTGCCACCATTTGCCTTCTGATATTCCTTCATATTGCAGCCTTCAAGGAATTCCATTACCATGTAGGCTGTTCCATTTTCCTCGAAGAAATCATATATATCAACAGTAGAAGTATTTTTCTTGAACTTGGCCAAACCACGAGCTTCCTTAAGGAATCTCTGCCTTCCACGCTCATAGTTAGAAGCCTCTCCAGAAGAAGTAACTGTAACAGTCTTAGAATCAACTCTGGTAACAAGTCCCTGTGGAAAGTATTCCTTAACGGCAACCACCGTCTCAAGTGTCTCATCCCAAGCTTTATAAGTCACACCAAAACCACCTGCACCTATTACTGTTCCCAAAACATATCTCTTGTTAAGAATATTCCCCGGAGCCAGTTGAGTCACTACCTTAGGAGACGTATTCTCAACAAAACCACAATAAGGGCATCGAAAAGATTCCTTTTCATGCCCTTCAGGTATGCTGAACATTTTCATACAGTTTAAACATCTTCTGTTCAATCTAATGCCACCTTCTTAACATTCAATACAACCATAAGGTCAAACTATTCTCCCTGCATGCTGGTTCATAGTTTGACTTTTGACACTTATGTCTTTTATGCCATACGGATTGCTCCTTTGCTTTCGCAATTCTCGCAATCCTTGAAACACTCAGATTCCGCTTGCTATCGCTGCTCCATCTTCGTGTTTCAGCGTGTCATAAGGTCAAACTATTCTCCCTGCATGCAGGTTCATAGTTTGACTTTTGACACTTATGTCATTTTATCACTATTATTTTTGTGTGACAAGACTCGCTCATCAGTTTTTGTTAAATATCGTTTCATAAAACAAGAATACCCCGCAAGGTATCTCTGCAGGGTATTCTTATTTCATTAATGTATTATTTTGTTTTAAAGTAATAGATTTTAGACCATTTGCCACTTACCTGAGTTTTTCCTACATTTTTGTAAGCTCTGACTTTTACATAATACGTTTTCTTAGATTTCAGGTTTTTAAGACTAACTGTTGGCGATTTACTTTTTGTCTTAACTGTTTTTGTAAAATTCGGATCTGTTGAAATAATCACCTCAAACTTCGAAGTTTTTTTAGTTGGTGTAATCTTCAAAACTGCAGATTTCTTTTTTATTTTTGAGATTTTTACAGTCTTTATTGTAGCTGCTCTTGTTTCCCACTCACATATGAAACCACTTTGCTCTCTACTTGAATCATTCAAATCATTCCATTTATGTGGCCATACCGAGCCTCTATTTTCATTTGAAATAACATTAGAAGAATCATTTGGCTCACCATCATCCCAATTAGTATATTTCCATTTTTCTCCAGTAACCCATTTCCATACGTTTGATTTGCCATTTGCTCTATAAGCACCTATCCACAATCTGGTACCTCTACTATTAAGTTTATTATCTACAAAATCCTGTTCCTTCTGAGAAGTAATAGTAACAAGATGTCCACCTAACTTTTCGCAATATTTTTTTGCATCACTCCAGTTCATTCTTTCGTAAAACACGTAATACTTGTTTCCATTATATGTTTGTGCATCCTTAGGGATACCGCCCGATGCTGCATTTACATTTATAGCGCCACCTGAAAATGCCATCTGAGCTACCATTACAGTAGCAAGTAAACCAGTAAAAATCTTTTTGAATTTAATCATTGTTACGCCTCCTTAAACAATTGATTTCTTTAACTGATTTATATTCTACAATTATATCACTTTTGAATTATTAGGGGGGTATATTTTTTGACATACGTATGAAAGTTTCTTTAGAAATGGAGCAATCAGTATGTCATATTGAATCAAAATAATATCACTTAATAATCACCCTGTTCACAGGCTTACCACCAACTGTTGCTGTGTACATTTTTGTCTTAATATACACTTTGTTTGTGGCTCCTGCGGAATAATTCACGATGCAATATCTCATAAGAGCAGTAGTCTTAAAGCTATATC
>JAILEL010000342.1 GCA_024687845.1 Eubacterium sp.
TTTTTCACTTTTAAAAGCATTACTAAATTCAATTATTATCTTTGATTGTCTTTTTTCTTCTATTCCATTAAACTTAACAATAATCTCCTCTAAACTATCACCCACTTAATTTTTCCTCTTTTCTTTGATTAACGCTATGAATTCAAATATTGCGCAGTGACAAAAGTAGAATGTCCCAGAAAGCAGACTTTCTGGGACATGTGATTTATAATTATAATATTATAGTTATGGGGCGTATTTACGGAAATTACGGCTTAAAATACTATGTCCCACATTGTCTACTTTTTGAAACATTTTCCTTCATCAAATTCCTTGCATCTTCTAAAGAAGGTAGATTTACTCATGCCTAATTCTGACGCTCCTGCTCTTATGGATATTTCTCCTGCTTTCCACAGCTCGTAATAATCTTCAAAATCAGCTGGAAGTTCTATCTTTTCAGCACCGAAATGGACGCCATTTTCTTTCGCTATAGCTATTCCCTCCGCCTGTCTCTGTTTAATAAACGAACGTTCTGTTTCTGCTACATACGCAAGGATTTGAAGAACCATATCAGCTACAAATACTCCGGTTAAATTATCATGCTCAATATATGTATTAAGCAGAGGCATATCTAAAACTTGTATATTTGCCTCAATAACTTTTGTAATTTGTCTCCATTCCTCAAGTATTTCAGAATAATTCCTTCCAAGTCTATCAATACTCTTTATTACAATCAGATCTCCACGTTTTAATCTTTTGAGCATCTTGCGATATTCTGTCCTTTCAAAATCCTTGCCAGACATCTTGTCAACATATATGTATTTTTCAGTAATACCAAGTTCTCGCATAGCTGCTATCTGTCGCTCTGGATTCTGATCTTTTGATGAAACACGAACATATGCATATTGTTTCATAGTATATTGCCTCCTTTCCAATACCTCTAAAATATATAGAAAGTAGACAATGCGTTTTATCATGTTATTAATTTAGTGTACTTAAAATAAGTCCATTTTGAACATTATAACACTTTATGTACTTAAAATGTACTTATGCATTAATTTAATGCAAATCATATTATTTGAGGTACATATTTTATGGATAAAGATAAGCATCTTGGGCTTAGAATAGACTCAGAAACACATGAAAAATTGAAAAAATTGGCAGAGTACGATGGCCGTTCCATAAACGGCGAAGTATTATATATAATTAGACAGGCTATAAAAGAACACGAAAAAAAGAACGGGAAGCTATAAGCTTCCCGTCAGTAATTATATCGCTCTTAACTCATCACTTCACAATGTCCGTTCCCACTGGTTCCTATGTTTATATTTGAGGGTAGTTTGAGGGTAGTACTACCCCCATCTTTACCATCATCATAGAATCCTCAATTTAACGCAATTGTAAAGCCGGCTGCAAAAGCAGATCATCTACCATCGGATGATAGAGTTCTTTGTTATCCGACTTTGATATTGTTGTAATTTTATTTCCTGCATCTTTACTGGATGCTCCACAATGATAAATCTTTTCTGATCGCGTCTTATAATCTACAATAATATATCTATCATGGAACTTTCTTCCTGTTTTCTGGAAGGATAGTCTCACATTCGGATATTCCGTCTGAAAAGCTTGAAGCTCTGACAGACGGAGGATATTCATAATATTATCACTAAAAATAATAATATCTACATTAGCAGGAACACTCTTCAGCATCAAAAGTGTTTTGGGTCCAATATAGTTATCCACTATGTACAATTTTTTCTTTGCTTTACTGTAAATATCAGCATACGCTACATCGGCTTCAAATGTTTGACCTGCATATATGACATATTCTATTCCTTTATCAGGCAAAGGAAAGCTCTGAATAACTTTAGTCAGATCCTCTTTTGTAACCATGGATTCCTTTATTTTGCCAATATCTCTTGTGTTTTCAGATATCTGTAAGGCCATTTTTTCAATATTAGACGATCCAGAAAGCAGTGGATCCTGATGGATATAGTCCTTCATCTGCTTAAATGTCCGAATTAACGCTTTGCTCTGACGAATAGCAAGTTCACCTTTCAATACCGTCATAAGCATGTAAACACCACTTTCCGTAAAACACCATGGCAAATATCTAGTTCCACCTGATTGCCCTTGAAACATTGATCCCTCCCGTGAGGTCAAATTATTTGACCTCACCAAATCTTCAAGTTCTTCTCTTGTTAATTGAAAACGAAAGTCTTCATCAAATTTTTCAATATTATTCTTCACCTGCTGATTAAAAGCCTTAGTGGTATAACCATATATCTCAGCTAAGTCTGCAGCAAGCATAACTCGCTGGCCTCTAACTGTATATATTTTAGCCTTCAAAGATTCCACTGTAATCTCCACAGGAACAATTTCATTAGATTTGTTTTCACTCATGTATTTCCTCCCATTTTTCTATCCATAACCTTCATTATCGTTCTAGGTAAAAAAATTTGACCTTGATGAATTTCTTTATTATTTAAATGAAAAATAAACATCAATACTTTTTCGTATTTTAACATACTTTAGTTCATCTATAAATTATAGAATATATAAATCAAAACAATTTATCTCACCTTCGTTCTCACCAACTTTTTATCATTCTTGTACTCACCTTTTAGAACTATCTTCCTATACTCCCTCTCCCAAGGTTCCTTCTTATACTCCATGCATTTATTCTTTATCCGAGTAAACTCATCATATAAATCCGGAACTGATTTACTAACTTGTGCCGAATCAGCAACTTTCCTGTATGCTTCAAATGCATCCAATGGATCATATTTTGTAACATCCCAAATAGCCGCTTTATCTTCTACAGACAATAAAAAGAAATCTTGAACCGAAAGATTCATATTTTTAATATCTATTACTGCATCAATTGCTATAATCTCTATCTCATAATCAGTGTCAACCTTTTTACATGAAGGCGAATCATCTTTTGATTCTTCCTCCTTATTTGTACCTTCTACAAGAGTATTCTTTATTGATACATCAACATACGAATCATTCAGATTCTCTTCTTTAATAACTTTAGAATCACTAAAAGCCGGAACATCTTCCTGCTTAACACTTGGTCCATTAGCAACTTTAGATATATCTTTCTTATTAGCTAAAACTGATTCTATGACAGGCTCTGGCTTTGGCTTTGGAAGTTCTGGGATTTTTTCTTCTGTATCGACATTGTCTAATTCTTTTTCAAATTCAGATATACTAATGCTATCAATATCTTTTAATTCTATATCATACAGACAATCC
>JAILEL010000347.1 GCA_024687845.1 Eubacterium sp.
AATTCATTAATAATATCTTGAAGTTCTTTTTTTGAATTACAAATATCAATTTTTTTACATAATTCATCATATCTTCTATTTTCTTCTAATTCATGTTTAACTTTACGTTCAGAGATTCTTTGCTCTTTCTTTTCTTGAATCTCCTGCATTTTCAAATCAATAAATTTATCATAATTCTCTGAAATTTGTTTTACCTTAGCTTTGTCATTATTAGATTCATCTTCAATCATTTTATCTAATTGTTGTAAATACGTTTGCTTTATCTGACTCAGTCTGTCATTCAAAGTTCCCGTTGAAAATCTTTCAGCCTTTTCCCAGTCTTTATCATCAAAAATATATTTTTTTTCAAATAACTCATTCACTATAGATTTATATGTGAGATCAAACTTTAATGAATTTTCAATTTCCCTCCTATCAAGCAAGCCAGGAATTACATTATCATTTATAAACTTATTGATTCTTTCCCTTTGAGGCTGACATGCATTTAACTCAACAGGTTCTACCTTAATAAACGATTCTATCTCCGAATTTAAGAATGTATCTAAATTCGAATAATTCTTCTTGGCAAGAAACAAACCTATATATACTTCTGCATTCTCCGCATCAGAATTTAATGCTTGATCAAAAAATTTTATAGCGTTTTTCCACTCTCCATCTTCTAGTGCTAAATATCCTCTTTTTACAATTGCTTCCTTATTTCCCAGATCACCTTTTGTAAGAGCTTCAGAATTTATTATATTCTTTTGATTTCCAAAGATTTTATCAATTCCACGAACAAGATCCTGAATAGCTCCGACCTTTCCCATATCCTGAGCCTGGAGGCGTGCAAATTCTTTTGGCATGTCATATGCATCTATATCTTTAAAACATGGTATAAGAGTCTTCTTCTGACCTAATTCCATCAACTGAAGAAATCTGCTCCACTCATTCTTTACCCAGACTGCATTGTAATAATCGTAGGTTGTTCCAAACGCAAGCATAACTTTTGCAGAATTAAGTGCAGCAAAAATGTAAGGCTCATACTCCTGTCCAAGCTTATCTTCAAGGGTGATTCTTGAAAAGAATACTCTGTATCCTCTCTCTGTCAGTGCCTCATAAACATCCTGAGCGATTACACTATCGATAGTTCTCTGACCATCATCAGCAGTTTCTTTATAACAAATAAAAATATCATATGCATCTTCCTTAGAAGATACCTCGATGATACCTTTTCTCAGTTCCTCAATCTGCTTGGCTTCTTCCCTATAAACACCTCTAGAAATAGTATCAGAATTCTCCATTACAAGATCAAAATTCGAATCATCAAAAATAGAATCAAAAGAAGACCTATGACAGGTAGGTATCTTCTTACCTGTCTTAGGATCATCTACATACTCAATACCATATTTGCAGAGGACTAATCCCCAATATGCTTCTGCTTCAGATTGGAATTCCGAAACAATTGATTCATAAACACCGGAGGCTTTGTCAAATTCACAATCAAATCTAAGCTTATTAGCGCGTTCATAAAGCTTTAGTCTTTTCTCATCATCTGTATTAGGGATAGTCTGTTTACTTCCACAATATTCACATTCACACACAGTTGAATCAGGAAGAATATTTAAATCACCACCGCACATTTTACATTTAATGATTGCCATATCAAATACCCCATTTTATATTTACACATTCTTATTTTTTGCCTTTTTTATTTCATTCTGAAATTTTACATCATTCCATTTTCTAATATATTTAACGTAATTAATTGCCATCTCCTGCTTTGACTCATTCCAAAAATCATCTTCAAACATTTTGGGAATATTATCAGAAAGAAATCTTTCAAGAAAATAATTCACTGTGCTCAGAACACATATTTCATAGTCATTATATGCCGATACAAGTAGCGTTGGGGTATTACCATGAAAATACTTGCAGCGTAAGTTATATGCATAAATTAAAAGAATAAAAGGAAATATTTTTACATTGAATTCTTTTGCACGATTTGAAATCTTAGAATAACATTCTGGAATAATTTCACCTTCAAGCTCTTTTAATGAAGCTATAAATAACTTCTCGCTATCTGACTCACTCAAGTCTTCTAATTCTTTTTCAATAACATAATTGTTTTTCCATAGTTTCTCTAATTCATCTTTCTTAGTCATATCTGTATATCTTTGATCCATAAGCCACGCTACTAGCCCTATAGATTCCGCATCTCTCATACTTAATTTCAGATTTGACGTAAGATTATTAACTTGATATTCTTGTTTTATCCTATCTTCATATTTTTTAGCCACATAATTATAATAAGCATTCATAGACATCCAAAGATTTGAAAATCTATCAATTCTATACTCTCTTGTTTTAGCATTTAAAAAAGCATATACAGCCGAAAAGCGCTGATCATCTATAAGTTTTGTTTTAGTCAATTCAAGTATTTTTCCTTCGAGTTCTGACCACTCACTTCCTAATCCAAGATTTTCATTTTTGATTAAAGAAAACACAAATGGAAAATGACCTGTTAAATCATTTTCTTTTGTTATAATTTTTTCAGAATCGTCAATCTGTATTATAATCTTGTTAACCTGCAGTCCTGTATTACACTTAACAGCATGAATAAGAAATATTTTTTTATATGCATCTTTGAATACTCTATCTTTAAGAGATGTAAAATCTTCAAATGACTTAATAACACCCATTTCATAGCTAATAGATGCCTTTTGGCTTGAAACTCTTATTTCTATCCCATCAGTGTTTCCATATTTATATACTGAACCACTTACTTTTGGTTCTGAATTTATTATTATTTTGTATTTATGTTTTTTCATTTTTATTTCCTTTCATAGTTTTGTTCCGCATTCTAGACAAAATTTTCCTCCTTGAGGAACTTCTGCACCGCAACTTGGACACCTATTAGCCAACGGTTGACCACATTCCATGCAGAATTTTCCTTTTGGAGTTTTTTTACCACATGATGGACATATCATTTCATTTGAATCCAACTGTTCTATCTTCGTTCCACATTCTAAGCAAAATTTAGCATTTGAAGGAAGTTTATTCCCACATTTAGGACATATTAATGTTTGAGAATCCTGAACCGTCGAGTTTACTGAAGTTCCATTATTATTATTTCCAACATTAAAGCCCTTCATCATCTCTCCGACCTGCGGTGCCATTGCTCCCATCGCAGCCATTCCAACACCAAAACCAAGCATATCTCCCATTACAGAACTTCCACCACCGCCTGAAATTGCTGGCCCCATATTTCCAATTCCTTCTGCATATGCTTTTTGAACATCTGCCTGCAGCACATCTTTCTGATTGTAACCTTTAGCCTGCATAACAGCAGCTTCTGCCATACCAGCCATTTGAGTTGCCTGAGCATCTGCCTGTGCTTGAATTAGCTTTCTTTCTGCCTCTCTTTTAGCTATTTCTGTCTCAGTAGTTTGTTCTTCAAGTATTGCTCCTCTTTGAGCTGCTTTTATCTTTGCTTCAGCCTCTGCTTCAGCAGTCATATATGACGCTCTGCTCTCTGCCTGAGAAGTTTTCACTTCTGCCTCAGCTTGAGCCATACGCTTCTGCAATTCAATTGTATGTAATTCCTTAAGTCTTCGGAAATTTGAGTCACCTTCTGGAAGAACTACATTTGTAAGATAAAACTGAGGAATTGTTAACCCATACTCTTCAAATCCAGATACTATTTTTTCTTTCAAATCTTCAGACAATTCACTTAAATGCTCATCTATTTCAACAATATCTATATTTTGAGTTTTAATTGAGGCTGATAGATTTGACTTCACTGCAGTAGAAATCAATGGTCTAAATGAAGTTTGAAGTGATTTAGTGAATCCAACACCTTCTTCCCCCCAGGCAATTCCCTTCATTGTTCCAACAAGAGAAATCAACAATTTTCGTCCATCTGATACAGCAAGATTCATTTCTCCAGAAGCACCTAATTCTATAGGAACTCCAAGAGTAGGCTCATTAAATCTGACTTTTGAATCAGTCCCCCATTTTACTGCCATCTGAACAGTCTTATTAATAAAATAGACTTCACAATGAAATACACTAACGCCAGTAACTATATTGATCATTTTTGTCAAAATAGGAATATTCTTGGCATCAAGTTTATATCTTCCAGGTCCAAATGTATCAGCAGCCTGACCATTAGCGAAAAAAATAGCTTCCTGACTTTCATGAACGACTAATTCAGTCATATTATTAAAGTCTTCATGCGGATACTTCCAAATAAATGTTGAATTATCACCTTCATATTTGACTAGTTCGGAAAGTGCCATATTAAGTAATCCTCCTAAATACACTTATAACATTGATAAATATATACAAAACTTATATGAATAATTACTATCTATATAGTAACTCTCAACAAAGGATTCGTCAACGAATTACTTTTTATATAGTATTATTGTAAACGCTGTATTAATTATGAATTAAGGAGTTACTTCAGGCAAATGAACAAACAGATAATGTCTATCAATGACTATGGTTATATTCAAATATTTTTAAAGGATATTATGGATAAGAAGGGTGTAACCCGAAATGCTCTTGCCCGCGCTATCAATGCTCGTTTCGAG
The DNA here is from genome assembly GCA_024687845.1 of Eubacterium sp. The sequence goes on from JAILEL010000347.1 coordinate 4,575, forward strand.
GTTGTTGATAAATGGTACAACGGACACGTTGAGAAGATTGATGCTGATGTCCTGGCCCGAATCTGTTATGTGCTCGAATGTGAACCCAAAGACGTTATCAAGTATATTTATAAAAATGAAACAAAATAAAACGTGAAAATGAATCTGAATCAATATCCTGCAGAATTCATTTTCACGTTTTTTATTATTTCTTAGTGATCACACTAATATCACTTAACGGCATAGGTAGCTTTACAACACTATCTCAACCCTGCTGCCACCGCTCTTCTCCTTGGTAACAACTACCTGTTTATCTATTTTGTCCTTTAATTCATTTACGTGGGATATTATTCCTACGAGTTTGTTTCCCTCAGTCAGACTGGCGAGAGCTTTATATGCCATCTCGAGTGAGTCTGAATCAAGAGAACCGAATCCCTCATCCACAAACATTGTTTCCACACGGATTCCACCAGCTGATGCCTGAACTTCATCAGATAGTCCCAGTGCAAGTGAAAGTGATGCCAGAAATGATTCTCCACCTGAAAGTGTTTTTACGCTACGCTCTGAGCCATTGTAATGATCAATAACTCCAAGTTCCAGACCACTTTTTCTTTGAGCATTTGAAGCTTCCTTCATTCTAATAAGTTCATACTGTCCACCCGACATAGTAAAGAGTCTTACATTTGCCCTTCTTATGATTCTGTCAAAATAAGTAGTCTGAATATAGGTTTCAAGCATTATTTTTTCTTTTCCTGCAAGCTTTCCATTAGCTGTATCTGATAATACCTTTACCCACTGAAGCTTTTTCTCGATTTCAGCTATTTTTTCAGATTTGGAAATGATACTATTCCGGATGCTTTCATTATTTGTTATTCGAGAACCAACATTGCCCTTGAAATTAGTGTACTCCTCTCTCGATGCGTTTAATTCTCGTTGTTTTTCTTTTTCAGCTGTTAAATCAGGAGCATTTGATTTACTGATATTCTCTTCCAATGTATTAATTCTGGTTTTTAAATTATTTACTAACGATTTCTGATTTTCAAATGTTTCCTTTGCCTTATCATAAGCCATTTGCAAATCATTTGATTTTTTTAAAAGCTTTTTCATCTCATCTGAAGCAGCCTTTTTATTCTTAAACTGAAGGTCATTTGAAATCTTTTCAAGCTCTTTTTCCTGTTGTTCTTTAGCAGCTTTCTTTCCTTCTAAAGAACTCCTAAGATTCCCTATCTCTTCTACCAAATCAGATATGACTCTTTCTTCAGAAGGTATTTTCTCTTCCAACTGAGATTTACGATTAATATTATTTTCTTCAGTTTTTATTTTTTCATTTAAGATTTTTAAATCTGACGTTTTCTTGTTTCTTATTTCAGTTATTTTTTCAGAAAGAATAGTTAAATCATCGATGTCTAACCTATCCCTTGCTTTCTTCTTTAAGGCTTCTTCCATTGTCTCTAGTGCAGTCTTTATAATGCTTGCATTTTCCGCACTTTTATCTCTCTGCTGTCTCGCTTTCTCAGCATCATTTTTCGCCTTTTCAAGTTCTTTCTCTGAAGGAATATCTTCTGTCAAATGTGCCTTTGCAGGATGTGTAGTTGAACCGCATACTGGACAAGGTTCACCTTCTTTCAGCTTTTCAGCAAGTATTCCTGCCTGACCGTCTCTAAACATTTGTTCCTTATCTTCATATAGGCTATTAAGTTTTTTAAACTCATCATCGTCATTTTTATATTTTTCCTGAGCAGCTCTCAGTTCAGAAGCCTTATCGTTACAAGCTTTTAATTCTTTTGAGATTTCTTTTAATGTATTTATATCGTTATCAATCTGACTTTTTTCGCTCTTAAGCTTTTCAAGTGAAGTTCCTGAATCTTTGATACTATCTAATTCTTTCTTTAGATTTTCAAGCTTTGATAGTAATTCTTCTTTCTCTTTATCCTGTTTTTGTAATAAATCTGTTCCTCCCACTATTTCTTTTTCCAACTCGGATATAGCATTCCTTAGTCCATCCACTTCATCATATCTATTTAACTCATTTTCAATCTTATGTGCTGCTTTTTCAAGTTCGCCTTTTTCCTTTAATTCAGTTTCAGATTCTTTGACCAGGTTTTCATATTCGCTCATTTCAGGTAAAGCCTTATCAAGACTAACACGGGCTTTTTCCATATCTTCTTTAGCCTTCTTAAGTGTTTCAGCAGCGCCTATATTTGCATTTACTATCTCCAGGTCATCATTTACCTTATTCAGTTTGGTCTCAATCTCATCTCTTGTGGCCATATCCTGAGATATGATTCGGTCCAGTAATTCAACCACATCATCAGTCGTCATCTTGCCATCCATCGCATTTTTTACATCTATGAATAATACATCGTCCTTTTCTACCTTAATTCCATCGATATACTGCTTTACACTTTTTCTTCCATCCTCTGCCTGTCCATATATATCTTTTCTTTTTTCTTCAAGCACATACTGCAGAGTCTGATAGTATTTTGTCTTAAAAAGCTCTCTGAAAATTTCCATCCTGTCCTTAGTCTCAGCAAGTAGTAGTTTCAGAAAATCTCCCTGAGCAAGCATCGAAACCTGCGAGAACTGTTCTCTGTTTATTCCGAGAATATTCTCAACTGCTGCCGTAACCTCTTTCACTTTCGTTATTACATTTCCATCTGGAAAATGAAGTTCTGCATCAGCAACCTGTTTTGTCATTCCACTTCCTTTTTTCGCTGGTCTCATATATTCGGGGTTTCGCCTGATTATATATTCCTTTCCTCCATGAGTAAAAGCCATTTCTACCATAGTAGGTGTATCAGGCTCGGCGTATTTCGATCTGAACATAGATACATCTCTATTTGGACCACTCGGTTCCCCATAAAGAGCAAAACAAATAGCATCAAAAATGGTTGTTTTGCCAGCCCCTGTATCGCCAGTAATCAGATAGAGTCCATTTTCTCCCAATTGATTCATATCAATATTAGTTTCACCTGCATAAGGACCAAATGCAGACATTTTTATATATAAAGGTCTCAAATCATCCACCTCCCGTCTATTCCCAGATTGATTCAATACATTTCTGAACAAAATCTCTTTGTTCTTCTGACATTTCCTGATTATTTTGTTTTTCATAAAACTCTGAAAATAGTTCTATCGGAGATTTTTTCTCAACATCCTCTGCCTCATTTACTTCCTGCTGCATCGCAGTTCTCTTATTATCGTAGCTGAGCTTCATCAGGTTAGGATATATCACTCTGAGTTTTCCAACTGCATCAGGAATATCATTTTCATCCGTAAGAACAATATGAACATAGTCATCAGTATCGGTGCCTTCATAATTCTTTTTTAGAGTAATCTCGTCATAAGTCCCACGAATCTCACGTAGATTATGTTTTGGAATCAATGGAATCTCACTAATATTCACATCCCCTTTCTTACCAAACTCTACAATGGTCAAGGATTTCTTATGATCTTTTTCTGAAAATGAATATTTCAGCGGCGTACCGCAGTATCTGACTGTCTCTCTTCCTATCTTCTGTTTACCATGAATATGACCAAGTGCAACATAATCAAAAGCATCAAAAACAGACGCATCAACATTATCAATGCCTCCAACCATAATATCCTCAGAATCACATCTTGAAGCACCAGTAACAAACTGATGCGCAACGAGAATATTTCTCTCTTCATTATTCACATTCATATGTTCTATTGCAACGCGACAGGCGTCCGTATAGTTTTCAATCTTTTCATCTGGAAATTTAGTTCTTACCACAGCAGGCTTAATAAACGGCAGAAGATAAATATTTAGTGCACCGTTTTTATCGTTCATGGTATAGCAATTTACATCGCCATCGTAAACAGGAGAAAGATGAATTCCTGCACCCCCGATAAGTTTGCTATGATCAGCGAATCTGATAGCAGAATCGTGATTTCCACTGATGGCAAAAACAGGAATTTTCTTTTCTGCAATACTTATAAGAAAACTATCCCACAGCTCCATCGCCTCTTCAGATGGAACCGACTTGTCATACACATCACCTGCAACTAGCACACCATCAGGCTTTTCTTTTTTTATAATTGTTAGTATTTCTTTTAAAATGTATTCTTGATCCTCAATCATCGAGAATTCATTTACACGTTTTCCCAGATGAAGATCTGACAGATGTATAAATTTCATAATGTTAAGCTTCTCCCCCCTTATATTTATGCAGTCTTACCTACCCCTTTGTTATATCCAATCATTTTTGCCGTAATCGGAAATCCACAATCCTCACATACCCCATTTGACATATTACCACCACATCTTGGACACTCCATAATACAACTACCTCCCTTTATAAATTTATTTCTTTTTTTAGTTCTTCAATATACTGCACTAAAAATTCATGTCTCTCTTCTGCTATTCTCTTTGCTTCTTCTGTATTCATCTGTTCTTTTAGCAGTAAAAGTTTCTCATAAAAATGTTCTGCTGATTCCTCTATACTTCTGCCATGCTTTCCACCATATGCAAAGGTTCTTGCTATCCCTATAGCTCCAAGCGCATCCAGCCTGTCGGCATCCTGGACTATGCAGCCTTCGATTGAGTCAGGTCTTAGTCCTTTGTTTTTGCTGAAGGATACTGAATTAATGGCAGTGCAGATTTTTTTTATCCGACTATCTCCTAATATTTCAGAATTATCATGTATTTGCCCTGGCCTGTCTTTTTCTTTATATTGTAAATTAATGCCATCTTCTATATGATTTTCAAGGAATCTTCTCGCATTTTCGTTATTCTCTGTTTTAAACAGTTTATGATCATCCACATCATGAAGCAATGCGGCAAGTGAAATCACCAGCTTATCTGCTTCCGGATATACCTCCGCAATATTCATTGCGTTTTTATATACGCGTAAAGAATGATTCAGGTCATGACCGTCTGCATTATTCTGGAAAATGTCTGTAATATATTCAATTGCATTTTTTACTAGATTCTCATAACTCATAGTTTTTTCCCATTCGTTTCATTACTATATTTCTATAAAAATACTTATGTCTATTCTAACATTTCACACTTGATAATGATATTTATTTTTGCAGTTACTATTCACGGTTTATGAGATATAAGTGAAAAC
>JAILEL010000369.1 GCA_024687845.1 Eubacterium sp.
TGGAGTTAGAAGAAGTATACGAATCCCTCGTCTCATCCCTTCTCTTAAACGCAGATTTTAGGATTTGGGCTGAGAAAGAGGGAAGTGAAATAGAGGAGCTTATAAGAGCTAATACCAAAGGTAAATTATTCTATCCGGAGAACAGGGAAAAGTATGCGAAAATAGTATCAGATTTTGCAGAATATATGGAAGGAATAATTGAAAAGAAAGAGCTTTTGGAGAGGATGGGAGATATTCTTGAAGATGAACTTCTTTTTGAGGCTGTCTGTATTGGGTATCCCTTTGATGACGAAAGTCTTAGCAATATGGTAAAAGCTTTTGGGTGCAAGGAAAGGTACGAGAAACTGCTTAAGGATGAAGCTTTTGTAAATCGCCGTGAATACAGACTCCTTATTAAAAACTACATTGATGCAGCGGTAAATCTTTATGGTGTGATCCATTCTTCTGAACTTTTTGAAATAGTTAAAAATTATGAAAAGTTTGAGAAAAAGAATTACAGGAGTTTTGGACCGTATAAAAATACTATCTGTTACAATCCTTCAGCACTATCTTATTTCGTTTTCAATATTATGCTGCAAGCCGATGAAGATATTGTAAAGACAATAGATGGCTTTATCGCTCACGAGGTCTATTTGGAAGACTTTGAGGAAGAGATGTATGACTTCCAGGAACTTGCAAGTGAAAAAGGCGTGGTAAATGAGCAGATGCTCCAGGAGTTCTTTTCGGATACGGATGAAAAAGAATACAGACACCTGTATAGTATAGCGGGAGAGTATGAAAGATATCTGCCCGAAGATAAAGAAGAATTCTTAAAGTTTGCTGATGATTCATACGAAGAAAACGAGGCTGTACATGAGTTAAAAGATTATATCTTTGACAACTTCTCTCCCGAACTTCTCTTATCCCTTGAAGAAGATGAGGAATTTGAAAATGTAGGAGACCTTCTGAATGAACTTATAAGCCAGCTTTGGACTATAACCACTTCTTTTAATGATGATGACTTTGATTCAAATTACGATGAGTTTATAGCAGAGGTAAGAGAAACCCTAGAGTTCTTCTATGTAACTTTTAAATCTGATAAAGAATTTAAAACCTTTCTCCCTTACCTTCTCAATTTCGTAAATTCAGTTCGCTTATGGATATACAACGGACATTCGGCAGCAGAAGTGGGAGAAGAGGTTTTTAAAAGAGAGGAAGAGAGAATAGAAGTACCGATTTATCCCGTTAAGAACGGAAAGGTAGCTCCTATTACAACAGCTTCAATAGCAATCTTCCCTACGGCTCCCTGCCCTTGTGGTTCGGGACTTCAGTACAAGGACTGCTGTGGAAAGAAGGGATGAGAGATGGAAAAGAGAAAGAAATACCACGACTTCTACCTTTGTGATATAGAACCGGAAGAGGGCTCAGGTTACATGGTCAAGCAGGTCAACTCTGAAGGAAAGGTTGTTTTTGAGTCGTACATGAGCTTTGAGGACTTCGACTACTGGAACGGGAACAAGGACTATGTGAGGGTAAGTCGTTCAGAGTGGGAAGAGATAGGGAAAAAGAATTAGTAAAATAATTCACATATTTAATTAAAGGATAAACAATATGGACAAACTTATAGATTTAAAAAGCTATCCCGTTTCGAATGTCTTAAAAGATTTATTATTAGATAAGACAACCGGAGAAAATATAATATTTGCTACGAATGCTTATATAGATAGAATACCGCCTATGAATGAGAAGACACATATTACGACAGATTTATTATTTATAAATAATAACGATAACATCATTCAGCCCAGAGTTGCAAAAACTCTTGAACAACAGGCGGAAAGAACCAGGAAGAAAGCAGAAGTGTTTACACCGTCTTGGATCTGCAACAAAATGAATAATCATTGTGATACAGAGTGGTTTGGAAGAGAAAATGTCTTTAATATAGAAAATGAACAGACATGGGAACCAATAGAAGAAAAAATAGATTTTGGTGGTACAAAAGGCTGGCAGGCTTACATAAATTCAAATCGTCTTGAAATCACTTGTGGGGAAGCTCCTTACATTGTATCAAGATATGATACAACTACTGCTGAAATTATCCCTATTAAAAGACGTATAGGAATCCTTGATAGGAAACTTAGAGTCATAAATGAGAACGTTTTTGATGAAAAAGAATGGATAAAATGGGTATATAAGGCTTTTCAGAGCGTGTATGCTTACGAATTTCAAGGCGATAACCTTTTGATTGCACGTATTAATCTTCTTAATACTTTTGCAGAATACTTAAAAGAGAGATGGAAAAGAATCCCGACAAAGACAGAGCTGAAAAAAATCACGGAGATTATTGTGTGGAATATTTGGCAGATGGATGGAATTACGGGAACAATTCCTTTTGGAAAACCTGTAGAAGAAAACAGACAGTTAAGTATGTTTGATTATATGGTTGGTATTAATGATACAGAACCGGAAGAAGTAGATTGTAAGATAAAAGATTGGACTGAAGATAAGATAATAACTTACAGAAGTATAAAGGAAGGAAGGTAATAAGTATGCATTTTGATTTTGCAATAGGTAATCCTCCATATCAAGATGACACAATAGGTGATAATGCTACATTTAAACCGCCAATATATAATATATTTATGGACGCAGCATATGAAGTTGCTGATAAAGTAGAGTTGATTCATCCGGCAAGATTTCTTTTTAATGCAGGCAATACACCCAAGCCGTGGAATAATAAAATGTTAACAGATAATCATTTTAAAGTTTTAGAATATGAACCTGATAGTTCAAAGATTTTCTCTAATACAGATATTAAAGGTGGTGTCGTTGTATCTTACAGAGACAAGGATATTAATTATGGAGCTATTGAAACATTTACCGCATATGAAGAATTGAATAATGCGTATAAAAAGGTGGAAAAATCTAATGGTTTTACTTCTCTGAGTACTATTGTATCAGGGAGAACAGCATATCGTTTAACGCAAAAATTACACGATGACTATCCTAATGCCAAAAATCAACTTAGTAAGGGACATGCATTTGATATGTCTTCAAATATATTTGAACGACTTCCTCAAGTTTTTTACGATGACAAACCTAAAGATGAAAATGAATATATAAAAATATTAGGACTTTCAAAAAAACAAAGGGTATATAAATA
>JAILEL010000374.1 GCA_024687845.1 Eubacterium sp.
CCTATCATATACATGAGTGCAAAGGCCGTGGTGGCAACAGACCCTCCAGTGTGAATTTCTCTAAAAGGCACATTATTATCCCTGAAAACCTTTTCTACATATTCGTAACACTCTGAAAAGAATATCTTTTTCCCCTTATGAAAATCCAAAACTCCGGCTTGCCCTACTATTGATGAAAGGAGGGGAATATTCTCCATTCCCTCAATCGTAACAACCTCCGGTGGTTTGATACAGTCTATTATGGCTACCATATCGGGAATGATCCCATTTTGTATCAGGGGCCTGATAGCAGTATCAACGGCAATAATGAAGGCCTTGTTCTTGGCTCTCTTAAGCTTAAGCATATTCTTGTCCAGAGAAGGTCCTGCCGCTACTACAATAGCCGGAATATCCCTGGGAATATGGTCCACCAATTGAACAGATGTGGAACAATCCGGGAGATACTTTGCATTGCACAGCATATTAGTAACCATGAATTTAGAAAATAACTCATTGGTGCTGTACTGCGCCTGATGCTTCCATGCTACATCTTTCATCTGCTCCCAAAACCACTTGAACTCCTTAGGATAAAGCATTGCATAGTTAGGCAGTGTAAAATGGCGCATGAATTCCAGGCTTTCATAGGAAATCCTGGCGGCAAGAAATTTTCTCATACTTTCCGTAGCGCCATATACATCCGTAAGAATCTCTATATCTCTTTTTTCAAGCTGCTCCGACAAATCTATATTCTCGAGACACGCTTTAAGAATAACCACCGAAGGTTCGTATATTAATACATTTATTTCATCCTTGGTGCTTGCAACAACTTCCTTTAGATAGTCTCCGTTTCCTATTCCAAACATTATAACGTAGGACGATCTGGGAAGCTTCTTCAGGTTTTTTGTCCACACTTTTGCCAGGCGTGCCGGGTCTCTCTTCCCGCTTAAATACACATCAAAAGTATCTTTCTTTACTCGGAAAATAGTACTGCCATCATATGATAAATCCTTTATAACTTCGATTTCCTCTTTGGGGCCCTTGTATTCTGTTGTCTCACGGTCTGCCTCTGACAAATCGGCTCTCTCATCTATACTCTCTTTATCACTTTCAGAGAAGCGAAACTCCAGATATTCTTTTACTGCCGGGAGTTTCTTTTCTAAAGCTTTCATATTCTTCTCATAGATATCACTCATCCGCCTCTTCCTCCTCAATATCAAACATATTCAGATAATCCATTAATCCGCAATATATAGCATCATACACGAGAGCTGAGTCCCTATGCTCAAAGGCAGTCATAATATCATTAAGTATGCTTAGCATATCTTCATTATATGCGACTTTATCTTCAGCTGGTATGCCCAAATCCTGGGCTCCGATGAACCAGGTGGAAAATTTATTAATATCATCTAAAAAGAATTTTACCTGCTCAGTAAGATCCGTCTTATTCAGATCACAATATATCTCACATATTTCTTCAATTTTATTTCGAAGTCTCAGAATAACCTCTTCCATATATCACAACCCCTTTCTATATTATTTTAACTTTCTTTATTCCACAAAACAACAGAAAACTACAAAAAGAAAGGGCAAAGAAAAAAGCCCCTAAGGGCTTTTCTCTTTTTGTGGAACTGTTTATATTAATCATTTTACTGAAGTAAGGACAATACTCCCTGATTAATCTGGTTGGCTTGTGCCAGCATGGATTGACCGGCCTGAGCAAGAATGTTGTTCTTGCTGTAGTCAACCATCTGCTTAGCCATATCTGTATCTCTGATACGTGATTCAGCTGCTGATGTGTTCTCAGATACTGTGTCAAGGTTTGCTACTGTGTGCTCCAATCTGTTCTGGATTGCTCCAAGAGCTGATCTCTGCTTGGAAACTGAATTAAGTGCATTCTGTACTGCTGATAATGTAGCGTTAGCTGTAGCATAATCTCTTACATTTGCCTGACCTACTACGATGTTGCGGCTAGCTGTTGCTACGTTTCCGGATGTCTGGATGTAATCTCCAAATGATGCTGAAAGAGCTTCAAAAGCATTTTTCTGCTGGATTGAAACATCTTTGTTCATAGCTGATTTTGCCCCAACAAATCTGCTTCCGTTCAGTGCCTGATAGAATACTGACTTGCCATCCCACTGTGCTACATACTGCTTTGAATTCTTAGCAGCGCTTATATCAGATGCCACTACTTCCTTTGCATAACTAACATTGCTGGGCTGTCCCATCTTCGCGCAATACTTCACAGATGTTTTACCATAAACTACCTTCGTGGGTGATGTTCCCTTCTGTACCTCTGTGTAAGAGATAGACTTCAGACCAAGAGATGCAGCATTCATACTCTGGATGCTGACAGCAATCTTCTGTCCTGTGTTAGCTCCTACCTGAAGGTTCTTGTTAGTAAACGATCCATCAAGTAAGTTCTGCTTATTAAACTGTGTAGTTTCTGATATTCTATCAAGCTCTTTTGTGAGCTCGTCAAGTTCTGCATTAATAGCATCACGGTCAACCATCTGGTTGGTATCATTAGCGCCCTGCACTGCCAGTTCATTCATTCTCTGTAAGATAGAGTGCGCTTCATTTAATGCACCTTCTGCTGACTGGATAAGAGATATACCATCCTGTGCGTTAGCTGATGCACGGTCAAGACCTCTGACCTGGCTTCTCATTTTTTCTGAAATTGAAAGTCCTGCTGCATCATCGGCCGCTCTGTTAATCTTATATCCTGAGGATAATTTCTCAGAAGCCTTAGCCTGATTAGATGTTGTAACTCCGAGCTGTCTGTTTGCATTCATTGCTGTAAGATTGTGTTGTACTACCATGTGTGTTCCTCCTTGGTGATTTCAGTAAAATGTTTGTTTGCTTTCCTTAGGTAATTCCGTTTGTGTGTGTGTTATTTACCTTACTGTCTTTTATATCGGAGACTTTCTCCGGGACTTAACCCTTTTACTGAAAATTTTTTGATTTCCTTATCAGCTACAATATGATAATACCCTTTAACGCCTTATATTTCAAGGGGTTAAAGGGTATAAATAATTTTCATAATTTTTTGATTTTTTTAAAAAAACAAATGAAAAAGCCGGCGGCTGCCGGCTTTTTCGTGGTAGTTATAATTATCCAAGTAATGATAATACTCCCTGATTTAACTGATTTGCCTGAGCCAGCATTGACTGACCTGCCTGAGCAAGAATGTTGTTCTTGCTGTAATCAACCATCTGCTTAGCCATATCTGTATCTCTGATACGTGACTCAGCTGCTGATGTGTTCTCAGATACTGTGTCAAGGTTTGCTACTGTGTGCTCTAATCTGTTCTGGATTGCTCCAAGAGCTGATCTCTGAGTACTTACC
>JAILEL010000411.1 GCA_024687845.1 Eubacterium sp.
TGCCTCTTCATCTGTTACAGGAACATACTCAGCCCTTCCTGTGTCGTGAAGATAAGCATGCTCTGGACCTATTCCAGGATAATCAAGACCTGCAGATATAGAATAAACAGGTGCTATCTGACCATATTCATCCTGGCAGAACAGTGACTTCATGCCATGGAAGATTCCCATAGAACCATTTGCCATAGTTGCAGCATTCTTCGGATTATCTACGCCAAGTCCAGCAGCTTCACATCCAATAAGTCTTACTCCATCATCCTTGATATATTCATAGAAGGAACCAATCGCATTACTTCCTCCGCCAACACAGGCAATAACAACATCAGGAAGCTTGCCCTCTGCTTCAAGGATCTGAGCTCTGCTCTCCTTACTGATCACAGACTGGAAATCTCTTACAATAGTAGGAAATGGATGAGGTCCCATTACAGAACCAAGCACATAGAGTGTATCATCCACTCTGCTTACCCATTCACGCATTGCCTCGTTTACTGCATCCTTCAGAACCTTTGTTCCACTCTTAACAGCATGAACCTTTGCTCCAAGGAGTTCCATTCTGAAAACATTAAGAGCTTGTCTGATAGTATCCTCCTCACCCATGAATATTTCACACTCCATATCCATAAGTGCAGCAGCTGTTGCTGTTGCAACACCATGCTGACCGGCACCAGTTTCAGCAATAACTCTGGTCTTTCCCATTTTCTTAGCGAGAAGAACCTGACCAAGTACATTATTTATCTTATGTGATCCGGTATGATTCAGATCTTCTCTCTTCAGATAAATCTTTGCACCACCTAAATCCTTCGTCATCTTTTCTGCATAATACAGAAGTGATGGACGTCCTGCATATTCACGGTTAAGCTTATCCAGTTCAGCCACGAATTCAGGATCATTTTTATAATGCTCATAAGCTTTTTCGAGCTTATGTATCTCATTCATCAGTGTTTCAGGAATATACTGTCCACCAAACTCTCCGAATCTACCTGTTATATTTTCTGTTAATTTTGTTTCTTCACTCATAGATTTTCTCCTCACGAATATTACAATAACATATACTTGGATTTTTGTATTACCCAAAGATATTGTCACCCATTATATTTATTTGTTGTTTCTAACATTCTGTATGAACTTACTGATTTTTTCCGAATCCTTAAAACCATCTGTTTCAACCCCCGAGCTTATATCTACAGCATATGGTTGAAGCTTTTTGATAGCCTCAGAAACATTTTCTATACTAAGTCCGCCTGCCAGGAAAAATGGTCTCTTTATCCTGCCAGGCTTGGACCAGTCAAACGTCTTACCAGTGCCATAGCCCGAATCAATCATCACGTAATCAGCACAGCATTTTTCTATTATACCAAAATCATCTGTTTCTGCAAAATCATTCATGTTAAAAACTTTAATAATCGGACAGGACACCTTAGCTTTCAGGCTCAGAATATAATCCTCATCTTCATCACCATGAAGCTGAACAATATCTATTATATCTTTACTAAGTATCGATATGATACTATCCTGTTTTTCATTCACAAAAACACCGACGGCTTTTATTTCAGGAATAAGCATCTGTTTAAGTTTAAATGCCTCCTCCGGGCTGACATACCTTTTACTAAAATCTGCAAAAACAAACCCTATATAATCCGGTTTATAATTATTCACTGCCTCTATATCAGAGGTTCTTGTTAATCCGCATATTTTTACCTTTGTCATCTTGTCGTCCCATATTTCTATATAATCTAGATTTCAAAAAATCTAGCATTCCCGAAGCTTTCTAATCAGATCACCCTTGTCACTGCTTCTCATCAGCATCTCACCAATCAGAACGGCGTCTGTTCCATTTTCTTTCAGAATCTTCACATCTTCTGGAACCATTATTCCACTTTCTGAAACAAAAATGATATTTGACGGAACCATTTCTCTAAGCCTGACACTATTATTTATATCCACAGTAAAATCCTTCAGATTTCTGTTGTTAACCCCTATGATCCTTGCGCCTGAGGCAAGGCATCTTCTGACTTCCTCTGCATCATGTGCCTCGAATAAACATGAAAGACCAAGGCTATCTGCAGTTTTATAAAAACTAATTAACTCTTCATCTGACAGAATCGCTGCAATAAGGAGAACTGCAGAAGCTCCAAAAAGTTTCGCCTGATATATCATATAAGTATCAATGGTAAAATCTTTCCTAAGAACCGGAATACTTACAGTCCGGGCAATCTCCTTCAGGTACTCATCACTACCTTTAAACCTTTCCGGTTCTGTGAGACAGCTTATTGCATCCGCGCCACTTTTTTCATATTCTTTAGCTATATCCAGAAATGGAAACTCTTCTGCAATCACACCTTTTGATGGAGAAGCTTTTTTAACCTCAGAAATTATTGAAAGGCCATCTCTCCTAAGAGCCTCTTCAAAAGTGAAAGTTTGAGAATTATTATCTGCTGCCAATCTTTCAGCATCCTCTCTGATTTTTTCATGAGAATACAAAGTCTTTTGTTTTTCTATTCTTTTTCTAGTACTGTCAGCAAGTGCATCTAAAATCATTTCATACTCTCTTTTCTTATAATTATTATTTTATGAATTACTTACCTCAATGAACTTCTCCAATGTAGCGAGGGCTTTGCCTGAATCGATCAGCTCAGCTGCAAGCTTTATTCCTTCAGCCATACTGTCAGCCTTTCCTCCTATGTAAAGTGAAGCTCCAGCATTCATAAGAGTTGCATTTCTCTTTGCACCCTTCTCTTCACCGCTGAGAATAGCTCTGGTAATAGCTGCATTTTCCTCCGGAGTTCCACCAACAAGGTCTGATTTACTACATCTTTCAAATCCAAATTCTTCAGGTGTAATAACCTTTGTACGATACCATCCATCCTTTATCTCACAAACTGTTGTAGGTGAACTGAGTGATATCTCATCCAGCTTGTCCTGACCATATACTACCATTCCTCTTTTAACTCCAAGATTAACAAGAACCTGTGCAAGCGGTGTTACAAGATATTCGTCATACACACCGAGAAGCTGCATACTTGGCTTTCCAGGATTTGTAAGTGGTCCAAGAATATTGAAAACAGTTCTGAATCCAAGTTCCTTTCTAATTGCCCCAACATATTTCATAGAAGTATGATATTTCTGAGCAAAGAAGAAACACATTCCGACCTTATCCAGGAGTTCGATACATTTTTCCGGATCCTGCTGAATGTTAACACCAAGAGCCTCAAGGCAGTCCGCTGTACCACACTTAGAAGAAGCAGCTCTGTTACCATGCTTAGCAACCTTCATTCCACCTGATGCAGCAACTAATGCTGATGTAGTTGAAATATTGAAGCTTTGTGCATTATCTCCACCTGTTCCAACAATTTCAAAAATATCCATTCCTGTTTCAACCTGAGTAGCATGAGCTCTCATTGCAGCAGCACAGCCAGCTATCTCATCAGTAGTCTCAGCCCTTGCACTTTTAGTAGATAGAGCTGAAAGGAATGCAGCATTCTGAGTAGGAGTTGTCTCACCACTCATAATCTCATTCATAACAGTATATGCCTCATCATAAGTAAGGTCCTCTTTGTTTACAATTTTCTCAATAGCTTCCTTAATCATTTTAAAATACCTCCATAATCAATATTTGAACCATTTTTATAAATCTTAAATAGTTTCTCTACCAAAACAAAAAGTCCTCAGTCCGACAATTCGGACTAAGGACGAAATTCTTTCGCGGTGCCACCTTATTTCGGCTCTGTCTGATACAATAAACTTGTAAAAGATAGATCCACCCTCAGCGAGATACTCCATTTTGTTAAAAACTACAGCAATATTTTTATATCTCCGTCAATTAACGCTCGACTCACGTCACAGAATACTAAGTATCTTATCACTACTAACAGATATTTTGCAAAATATCATCAGATGACAAATACATTTCACTGCGCCCTCTGCGGTCCATTTGCTAAGCTGTTACTGCAGAACTCTCATCTTGTGTTCCACTCTCTGTAATGCACATTTCATAGCGTTATCTCCGCATCAATGGTTTATTCGTGTATTTGTGCGTTATTTTAAAACTAATAACATTCGGTTGTCAACATTTTTTTAATCTATTTCAGTAATTTCAAGAAAATCATGTTTTTTAACTTCATCCAGAGATTTTATAATGCTATCTTTTACAGCCTCCAGATCGGATACATCAACGAATGATAGATTTGCAATTCCATTATTGTTATTGTACAGCAGGAAGCAATCTTCTTCAGTATTATGCATTCTTATAATTACTTTATTTTTTGTATTATTTCTCGTATCCGTGCTCTCATAGCCTAATACATTTTTTCCGCCTTCTGATTCATACAATATCTTTGCAGCCCAACCAGTATATTCAGCCTCTTCCAGATTTGTATACTTCGAAAAACATTCCATAAATGAATCAAATGCATTTATCTCGCTGTCTTCTTTTACAAATGTCATCATCTGAAGTTGCAAATCTTTTCCAAGCTCTGTACATTTTATCTGACTATGAGACTTTAATTTCAAGTTAAAATCAGCCATATCTTTAAGCCACGCAAGTAGCAGCGCATCTATACCAGTTCTTTCAATTGAAATAAGATTTCCACCCTCTTTAACCAAAGAAGCCAGCTGAGCAGCATAATCCTTTTTTGCTTCTGCATGCTTATCTGCCATCTCTATCAATTCATCATAAGGGTTTTCTTTAATACTTTCACCGTTTTCCAGCATAGTTCTCATGCTAAAAACTGTATCAAACTGCCTGTCTTTAAGATTAATAACATCATCACAGATGAAATCAACATTTGTAAGACCAAACTTTGCAACATTTTGCTTTGCTATCTCTATTCCCTCTTTGCATCTTTCAATAGCTGTTATATGTTTATCCGGAAATACGCTTCCTAAAAACGTCGTTACAAAGCCACAATCACATCCTACATCAAGTATCTCATCGCCGAATTCATCCTTATGTTCATCTATCCAGTTACAGGTTTTTCGAACTATGTCAGCATCAAATCCACCTGTAAAAATCATTGAAATCTCATAATCTGCATTTTTCTTTTCATATCTCTCACGCAGACTCATTGTCGTTGCTCCAACTATCTCATCGATAATCTCACGAGATTTTTTCTGTCCATATCTACGACCTAATTCATTATATACGCCTCGACCGTTTCTAAATGAGTTGATATGTAATTTCTTAATATGTTCAAGTCCCGGCTCTGTCTTATTCATTGTATTGTCTCCTTAGTTTTCTTTATATCTATCTCAGTTGTACTGAGGTTTTGTTCTCTCTTAATAGATGAAAAGGTAAGTGCCCCCTGGGGACATACTTTTACACACTCTCCGCATCTTATACATTCAATACTGTTAGGATTTCTCACAAGGTCAACATTCATTTTACATTTTTTGCACACGTTCCACAATTAATGCATTTATTCGTATCATAGGAAGCTATAGCAAGAACAAGAAGAATCATAGTTACTTTATATGGAACATTTTTCTTAGTATTCATAGAATTAACCCTCGCAAAGTGAGTCATCAACCATCACATTATACTCCCTTCATCCATTTAGAACAAGAAAATCCTTTTGCTAACTATCCGTTACCAGTAACAATGAACACTCAAAAAAGCAGGTGATGCAAAGTTACTCAAATATAACTTTACATCACCTGTTAATTGTTGTTTAAGCTTCCCACTCGATTATAGTAAAATCACATATATGGGAAATATATA
>JAILEL010000428.1 GCA_024687845.1 Eubacterium sp.
AATATATTGGTGCGACTGTAGAACTTGAATTTAGAAAGGCTTGGTATCCTGAAATAATTTCAAAAGAACAATTTGTTCGGGTAAATGAAAAAGTAAAAGGAAAATCAAGAGGAAAGAAGATCAAGCCTCGGATAGAGAATATATTTGGAAAAATATATTACATAGATGAGAGTAATGTACTCAAGTTTGAAATCGGTTCTGATCTTAAGAATTATCCATATTTTCATAAGCGTAGAGATAGGGCTGTAATTATAACCTATGAAGAACTTGAGACTGCTATAAAGTCTCGACTTGCTGAGGAAAAAGCTAGGTGTGAGAAGGTAGTTGGATATGTTGAATCTGGACGAACTGCTGAACTTATAGAGGAGATTGATAAAGAATATACAGAGGCGTTTGATGAATATGTGGAAACTTGTGAGCGGTATGCTGTTGAAAGACTTGCTTTATATTCAAGCAGTGAGTCGGGAAAGGTGGATTCGGAAGAATATCGCATGCAAGATGAGGAGTTACTTCAGAAAGTAAAAACTCTTACCAAAGAGTTTCAGGATAAAACCGTTGAATGTGAAGAAAGAAAACAGAATCTTAGTACAGACAATAAATGGATCAAGAGGTATTTAAAGTATACTGAGGATTTTCAATTTACAAGGAAAGTGGCTAAGGAACTTATTGAAAGAATTACAGTACAAGCTGATGGAAGTATTGAAGTTAAACTATATTGCGATGAAGCGGATGCTTTTCCTGCAGATTGGAGGTGTAACTAAATGGCAAGAAAGAGCAGAAGGAACAATATCATTTCTATGGAAGGATATTTGGATAATAAAAGTACTGTTGATTCTCCTTTACCTAAAGAACGATTTCCTACAGCGATATATGCCAGACTTTCAGTAGAAAATAATGGTTATGATAACGATGTTTCCATAGAATCCCAGGTGGCTTATATTCATCGATATATCCTTGATCATCCGGAATATGAGCTTGTAGACACTTATATAGATAATGGCGTGTCAGGTATGAGCTTTGAAAGACAAGGATTTAAGAGACTTCTTGATGATTTGAGAAAAGGACGAGTTACTTGCGTTATTGTTAAGGATTTATCTCGTTTTGGACGAAACTATTTAGAAACAGGTCTTTATATTGAAAATGTATTTCCGAAACTTGGAGTTAAATTAGTGGCTATTAATGATAACTTTGATAGTTCCAGAGAAGAGGATAGAAACAGCTTGTCTGTTCCTATCAAGAATATGATCAATGAAATGTATGCTAAGGATCAATCGAAGAAGCAGATAGCATCCAACCGAGCTAGGAAATATAACAGATTTGCAAAGCCACGAGGCAATGATCCATATGGTTATAGATATGATAAAGAACTTAGAAAATATGTACCGGATGACAGATATGCCAGATATGTGAAACTCATATTTTTATGGATGAGCCTTGGTACTTCTGCAAAAGTTGTTGCTGAAAGGCTCACAGTTCTTGGTGCACCAGTTCCTGGAAATGTTACAGGAGAAAGAAATCTCGATGATTATGGCTCTAAGTGGAAGGCTTCTAAGGTATATAACATTGTCAAAAATCCAGTATATACAGGCGATACTGTGCTAGGGAGATTTGAAAGAGATAAGCTTGGAGGTAAGTCGGTGGAAGTTCCTTTTGATAGGTGGGTAATTCATAAAAATACTCATGAACCACTTACTCCAAGGGAAGATTATTGGAAAATCAGAAATATGATAAAAGAAAATGATAAAGACAAAAAGCGAGGTAGAGACATGGATATTAAAGACAGAGCAAATTGCCAGGATGACTTTAAAGGGTTGGTTTACTGTGGTGATTGTAGTCATGTAATGTATTTTAACAGATTTAGCTGCAAGGGTGCTGATGGTCAATATACCAATAAAGAATATATCTGCAGTCCGCAGGAATATAATGAAAAATCCTGTGGTAAGAAAGTATCGGCTGACTATCTTAGTATTATCGTAAATGAACAGCTGAGTAATTATATACAGTTGATGTGTGATAGAGCTGATGTTATTAGAAAACTTAGTACATACTCTTTAAAATCTGATGATGGATCGGTAAATCATAAAATTAATTCTCTTGTTATCCGTATAAAGGATAATAAAGCTCGTAGCCTGAAACTGTACGAGGACTATGTAAATGGAATCATAGATAAGAATGATTACCAGCTTTTTAAAGATAAATATTCAGTAGAAGAACTGGAAGAAAAGCTTGAAGCTCTAAAGGCTGAGAAAGATGAACGAGATAGAAAAATGGAATCATTCTTGTCATTATTTGATGATATTAAAGAAAAATTATCTGATGGAAAGTATGGTCGAGAGCTATATCAAAGTTTGATTGATAAGATTATCGTTTATGACAATGACAGGCTAGAGATTTTGTTCAAGTATGAAGAGGAATACGCATCGCTACTGGAGCAGTGTGAATAATTAGAAGTTTTATTATGAAATGTAGAGGAACATTTAGTGGGTGGAATTAATGAATATAGCAATGTATCTCAGGGTTTCCGATTCAGACCTTGATTTATCAGAAACTAAATACGAAAGCGATAGTATAGATAGTCAGCGTATTATGATACTTAATTACATTTCCAAGAATCCTGAGCTTATAGGAGAGGTTAGAGAATATGCTGATGATGGATATACTGGAGTAAACTTTAATCGCCCTGGCTTCCAGTCAATGATTAATGATGCGAAAAAAGGTCTGATTGATACGATTATCACTAAGGATCTTTCAAGACTTGGCCGTGAATATATAGGAATGGGAGACTTCCTTGAACAAATATTTCCTCTGCTTGGAGTCAGAGTAATTGCTATCAATTCTCATTATGATAGTAATGAGCATGAAGGCGATGTAGCTGGTATCGATAGTGCAATAACAAATCTGATTAATTCAATGTATAGTAGAGATTTATCTCAAAAGAGGAAGACGACTAACAGGATAAGATGGGCTAATGGCACAGTAAAATCCACAGTTGTTCCTTATGGCTATGAGAAGGATTCTGAGACTAAAGAATGGATAATTGATGAATATTCAGGAGCTATTGTAGAGCGAATTTTTGAGTGGAAGGCTGAAGGTCTTTCGGTTGCAGAGATATCTAATAAGCTAAATGAGCAGAAAATTCTTCCTCCTGGTTTATATAACAAGAAAAAACATGATTACAAATATACATTTTCTGTTTCGCCAAAAGAGAATATTTGGGTTAGGTATAAAGTGAGAGCAATTCTTAATAGAGAAGAATACATGGGATTTCTTATTGTTCATAAGAAGGAAACTGACGATTTTGAGATAGGAAAAGAACACAATGTACCTAAGAGTGAGTGGATTTACATTCCGAATCATCATCCCCCAATTATCACTAAGGAACTCTATGATGCAGCACATGCAAATATGAAAAAAGGCTATAAGCATATAACTCATAAGAATATAGACTATCTTCTTAAAACAAAGCTTTGCTGCGGTAATTGTCGTTTGAATCTGGCTTATATGAAATGTGTAGGTGAAGACAAATGTTACTGCAGACATAGGAAAGAAATCGGTCCTTATGCCAGCTGTAATGATAAGCTGTTCAAATATCGCATCGTAGAAGAAAATGTATATAAATGTCTTACAGAAAACCTTAAAAAGCTTAGTGAACTAGATAAGGGAATTAACAGAGTTATTCAAAAAGAAATGCCTGAAAAGAAGGATATTCTGAATAATCTAGAAATCCAATTGGGGATTCTAAAGGACAGGAAGTTGAGACAGTATGAAGAATATTCTGAAGGGAAAATGTCAACTCAGCTATATAAGGCAGAGAATGAAAAGATAACTCAGGAGATTACTTCTATAAATGATCAGATTGCTCAAATCAAAAAGCAGATCAGCGAAGATAATACATTATCAATGGAAGTGAAGCTTCGTAGTAAACTGGCTAATGAGGTTATAGCTGATAAGAGCGAATTTGGAAAGCTGACGAAGGAACTCGTAGATATGTTTATCAAAATGGTTTATGTACATGACGAAGACAGGCTGGAGATAGAATACACATTTGATGACATTATGGATAAGGCCATGGATAGGTTTAATGATATCAGATGAAATACGCTTATGTTTAATAAATTGAAGTGAGCAAAGAAGGGAAGTGATTCTATTATATATTCTATTTGTAAGATTTGTAACGAGCATGGACTTAGTATGGAAGAAGAATTTGTTGCAAGCCAGATAGTAAGATATCTAGACAAGAATGATGTTGATAATGTAAAGATCACCGTTAATAGTTCGGACGGAAATGCTGAATATCTGTATAATACATTTCAGGCTAGTATTAGGGATCTGGAAGATGAAATAACAGAAGCT
>JAILEL010000447.1 GCA_024687845.1 Eubacterium sp.
TGTCTATTGGTAACGCAAATTATGTCATTACTTTTCATTTAGTCTCCTGATTTTATACAAAAAGATAATCATTTAGTACTGGCTGAAGTCCTTCGCCTTCGATATCCTGATACATCTTATCAAGGCTTCTGCTGTCGCTGATTTCAAACTGCTCATCGCCCTGATCGTACTCATCTTCTTTTCCTGTATACTTGGACTCATGGTCTCCAATTCCTGTAGAGACACCTGCTGAAACCTTAGTAGCAGCTATCTTTACGATTCCATTTCTGAACTGAGCAGTCTCTCTTGAAGAAACTGTAATTCCCGCAAATGGAAGGAATATTCTATAAGCGCAGAGCACCTGACAGAGCTGCTTCTCATGTACGTCCAGTGGATTAATCTTCTCATTATTTATGATAGGACGTAGCCTTGGACAGGAAAGTGAAATCTCTGCATGTGGATACTTCTTCTGAAGGAAGTATGCATGAAGTGCAGTGGCAAGAGCATCCTTTCTGAAGTCCGATAAGCCTAGAAGAGCCGAGAACGCAACGCCTCGCATTCCACCCATAAGCGCACGCTCCTGAGCATCGAATCTATAAGGCCATACTCTCTTATGTCCCATCAGATGAAGTGTCTCATACTTATCTGTATCATAGCTTTCCTGAAATACAGTTACGTAGTCAGCACCACATTCGTGCAGATATTTATACTCATCCACATTTACAGGATAAACCTCAAGTCCAACCAGTCGGAAATACTTCCTTGCAAGCTTGCAGGCTTCTCCTATATATTCAACATCACTGGCAGCCCTGCTTTCTCCTGTAAGTATCAGGATTTCTTCCATTCCGCTGTCTGCTATAACCTTCATCTCATGTTCTATCTGTTCCATAGTCAGCTTCATTCTACGAATCTTGTTATAGCAGTTGAAGCCACAGTAAACGCAGTAGTTCTCGCAATAGTTGGCTATATATAATGGCGTAAAGAGATATACTGTATTTCCAAAATGCTTGCTGGTTTCAAGTCTTGCTCTCTCTGCCATCTTCTCCAGAAGTGGTTCTGCAGCTGGTGACAGAAGTGCCTTGAAATCCTCTATAGAACAGTGATCATGGTTAAGTGCAGCTACAACATCCTTTGCAGTATACTTTGAATAGTCATAGCTATTCATTTCATTAAGAACCTTATCACAGATATCTGACTTTATGATATCCATTCCCGGCATATATTCCATATGATTAGTTCTGCAGGATGGATCATTTTCCAGACGGTGTTTCTTCTCTAATGCCTCTGGTGAGAGTTCATCTGAATCTACTAAAAAGTTATTTTCCATTTGTCTAGTCCTCCCTCAAATGAAATCCTTAATCTCTAAGGAATCCTGTCAGAGGATCAGATGCGGATGCACCTCTGGTAAGCACTCTTCCAAGTCCTGAAAGATAAGCCTTACGTCCAGCTGAGATTGCTTCGCGGAATGCAGCTGCCATAAGTGGAAGGTCACCAGCAGTTGCAAGAGCTGTATTTGCCATAACCGCTGCGCAGCCCATTTCCATAGCCTCACAAGCCTGTGAAGGACGGCCGATTCCTGCATCAACAATAATTGGAAGATCTATCTCATCTATAAGTATCTGAACAAACTCTTTTGTAGCAAGTCCCTTATTGGAACCAATTGGAGAAGCAAGTGGCATGATTGAAGCTGCACCAGCATTTGCAAGGTCTCTGGCAGCATTTAGATCCGGATACATATAAGGCATTACTACGAAGCCTTCCTTTGCAAGGATTTCAGTTGCCTTGATAGTTTCAGTATTATCTGGCAGAAGATACTTAGTATCTCTCATAATTTCAATCTTTACAAAATTACCGCATCCGAGTTCTCTTGCAAGGCGAGCGATTCTTACAGCTTCCTCTGCATTTCTTGCGCCACTTGTATTAGGAAGAAGTGTTACTCCTTCAGGTATATAATCAAGGATATTCTCGTTATCCTTAGTATTAGTTCTTCGTACTGCAAGAGTGATAAGCTCTGCTCCCGCATCACGTACTGCCGCCTCGATAAGCTTCATAGAATACTTACCTGAGCCTAATATAAAGCGGGAAGTGAATTCCTTTCCTCCGATTACCAGCTTATCTTCTTTTTTAATGTTTTCCATCATTTTTCCTTCTTTCTTTTTCTGTTTATTATTCTTTATATAATTATTAAGCTTACACATCCAACTCTCCAGAAAGGATTCTTAGTACCATGTGTGCTTCGTGCGCCGCACATACCATAACTCTCGATGCCACTAGTCCGATGCCATCATTAACATCGCTCTTTTCATCTCCGCAGAGATAAAACTTTCCAAAAACCCTTCGACTCTGTATAGTATTTGCACTTCCAAAGCCTGCCATTCCAGTGCCTGACAGCATATATTTATCTGGAAATGTTTCAAGCACAGTATTAACCAGCATCGCCTTCTGATCAGCTTTGTCAATTGCTTCGCATATGATATCAGCCGCACCAAGCAGCTCTGGTATATTCTCTTCAATAAGCTTAACCGTGTGTATTTCAATCTCGGTATACGGAGAAATATCCCGTAGATTCTCCAGACAGCACTCAGTCTTAGGCCTTCCAAGCTGACTCATTTTATACTGCTGACGATTAAGATTTGTAATATCAACCTCATCGAAATCTATCAGTATCAGCTTGCCTATGCCCGCACGAGTAAGAGCAGTTGCTATGTTGGAACCCAGTCCTCCAAGTCCACATATGGCAACAGTTGCATTCAGGAATGCATTCTGCCTTTCCTCTCCATGCCTCTCCACTAATGCTTCTATCCACTCTTCTCTAGAAGGAATCATATCAGCCACCTCCCACGAAGCTTACAACCTCTACTGTATCTTCGTCTTTTAAAGTAGTCGCACTATAGCTTGCCTTAGGTACAATTTCCATATTTATCTCTACTGCTATACGTTCAGCAGAAAATCCGAGTTTTTCGAGCATTTCCACCACAGTAAGTCCAGCATATTCATAGCTCTCACCATTCACCTTGACCATATATATTCCTCCTTAATACTTTATTTTTGAACGAAAAAACAGCTGACATACCATCAGGTATATCAGCTGCTACTTTTTCACAAAAAGAATTAATTCTTTGACTCTTCCCTACGTTGGCATTATCCAAATCAGGTTAACGGGTCGAAGTTTATACTTCCTCTCAGCCAGCACACTAGCTCCCCAATGATATTAATATCATATCTGACTTTATTAAGTTCAGTGACTAATTCTATTCCTGCCTCTCATTTTTGTCAATCTGAAATTTTTAGGCAGCTTATCAATTAGTGGTATAACTTAATTGTAAATGTGGTTCCTTCGTTCACTTCACTCTCTACTTCGATAGTACCTGTGTGTTGATTTATTATCTGCTTTGCCATAGCCAGACCTATTCCAACACTATTCTTGGAAGTATTATCTGCCTTATAAAATCTCTCAAATATATGTGGCAGATGCTTCTTTGCTATTCCCTTTCCATTATCGGTTATTTTAATACAGGTAAATATATTGTTATCGGAAGAATCTACTCTGACAATCCCACCTGACTGAGTATGTTCTATGGAATTCTTGATGATATTCGTAAGCGCCTCTCTAAGCCAGTGCCTATCTCCTGTTAATTCAAGTCCATCTGGGGTTTGCATTTTTAGCTCAACCTCTGATGTCTCAGCCATAACTTCCAGACTTTCTTCTATCTCTGACATCATATCAGAAAGTAAAATCTTGTCAGATTTCATTTCCAGAACTCCAGCCTCCAGCTGCGAGAGTGTCAGAAGATTCTTTATAAGCCAGGTCATTTTTCCTACCTGGGAATCTATCTTTGATGCATACTCCAGGCGCTGCTCCTCTGTCACATCAGGGTTCATCAGAAGCTCTGTCATAAGGGAAATTGCTGTAAGGGGAGTCTTGAACTGATGGGATATATCCGACATCATATCCGACATGTACTTCTTCTGCTTATGCTCAGAAGAATACTCTTCCTTCAGTATCGTAACCACCTTATATATCTCACTCTGGAGGATTCCCATACGCCCTTCAGTTATCTCATTCATTCCTGGAAGCTCAGCAAAGTCCTGAACCTTCGTCAGATAATCAATAAGCTCCTGTATCTTTTTTTCCTGCTGTCTTTTTTGTATTAAAATGTAAATGATCAGTCCTACGATAACTAACATAAGGACGACTATTACTATATTTCCCATGTCATTCCTAAGCCCTACTCCATTCAGCAGCCTGCTCCATTCAATAACCTACTTCATTCGATAGCTTACTCCATTCGGTAACCTACACCACGCACAGTTTCTATAACTGGTTTATCCCCAGGTTCTTCCAGTTTCTTCCTAAGGCGTCTGACATAAACCGTTAGTGTATTATCATTTACAAAATCCCCTGCACTGTCCCACATTGCAGTCAGTATCTGCTGGCGTGTAAGAAGCTGTCCCCTGCTTTTTATGAAGGTAAGCAGTAAACGGTATTCCACAGCAGAAAGGAATATTTCTTCACCACTGCGAAAAACCTTTCCACTCATTATGTCAACCAGATTATTTCCAACCTTTACGACATCACTTCTATTTTGCTCAGCACCTGACCTTCTAAGTATAGCCTTAATTCTAGCCAGTAATTCTCTGATACGAAATGGCTTTGCTATATAGTCATCCGCTCCCTGCTCAAAGGCAAGCACCGTATGTATCTCATCATCACAGGCAGTCAGAAAAATAACTGGCACATCTAACTTACTACGTATCACCTTACATATCTGAAATCCATCTCCGTCCGGCAGATTAACATCAAGGAGGCACACGTCATAGTGTGCCTCTGAATCTATTTCTTTTATTGCATCCGTTACATTTCCGAAGGATGTTACATCATATCCCTCCTGATCAAGGGCGATGGTAAGACCTTCAACAATTATTGGATCATCCTCAACTATAAAGACTTTCATTTATTTCCTCTGATTAATTCAACAGGTTATCTTTACAATAATACCTTACATATTACAAGTCATATATGTATCTTAAAGTCAAAATGTGTTACCAACATACAAGCTTTATTTTTTACTGTTACTATTCACGGTTAACTCAGAATACACTCTTGATTCCACACACGTCATGCAGATTTTATTAAGCAAGCTTATAAAATCTGCAGACGGTGTTCTACTTCCTCCTTACGGAGGCAATAAATCGTGAATAGTAACTTTTTACTCCTCATACTTGTACGTTGAATACTCATACATGTCATAGTCTATTATATATTGCTTATTTGTTTCGGTAAAGTATAACACTATAGATTTATCTGACTCACTGTAAATAACATCATAAGTTATCTCACCACCGCTTAAATCAATATTATATTTTTCCTTAACTTTATCAATATTCAGCTCACCTACTTCGATAATACCTTTATTATTTCTATATATAAGTGCTCTATTAGCCATATCTCCACCATATTGGCAGTTACATATTATTTCCTTTTCTCCATCTGAATCAATATCTACATAAAAAGCATCCGGTTTATACTGTTTAAATCCAAAATATTCTGCAAAAATTATGTTAGTATCATCATTTATAAATATCCATGAATAAAAATCTGGAGCAGTCGTTTTTCTCTCTATATGCCAATTCGTACACCCCAACAAATTCTCCATAGATGAATCCGTTTGTGTCATATCCTGTTCATCTGCTGTTGTAGTTTCCAGTTCTTTACCCGAAGTAGTTCCCTGCTCAGAAACTACAGAACTTCCACAAGAACACAGTGAAATATTTACTGAAGTCAGTAATAACGATAAGATTAGTATATTTTTAAAAGTTATATATTTAGGTCTCATGACTATATTTTTACTCCTTTTGGCTTTTTAACTTTATAGATTATAATACAAATATATAAAAGCAAAAAAGCATCACTTTTCAAGAAATATTTCTGCTGCACCTTTTTCTGCCTACTGTTTTTTATTCTTTATATAGAGACTGAACAAGGGTAATATTATTATCATCTTTATAGCAAATTGATGTAAAGAATAAGAGTGAAATAACGCTAGTCAAAACTATTATAAGCATCATCCATACTGGAAGTGTAAAGCTTATCTTTCCAAATCTGCTATTCAGTATAAAACGAATTGCTACTACAAAAGCTCCTGTTATGAGTCCTGAATAAATGAGTGATTTTACCATTAAACGAATGTTTTCGAGAAGTAACATTTTGTTCTTCTGCTTCTTAGTCATTCCCATGGACTTAAGAACTGAAATCTCCTGGTGTCTTGAAAGTCTTCTACCCATGACTGAATTGTAAAGGTTTAGCATACAGATCAGCGCTATAAGTAATGTAAAGCATACGGCTACAATATTTATAATCTTGGTTATAGCAGTTCTAAAATCAGTAAGTCCCGTTGCTATAGAGGCTGATCTTATAGCCTTATTATCAAACTCATCCTTTAGCTGAGACAGATTTCTAACAAGCTTTGAGTCATTGGTATTTACATTGAAAAGCACCTGTCTTATTCCCATTCCACTTGCATCCTCTGGAGTAAGACTTCTTATATATTCTCTTGTAGTTTCAGAAGTAATAATCCAGGCAGCACGTCCCTTAAGACTATAATATTCCTCTATATCAGATGCATCTATATATCCTGCAAATGTAACTGGTATATCAATCTCCTTAATCTCATCCTTATCTTTAATATACTCACCATACATCAGATTTATCTCATCACCGACTTTATAGTTAAATGGATTCTTAACCTCATAAGAAGTAAAGTCGGGCTGCAGGGCTCCTTCAAAAGCAAACTCATATTCTTCAGTTGAAAGAATGAGCTTTTCATATACCAGGACTGGATTCTCTCCTGATACATCTACTCCGGCTTTCTTTGCCACTTCTGAAAACTGCTCATCAGAAAGAGTTATCATATTCACTTCAGGATTTGACCATATCTCCACTGGTTCGAGGAAGTTATCTACTACAATCTGAGGCTTTTCCCCAGGATAATATAAATCTAATATTCTATTCAGGTCATCCCTATATTCCTCAGAATAATCTGAAAGAGCGATATTATAGGGGGCGAGTTCAATATTCATTTCGATATAGTCTGACACTTCATCAGAAGTTACTATATCCTCTTTTCCTGCCATATACTGCGCGTCATCATCAAATGAAAAGGAGTATTCATAACCCTCATATTTTGATCCTATGGCAACATCCTCCTGATCCGCCTTAGACTTAACAATATCTGTAAAGCTTCTGACCGCAAATGCAGTAATCAGTGTAAGTGATATAAATACTGTAATACTTCTGATAATACCTTGAGTAGAATGTCTGTTTCTACTGATTGAAGCTGCTGAAAGAAGTCTCTCAGGGCGTCCCTTCATCATAAGTGCGAAATGTGTCTTAAACCCGTGCTTCTTAATTCTGACGCCTGTATCATCATTTCCTCTGATACTCTCGATTGGACCTACCTTACTAATCTTTATAGCAGGAATCCATGCTGATATCCAAACCGCTGCAGCTGAGAAGATAAGCACAAAGAATATATTAAGCGGATTTATGATCAAATGATAATCTATCTCACAGCTTTTTCCTGTGATAACATTTGTCGCAATGCTTGATATAATCTTAGCGAAATGAGGATAAAGAAGCATCATGGCTCCCTTAACCACCAAGAGTCCAAGAATTATGCCGATAGGCAGTGCCATAGCAAGCAGAACAAATACCTCATAATATACACTCCATTTCTTCTGTCGGCGAGTTGCACCGACTGATGAGAGCATTCCAAGATAACGGCTTCTCTCTTTATAGGACATACTGAATACATTATATATCAGTACCAATGACGCTGCTGAGATAAGGATTATAAAGAATGCTTGGAAGAATATCATTAGCATATTGAAGTTGGCATCAGTCCCCTTCGCTGCAAATACAAGCAAGAGGTCATTTGAAACTATCTGTCCATTCACTACTGGAATACGAGTTCCGTCCTCCAGCATATAAGCACTTCCATTTTCCTTTACTTCTGCTCTTTCTTCTTCATTTCTATGACTGTCTATTATACTGGCTATCTCTCCTTCTGTTTTTTCATTTGACTTAAGATCTATAGTAAATACGAGATTAATAGTTTCGCCATCAGCTATATCAGAATCATTCTTAGTAATGGCTGTATATCCGCCCTGTCCGTCTGATTCATAGCTTGGGGTTTCCATGATACCTACTATAGTATATGTACCCTTAAGGCCTGTTGGCTCATGTATTTCCTCAAAATCATCATTTTCAGGCCAGTATGCAAAATGTGCAGGAGCCTTTACTGTAGTACCGTGTTCAACACTGAAAACGTTATTACCAAACATAAGCACACCAGGAGCTTTTCCTGCTGCAATCTTCTCTTCCTCGCCTTCCTTAAAGTATGCATGCACATATCTGTCAAATGCATCAACATCAACTGTGTCACCAACCTTAATATCTGCGCCATCCTCTATGGCTCTCTCACTTATAAGTATTTCTTCTTCCGTTTCAGGAACACGACCTTCAATTATATTTATATTCATCCAGTCAAACAGTTCGCCTGAATACCCCTTTAGCTCTAGATATGGAGTCTCTATATTTGCACTCTGAGGAAAGTCTGTATAGCCCAGTGGTCTGGATATCTCAAGCTTATCAATAGACTTAAGAGCTGATATCTCATCTGCCTCTTCCTTCGCTACATCATATACCTGATAGTGCCATTTGCCCTGATCCGCTTCAACCGCACGTCTCATGAAGTCCATCACTGTATCTTTACCAACGAAAACTGCTGTCATAAGAACCACCATCACGAGAATACCTGCAAATGTAATAATCGTGCGCTTCTTATTCTTCTTCATATATGTTTTAGTTACCTGAAATATAATCTTCTTATTCTTCATAATTGCTTTCCTGCTTTTATCAATCTACAGTTATTATTCACGGTTAAATCAAAAAGTATTCTTAAACCTACACTATATTCCTAACTTGTTCATTTTTTATGATACGACCATCTTCGATGCTGATCACTCTATCTGCCTGCATAGCAAGACCTTCATCGTGAGTTATAAGAATTAATGTCTGCTTATTTACTCTATTAGATTCTTTAAGAAGCTCGATTATCTCCTCTCCCGTCTTCCTGTCCAGGTTTCCTGTAGGCTCATCAGCCAGAAGAATTGCCGGATGACTATAAAGTGCTCTTCCTATAGAAACTCGCTGCTGCTGTCCACCTGATAACTGATTCGGAAGATTGTTTCTTCTATCTGTAAGTCCCAGATGTTCAACTACACTATCAAGTCTTTCTTTATCAAGAGCTCTGCCATCCAGGAGATGTGGAAGCGCTATATTTTCATCAATATTTAGGACCGGCATCAGATTATAGAACTGATATACAAGACCGATCTGTCTTCTTCTGAAGATTGCCAGCTTGTCTTCATTTAAACTGTGAATATCTGTGCCATCGATATATACCTTTCCTTCTGTTGGCTTATCCACTCCACCAAGTATATGCAGAAGAGTTGACTTACCGCTTCCTGAAGGACCGATGATTGATACAAACTCTCCCCTCTCAACAGAGAAGCTCACATTATCAAGAGCTCTTACCTCTGTATCTCCTGAACCATATATTTTCGAAACGCCTTCACATTTTAAGATTTCCATTGCCTATCCTTTCATGATCATTAGATGATTTATTTTTTCTCTTTCGGGTTATCTCCCCTTCACAGTTATTAATATATCACACGAATATGACACAGTGGTGACTCTTAAAGTGACAGTTTAGTCACATTAAAAGAGGATAATGATACAAACCATTACCCTCATAGAATCATATGATATCTCTTTACATTAATTTAATTTTGCATAATTAATCTGAATAATTATATTTCTTAAGTATTTGTCCAAAGATGAGACACATAGTAGTTCCAAGTACTCCAAGTATGAAAAGCATCAGCGCTGCTCCCGAGCCCTTTCCACTTCCGAAAAGGAACTGAAGAGTTTCACCAGAATATTTCATAATCGGCTCACACACTTCATCTACCATAACTCCACCAAAGAGGAGTCCGATAGGGATTGTAAAGAACTGCAATGTATTTCTGCAGGCATATACTCTTCCCTGTAATCTTTCAGGAATAGAATTCCTCATAATTACAGTCTGATTCGTGCTCATTACTGGAACCAATATCCATCCAATTATCTCAGCTATACACCAAAGAACCGGACTTCTTGAAAATGCCAGAAGGAAGTTCTCTGTTCCAAGCGAGAAAAGCATCGATGCATATATAACCCTTACTCTATTCTTTGGCTTTGGCATAGCCGTAGCTATAAGACTTCCGACTACCATAGCGATTCCTGAAAAAGATGTTACTATACCATAGATTGAATTGCCACCCTTATGACTCGGAATGATAAATGCCGGCAGAACCGCATCAAAGGCTGAAGCTATAAAATTAACTCCCGCCAGAAATAGGATTATATACAGAATCAGCGGATTATCCTTTAAGTACACCAGCCCTTCTTTAGCAAGACTAAGGACGCTTCCCTCATTTGCCTCCTTCTCAGGCACTTCAGGAATGGTTATAAAACATGCAAGTGCGATAAATGCAACTGCAAAGGATATAAGGTCTATCACTATCGCTGCATCTAGTCCTGCGAGCCCATAAACTGCAGCTGCAATCAGAGGATTTCCTATTGTCACAAGGGATCTCGATAATTGCTGCAGACCACTGGTCTTCTGATAATATCCCTTCGGAATCACCATCGTATAAGCTACTTCTGACGCAGGCTGCTGAACAGTATTCATTAGCCCTGACACAGCATTTATCAGATAGAGATGCCATACAGAAAGTGTATCTGTCTTATATAACACGAATACTGTGACTGTAGTAAGGGCTGCCAGCAGGTCACATATCAGCATAGTCTTCTTCTTATCGAACTTATCTGTAAGTGCTCCTGCGAATATACTCATTATGACATATGGCGCATATGTAAAGATTCTAAGCGCCGCAGTATTAAGAGCTGAACCCGTCTTCTCATATAACCAAAGTGTTAAAGCAAATGCAGTAATCGCACTTCCCAGCTGTGACAAACTCTGAGTACTCCAAAGAATATAAAAATCCTTTAGATCCTTGTTAACACTTTTATTAGTTCTTTCATGATTAGCTTTTTCTTTATTCATTTTTCTTTGCTCCTTAATTCTAGTTATTAATCAGGTCATTCAGTAACCTGATTTCTTATAATCTATGATTAGAGCAAAGCCTGAGGAAATTGATTATAAAACTAATATAGTATTAGTTTTATCTTCCTCCATACAGACTCCTCAAGCTCTGCATGGAGTTGATACTTCGCAACGTCTCATATTATTCTCCTTTTATCTTTCATTTATTCACATATATTTCGTTCATTTTACCACCAGCATTACCGCTCCTGGCGACTTACTAGCGATAAGTATAGCAAAGAACATTTATGCGTGCAAGTAACGTAAAAGATTAATTCAATTAATACAGAAGAACGTTCACGGAAAACTACAATACATCCATTAACTTGCCCACTTCTGAGTTATCGTAGAGGCCTTTCCATTTTCAAGATAAACAGTTCTGTCTCCATAAGATGCACATTTCTCAGAATGTGTTACCTGAAGGATTGATATTCCCTTCTCTTTATTGATTCTTCTGAAAAGTTCCATGATTTCCTCACCGGACTTCTTATCCAGATTACCAGTTGCCTCATCTGCCAGGATAATATCCGGATTTCCGATAACCGCTCTAGCGATAGCAACTCTCTGTTGCTGACCACCTGATAGTTTAGAAGGCATTTCCTTTCTCTTAGCTGAAAGACCAGTAATCTCAAGGATTTCATCCAGTTCCTTCTTGAGGGAGGCCTTAGTCTTTCCAGCAACCAGTGATGGTAGAAGTATATTATCTTCAACATTTAGATTCTGAACCAGATTATAAAACTGGAAGATAAAGCCTATCTTATCCAATCTTATCTTGGAAAGATCCTTCTCCTTAAGCTTTCCTATATTCTTACCACATACTACAATGTCACCAGTAAACTCTCTATCAAGACCACCAATCAGATAAAGCAGCGTTGACTTTCCAGTTCCAGAAGGGCCCATAAGGGATACAAACTCACCATACTTTACTTCCATACTTGCTCCATCAAGTACCTTGGCGATAGCATCTCTGCCTTTACCGAATTCCTTATGTACATTTCTTACTTCTATTATATTTTTTGTATTCATTAATGATTTCTCCATTTTATTTCTCCTTATCTTGTTATTTATCTTGTTATTTGCAGTAACTTGAGTTACCTGCTTCGCAGGTTACGTGAAAGATAATATGAAAAACATACTGCAAGCAGTTGTTTTCTATTATCTCTCACGAACTGCAAATAGTCTCTCTATTATTCATACTTCAGCTGTTCTGATATCTTCATCTTCTTTATATTCTTCATAGTTTTCAGTATCGTGATACTAAATGTGATAAACATGATAGTTAATAAAAGCCCTGTTTTTCCATAATCTATAAACATATCAAATGGTATCATAGTCTTCATGGCATTGAAGAAAAGAACTGTGCATACTAAGCCTAAAACGGTTCCTAAAACTATAGATATTCCACTTGATAATAGATTTTCTACTGCGAACATTTTTATGAGACTTTGTCTTCCCATAGCAGTTGATATAAGTACTGCACTTTCTCTCTTTCTACTTTCAAATCCAACTATCTGATTGCTGAATATTCCTACAAGAGAAAGACCAACACCCATGATGATAATCATATATAAGATGGTCATCATTCCCGCACTTTGCTGATTTGCTTCCTCCATATGATCAGTCATAGTTCTTATCTTACTTACTGTACTTGAGGAATAACTCTTTATAAGATTCACTGTTTCTTCCGGATTATCAGAATTAATATATGCGTACGAAGGTTTATCAAAATAAATCTGCTTATATAATTCAAGTGGCATCGCTATAGTTTTATTGCAACTATCCGCCATACTCGAATTGATTATTCCTGCCACCTTAAATGTGTCTCTAAAGGGGACAACGCCATCCGGATTTAGTAGTAAATCAATACTATCTCCCTCACTCACATTCAGCTCTCTCGCAAGGTTACCACCTATATAAATCTCTCCATCATTTATCTTTTCTGGAAGCCCTTTATAAGATGTAATGAGACTAAATCTTCCATCTGTTCCAAGGAAATTTGAAATTGTCAGTTTCTCATCAGATCCTTTCTCATATCTTCCAGCAAGATACTTCTCTATCTTATCTGTACCTGCAACAATACTTCCATACGATGAATACTCAAACTCAAGATCTGTTACGCCTTCTAAATCTTTTATGTAATCATAAGACTCTGAGCTCTCCGATAAGCCCTTAAGTATAACACTTGCATCAGCAGGCGCACTGGTTGAAAAACGGTAAAATGATATAGCTGCAATAAAAAGTACTAAACTAAGAGTAGTTGCAATAAATGCCAGCTTCGAACTACCAATAGATGTCTTCTTAGTTCTAAGATTAACCGCTGCAAGAGTAAGTCCAATATTACTTCTTCTTTGTCCCATTCTTTCAAACAGACTGGACACACCTCTAAGAATAAATGAATAACCACTTACAAAAGATAGAATCAGTAGAACAAATCCCAGAATACTAACTAGAGGATTGGCTTTTAATACTGTAAATGAAAGCACAGCCAGAACAATCCCTAAGCTTCCACATATTATGCTTAACACCAGATTCTTCTTTTTATATTTATATTCAGTATCTTTATTATCAAAGATTATGTCTCTGATAGCTGTATTAGTTGCCTTACGAAGTTCCTTAAGGGGACATAGCATTTCTACTACAACCGCTCCTATAATCACCGCTATCATAACCGGTATAGAAACCTTTCCAAGATCCATAGTAAGCTCTATGTCGCTTCCTGTATTTATAGTAAATACATTATTAAATATTGCATCTCTTGTTAATGCATAAAGTACAGTTCCAATCACTCCACCAAATAGTCCATAGAACATATTTTCAATTAGTATTACTCTTGAAGTAAGTCCCGGCGAAACACCCAGACTTCTAAGAGTTCCCACTGTTGACATTCTGTCTATCATGATTCTTTCAGACAAAGTCACAGTAACAAAGATTACAAGAAGAAGTGTGACAAGGAAGAGCATCTTGAAGATGCCGCTTATCATATTTACTTGTTCCTCAACTGTCTTTCCACTAACCAGATTTTCTACAGTAGCATTTGGAACTCTATCTTTTAGCTGATCACAGAAACCACTAAGTTCTGCTTCATCACTCACCTTTATATAAGCAATCTGGTACTTAACCTTTCCATCATAGCAAAGCTTTGACATACCTTCCTTAGATACAACTGCTGTATAATCATTTTCAAGAAGACCACTAAGTGATGCTACCTTCTTTATCTTGTAATCCTGAGATACATAGTTATCTCCATATATGGTAAATGTATCTCCCTCACTAAGCTCTAACTCTTTTGCCATAGTCTTAGTGATTATGCACTCATTTTCTGCAAGCTCTACGCTCTTAGGAATAAGCTTCATATCAGAAGCAATCTTTGGATCAACTCCTACAGTTTCAAGATTTTTCTGATTGTAATATGCATACATCTGATCATTACGAACTGTCAGCTTTGAATCCTTTGTAGCTATAAATGTCGCTTCATATTCTGGAAGACCTTCAAGATCCTCTTCACTAATATCAGTACTTGAACTAACAACTGCATTTGAAGTTCCATACATAGAACCAAAGACACTTCTTAGAATATTCCTAATACTGTTATTCATATCGAAGGCCATCATTCCTGCAAAAGAACATATCGTTATACTTACCACTAGAAATAATGTCATAAGTGGTTTTGCAAATATATTTCTGAATGTATGTTTTAGTATTACTCCCATGTTACCACCTCTCGACTCTATTATCTGGAGCGACGTACATACCGTCACCTTCCTTTACATCATAAGTTTCATAGAACTTGTCACAGGAACTAAGAGTTGCATTTACTCTGACAATTCCAGGACTGTGCTCATCATGATGCAGAAGATATATCCCCTCCACATCACTGCTGATTCCGCGCCAGATTTCGCCAAATCCTTCGAAGAGATCGATAAACTCTTCCTTCTTTTCAGGAATATTAGTTATACATTCCAGCGCACCCAGGTCAGCATAGTTTTCACCTAGAGTCAGCTTTCCGTCTACATGATATACATCCATAATCGTATACTCACTATAGTAATCTATGCACATATCAGCTCTTTCCTTAAGAGCTTCTCGATCCTTTTCATTCAACCACTCAGGGTTATAAACACCTTTATCATCCCAGTTGATGCAGTTGGAATCAAAGGCATGTCCAACCTCATGAGCTATTACCATTCCAAGTCTTCCGAGATTACCAGCATCACTGTAATTCTCACTAAAGAATGGTTCTTCAGTAATTGCCGCAGTCATTACTACCACATTGTCAACCCAGAAGCAGGCATTTACCGTCTGTGGCTGCATAATCTGTCCCATCTTAGGTCTTGGCCGTTTTATCTTTTCCTTTGAAGTTTCGTACTTATACTTGATAAGATTCTTATATGTTTCGTATTCGTCACTTCCTATAAGATTATCTGTACTGACAAGCGATTCCTCATAGCTTCCTCCCGTCTTAAACTCTATAGCATCGAGCTTGGTAAGAAGCTTTGTTCTTCCCTCCTGAGACAACCAGTCTGCAGCTGTGATAAGTTCCCTATAGGACTCTCGGATATTTTCACACATTTCCTTTACCTTCTTATCCTTTGTTTCTGGATAAAAGGTCGCTGTGTAGAGTCTGCCAATCTGATCTGGAAGATTATTTATTATCTTCTCTTTTGCCTGCACATCAATGCTTTCTGTCTGTTCCCCATATATATCCTTCAGGTCCTTATAATCCTCCGAAAGATATTTATAATAATTATCTATATATTCAACCAGGAGCCAGGTTTTAAAGGCTTCCAGATTATCTTCGTCAGCAAGAGCTTCAGATATGGAGGTCATCTGGTCCTGTGAATAAAGAATCCATTTATCATAAGGGTTATTTATTCCATACCCCTTAGTAAAGCTCTCTGTATCAAACTTTAGATCATTCATTTCTTTATCAGATAGAGCTTTTACAGAACTAAGTTCCATCCTGCTATCCTTAATGTTATAAGCTATATCCACCGCAAGGACTGCGAAATTATCTGCCTTTTGTTCTGCTTCCTTCTTATCTGTTCCGAGACTGAGAAGCACATCCTTTACATGTCCTCTCACCTTATGTCTTCCATCCTCTGTACCTGCTATATCTTTACATTTGGTTCCAAGAATCGAATCAATTCCTTCAAATGCAAATGAGTACTCATCACTCTTTGTAAATCCATTTGATATAGAGAAGGAATATAATGGATTAATATCATATACTGCCTGATATTTTCCAAGTAATTCATATAGCTCCTTAATACTGCTAATCGACTCTATCTCTTCTTTAACTGCTTCAAAATCCTTATCAGCATTACTTCTTGATGGGTCATAGGACGATATCTGCTTATAAAAGTCAGCGATTATCTCCGCATCAGTAGATGTTGCAAATTCTCCTGAATTCACTTTATCTATAATGCTATATAATTTTTCATTCGTAATCTGATAAACCTCAGAAAATGAACCATATCCGTACTTAGGATCAATATCAGCTTCCCTGAGCACATCTTCATTTACATATCCAAAATAATCATCCTGCGGTCTTATTTCAGTAGACACCACATCTTTTGTCTCACTATTGGTATCAGTCACTTCTTCAGCTCGAACATCAGCCCCATATAATGCAGATGCAAGAATCGATGCGATAGAAATGCCTACAGCAAGATTTCTAATTCCTTTATTCATCTCAAGGCTCCTTCTAAATATTTTTTAACACTATATAACATATGTTGCGCAACATATATTTCTAACAATATTATATGTGGTATAGTATTATTTACAGTCGATATTATATGCTATATAATATTATATGTCAATATAGAAATCTTAATTTTACATTAACACTTTCTTATCCTTGACTTCATATATTAGACAGAACAATCTTAATTTCGTTACAAATTATTTTTCTTTTTTTAATCAAAAAAGAGCGTCACAAGTATTTCTACTCATAACGCCCTGGTTATCATTCATCTTAAATTGTATCTCTGTTTAATTCATCAACCACCTCTAATGGCTTAATTGTCATTTCAACCCAGGCTGGAATAAAACCACACTTCACGGCATTCCTGACTGAACGAACATTTGACCAGGCGGTGCAGTAAAATGGAACCTTATCTCGTTTTAATATTTCTATGATGAGCTTACTTGTAACGGAGGTTGCTATTCCATTTCTTCTATAACAGGGAAGTACATCGACTCCTATCTGCCACATATCATCAGCATCTGCTGAACAGGCAGCAAAGCCTATAAGCTTCCCCTCTGTATAAGCTCCAACCCCCAGCACGTCCAGTTCTTTTCTTTCCGCGCAGAGCGCATTGCTCCACTCTGGAACATAAAGCCCTGTAAAATCTCTTTGCTCCAGAACCTTAAGTTCAAAATCACATGGATGCTCCTTCACCATATCTAGCTTGGGAAGGTAGTACTCTGCCATGAAGCATACTCCATATCCCAAAGGCTTTAACTTCTCATTAAGCCAGCTCATATTCGGAGTTTCAAATAAATGATAGAATTCATACTTCTTCATATACTCTTCTGCGATATCTCTTATATCATACTGCACGGCTGCAACAACGTTGCTTCCATAGGAAACAAAGTTTCCTATCACCGGCTGCTTGATATACTTTCTGGCATTCTCTCCCATGTGATATTTGCATATTACATTTTCTGTTTTTGTAAAGTCTTCTGCTTTACATCCTATATCCTCCGCAGACTGCTCCATAGCTATACGTAGTATATCTTTATCCGTCATTTTATTATCCTCTTATCTATTTTTGTAATTGTTACTATTCACGGTTAACTTGTAATTCATACATGATGAGTGTCATCTTGTCATTTATTACCGTCTCTTCACCAGTTCTGACAAATCCACATTTTTCATACAGATGACAGTTCCCTTTTTCCTGAAGGATCGTTTCCAGTTTCCAGGTTGTAACCTCTGGCAGAAGGTCAAACGCCTGCTGTATCGCTATATATCCAATACCCTTGTTTTGAAATTCAGGAAGGATAAATAGTGGGCTTATAAATGAAACCTTTTTCTCATTCGGATCATTATGCCCAATATTTATCGCACCGACTCTTGCGCCGTCCATCATCACAAAATAATATTTCCTGTTTTCTACAGCGTATCTTGTCCGAACTCTGTCAATTGATTCAATAGCAGGTGAACCCTCATCATGATACTTTTCATAGAGCGGCATAAAGCTCTTTATCTGCATATCATATAAAAGAGGTATTTCTTCCTCGGTTACTTCCACCAGAGTTATATTTATATTTTCCATAATTTTCTCTTTATCCTTTCCACATTTTCCTTCAAAACTCCTATACTTTCAAAGTAACCTTCTACACTTCCATATTTCTTTATAAACAGCCCCATGAAATCTCTGATATAGCTTTCTCTTGGAATAATTATATTTATATCCAGATCAGGATGATGTATTGCTGCCATCTTAAAACGTTCCTTATTATATTCTTTAGTCAGCATGTAATCATAAATTATATCTTCCTCTTTGACATCACAGAGCATGAGAATGATAGCTGTCACCACTCCTGTTCTGTCTTTTCCTGCTGCACAGTTATACATTACTCCTGTCTCTACCTCAGCCATCTTATTAAATATATCTTTTAAAGCAGGCGAAGAAGCGATTTTCATATAGCTTTCCGGTACAGCCTCAACTGATTCCGGTACCTGACTTCCTTCCTGTATAGGATAGTTATAATAGCTAAAATCTCCTAGTTTCAAAAATGCACTTGGCTTATCTAAACAATCATCCAATGTTCTCATATCTATAATTGTTGTGATTTTATGATTTTTTAAATATTCCAGATCCTTCTCGCTAGGATATGCCTGCCTGTCACTTCTTATAAATTTATCTTTCTGTAACGGCTTTCCATTCCGGGTTTTATAGTCTCCAAGATCTCTTGTATTTTGTGTAGTCTCAAGAAGACTTTTTGAGTTTTCGAAACTATCCAGGATTGAAACTACATCAGGAAGATCATATGCAATAAAGTTAGGAAGCTCTGAATCATTTTTAATAACCCATAATCCCCCAAAGCCCTGCTGTACCCAGATAGTCTTCATCCCGATATTTTTAGCCGGCAGAATATCATTATCTATTCTATCGCCTATCATAAATGTATCTTCTGGAGCGACCCCTGCTCTTTCAAGTGCTATATCAAATATCCTTCTGTCAGGCTTAGCAACTCCCTCCCCGGCAGATGCAACAACCAGATCAATATATTTAAGCAGCCCCCAGACTTCTAATCTCTCCCTGGTTCCAGGATTCTGATTGGCGATAATACCAATCTTATATTTGTCATGAAGCTTCCTAAGTACCTCTTCAGCTTCCCTGTATGGAACCTCGTACTCCGACTCCCACTTTGGAAGCTCCACATCATATTCTCTTGCCAGCTCCAGGTCTCCCTTTTTATTCTGCTTATAAAGTTCTAACACTTTCTCACTGGCCGCTTCCTTAGAAATGCCAGCGAGTTCAGCAATACGTCCTATTCTTCTTTCATAGACACCTGTTTCATCAATGAGAGTTGACCCAATATCAAAAAATAACCACTTTACTTTCATTTTTCCTCCACTTTATATCACCAGTATCGTCCTCTGGGTGCAAGTTTTTTTATTTAGTATTACTCCGACACTTCAATTTATCGGAATAATAAGTGTCACCTCTGTGGTATTCTCAGACTCCCAGCTCTTCATAAATATATCGCCCCCGAGGCTTTCCGCAATCTGCTTTGAAACATAAAGTCCGATCCCCTGTCCTTCTACGTTCCTTGCATTAGAGCCTCTCCAGAAGCTTTTAAATACATAGGCTGTCTCTTCCTCTGAGAGTATATTTCCTTTATTCTTTACACTTATAATAACATCCTCGTCCTGACGTCCCATACTAATAGTTATCCCCTGGCCTGAACCATATTTTATAGCATTCTCAATCATCTGGGATATAATTCTGAAAATTCCATCCTTATCACTTGTAATCAGTGGGTTATTTTCACATTTCAGCTCAAATGGTATATGAAGAAGCTCTGCTCTTCCTGAGTATTCTTTTTTTGTAAGTTCAAGAAGTTCCTTAAGGTAAAATGTTGTAACAGTCGGTGTATAGCTTGTTTCTGCCTTCACACTGCTGTCCATTATTTCCTTAACAAGAGTTTCCACCTTCTCTACATTCTGACCTATCTTTGCTGCTGTTTCAGCATCCTTTTTAAATGGCTTTTTATCCTCATGATATATACCCTTTTCGATAGCCTCAGCATATAATTTTATATTGGAAAGGGGCGTCTTTATACCATGTGCTATGGATATAATGAGTGTCTGTTTCTCCCGCTCCAGTGTACTGAGATTCTTATCCTTAAGCCCCATCTCATCC
The DNA here is from genome assembly GCA_024687845.1 of Eubacterium sp. The sequence goes on from JAILEL010000447.1 coordinate 20,570, forward strand.
TTAAGCATATTCATTCCCCAGATATATTTTCCAAAAAATCTGGATTTTGATTCCGGAATTCCTTCGCCCATCCGTCCCTTGGCAAGCCGTTCCGGATACTCTGATAATGAATTAAATGGTTTTAGCACGACGTAGTAGCAAATAAGAACTAATATGATTACAGCAAGATAAGAGATGACAATTACTAAATAAGTCATCTCATATGTAACTCTCTGATTTTCGGATTCAAATATAAACTGAAGATATCCTATGAGAGTTCCGTCTTCCCTTCTTACTGGACGCAAATACTCTGCACCCGAATCAGTCAAATCTATTGATAGATTTTCCAAAGAGTAATAGATTACTTTATCAGGAATATCCCTATTTTTATATTCCTGCCTATAGCTATCCATGGAAATATATGAATCTATCTGATCTGCCGTAATGGATTTTAATTCTTGAACACATGCCTCTAAATCCACGATCATTCGATTCATGACAACATTTCTCATTCCATTTTCAGCGCGATAATGTCTGCTTATCATCAGATATACCGCTCCGGATAATAGTAAAAAAAAGCAGGTTACTAATCCTATGATTTTAATTAAGTTCTTCAATCATCATCACCAAATATATAACCCTTCCGCCAAACAGTTTTAATGAGCTTCGGATTCTCCGGTTCTTCCTCGATCTTCTCCCTGAGCCATCTTACATGCACATTAAGTGTGGACTGTTCAACAAATGCGTCTCCCCACACTTCATTTATCATTTCGTCCTTATAAAGAAGTCTGCCTCTGTTCTTCATCATGAATACCAGGAGATCGTACATCTTGCCTCGGATTTCACATTCTTCTCCATCTCTATATACTGTCCTTTTATTCAGATTAACAGAGATGGTTTTATATTGCAAAACTTTCCTTTTATCACTTACTGATTCGCTTCTATGAAGAAGTGCCTTTATCTTTGCTATAAGTATCTCGGCTGATACCGGCTTTTCGACATAATCATCAGCTCCCAACTTATATCCCATAAGCTTGCTCTCATCATCGCTTCTGGCACTCATCATAATGATTGGAATATCCTTATGTTCCCTGATTGCTGTGCACGCCGCAAACCCATCTATCCCCGGGAGCATAAGGTCCAGCAGTATTATCCTTACAAGCTGCGTCCCAAGATATTCTATTCCGTCTTCAGCCTTCGAAACTCCCTTTACGGTAAATCCATCTGCCTCCATAAAGTCTGTAAGTACAGCTCTTAATTCATCATCATCTTCAATTATAAGAATATCCGTCCTGTTCATTTTCGTTTCTCTCAAACTATAAAAAAATCTTTACTAAAAAATCAAAACCCAGCTTCTATCTTAACAAAGTCAGGGTGATTCACCACTCCCTCTTCTCCCGTGAAGCATACTTCTATATTACCAGTACTATAATCATAAATAATCGTCTGGAATACATTTTCCGAATGCAGCCTCTGAATCTCGGATGGCATATCAATCTTTTCTCTAGTCACTATATCTTTGACGTCTGAAACTGTCAGCTTATCCTTTTCGTGAACCCAGGTATTAAACTTCGAGAATCTAACAAAGTTACTTTCCGTAGCAGTGAAATTATCATCTTGTCCTTCCGACATAAATGAATTAACAGCGCATAAGCTGTCCGGATTATCCCACGTAATCCCTTCCATCAGCGGAGTATCCTTATCTCTTAGTAATGCCTTTGGATCAAAGTCATCATCCAGTTCCTCCCTTTCAGTTTCAGGTATATCATCAAGACATATAACAAAATCTTCTGCCACGAAGCTATCCTTCTTATCCGTAATAAGTATATTATGCGAATATGTAAAGTTCCTGCTTTCTGAAACCATATATTCACCGATACTTCTGGCATCTGACATAGTTTCAAGTGCATATCTTAGCTCATAAGTATAACATTTTTTACCTTCGCATTCATAGTCTAATCCGGTACCAACATCGAGAATGCCTACCATCACTTCCTTATCATTTATACCTGTTAACATATCCAGCATTCCGAGCACCGAAAATGTAACATAACTGTTTTTCCTTTCTCCCATTTTAAAATGCGTCACAGCCTGTGCCTTACACATCTGATTCTCACTTCCCAGAGACCACTCAAGAGTTCTGCTGTTAATCTTATCTCCCGTAACAGTCTTATTCCCCCAAACCGATAATGCATTACAGTTTGTACCTCTGAGTGCGTCAGGTACCATCTGCATGAGAAGTGCTTCTTCGTAGCTTATTTTCCCATCACTCTCCATACCTTTATAGCCTCCGGATATAGCCTCAGCAAATCCATTCATTTCACTCAGGTAATCCTCCGGAATATTTTTTTTAAGCTCAGTTATCCTCTCGACAACCGGAGTATAATCATTACCAAGATTTGGAAATTCCATATTGATATTTTCATAAAGGTATGGTTCCATTATTTCTTCAAAATCAAATCCCAGTTTTTTGATGGTTTCTCCATATGCCCTTCCAACAGCTCCATAATCACCACCGGTATAATCCAGATATACTTCGTAGTAAGAAGGCTTCTTCTCTATGACACATAGTCCATCCTCTGAAGAAAATGATTTCTCCACCTCTTCAGATACTGACTCCTCACCCTCGTAGCTTTCAGTGTTAAGTACAGTCCCCACCGGAGATATACTGCTACCCCCAGAAACCTCCGGAACATAATTCTCATACGTTGTCGCCGACTGAGAGCAGCCACTAAGTAGTAAAGAGATAACTGCCATTATAGATATTCTTACTATTTTCTTATTTATTTTCTTATTTATTGTCTTATTTATTTTCATATCTGTTACCAGCCCTGTTCCATCAGCCACTTATTTATCTTTCGCTCTCTCGCACCAAGCTCTGCCTCTGCTTCCAGTTTTCCAAGCTCTATCTCTCCTTCAATATGTCCATCTATCAGATATATAACTTTCTCGCTTGCAGCAGCAACTCTTGCACTGTGAGTTACCATCAGTATTGCGGTTCCTTCACGATTTACATTTATCAGCTCATTAATAACCTCTCCAGACGCCTTTGAATTAAGAGCACCTGTAGGCTCATCGGCAAAAAGAACCTTCGGATGATTTATAAGCGCCCGACAGAGACATGCTCTCTGAAGCTGACCTCCTGACACTTCTGTGATCTTATTATCTGCTATCTCTATGATTCCCAGACGTCTCATTAAAGTCTCCGCCTCTTCTCTGACCTTCACCCTGCTCTCGAGTCCTGCATGAAATCCTGGAAGAAGTATGTTATCCAATATACAGAGCTTCTTCATCATATACATCTGCTGAAAGATAAATCCCATATTGAGCAAACGTATCTTTGCCATCTCTTTATCATTAAGGGCTGCAAGGTTTTGATCCATGAACACTATATCTCCGGAGGTTGCCCTGTCCATTCCACTAACCGTATAGAGCATAGTCGACTTACCACTTCCGGATGGCCCCATTATCGTGATGAATTCACCCTTCTTTAATGTAAAATCTATATTTCTAAGAACATTATTACTATATTTATTTACTATATAAGTCTTACAAAGACCTTTCACGTCTATAACATTTTCCATAGTAAACTTAATCCTCTCTTATATTCCAAAGGTTTATTCCCTTAACCTTAATCAGGCAGACTCTCATAGCTATAAGTCCGATTCCCAGAACTACTGCAGGAACTATTACCAGTCCATCCAAAACAGCCGGTACAAAATGAAACCTGGTAACTCCAAAGGTTCCAAAGACACCTCCCGCAAATCTGTCTACTAATGTATATTCCCCTATAACACCTAAAATATATGCAACAATAATTATCAGAAGCATCCTGACCATCTGCCATTTTCTGATGTCCGAATTCGAGAAACCAACACATTTCAGCATTGCAACTCCCGGTGTTTCCCGAGCCAGTTCAACTGTCATATAAAGAGTTGTATTCAGAGATAATATAAAAGCGATCATAATGGAGAGTATGATCTTAAGCGCATTTATAGTTCCGATGATATAACCGAAATTATCAGCCATAGCTTCCTCTTTCTTCTTTATAACATCGCTACCGTACTGTGCACGAAGCTTTTCTATATATCCTGTCTTTTCTGATTCAGGACATTCCAGCCATAAGTCAGTAAGTCTGGTCATTGTCTCGTAAGCACCTGAATACTCATTTCCTGCTATAGCTCTTGACTCACCGCCTTCCATGATGTCAAAGAAGCCTGTTATAATAAATTCCCGCTGAACCGTATGTTTTCCTATCATGTCATCATCATATTCTTCAAGTTCTATGGTCAGCTTATCTCCTACTTTCAGTCCTTCCTTTTTAGCCGTAAAATAGCTCATTATTATCTCATTTTTATGAACCGGAAGCTTTCCGCCTTTTCTAAGTGGTATCCTCTCGTTATAAGTGTCCCCATATAAAAGTGATATAGATATATCCTCTTTATCCTCTCTTTTAATCTCGGCCTCGGTCCCACTCATATA
>JAILEL010000449.1 GCA_024687845.1 Eubacterium sp.
CTTCTCTATCAAAGGAACGGAAGGTGCCAAACTGTATGATGGATTAAATATTGTCTCAAACCTGTGTTTTGAAAAGAATCGCTCCGATTCATACACTTCAAAAACATTCCGCGAACATATGGAAAGATGTAAATACAGTGAGGTCGTTCTCGCAGGATTGGATGAATGCGGATGTGTAGGAGCTACCGCAAAAGGAGCTGCGAAAACAGGTGTCAAAGTAAAAATGCTGGGAGAATGTATAGTCAGCAGATTCCCCAAGAAGAAAGTTCAAAAAATGAGAGAGCAACTTAAATCAACCGGAGTTGAGTATATATGAATTATCTGGTTCATATGGGAACTGCCCCCTCCAAACTCATCAATGCGATCCATCCACATTTATTTATAACAAAACCTCATCTATATTTTGAGAAAAAACTCAGTTTTTTGCCACATATGCATCCGTTTTAGCTTCAATGCTTGCTATGGCATCCAATGTCGGGATTATTGCAAGAAGCCCTACTGTTATCTCTATCACCAATGGTGTAAAACCTCCGGCTAATATATTTATGATAACTTGATAAGTTCGTAGGATAATGATCAGCATGATGATAATCTGGTTAACTTTTATTCTCCACATGGTCCTTGTCTTTTCCCTGGAAATAAGAAAATGGTTTATGAAAAGAACCATGGTAAGAGCAGCCCCAAGAATCACCTGCCAAAGACTGCGACTGGGAATATCCGCATATAGCATCTCAGTCAGCACATTTACATTCCCCCAGACACACGCCATCATAAGTGCACCGATCATTCCCTGTACTACACTCGTATTTCCGGCAAAAAAGCTCCTGCCATCGAAATAAGGCAGATAATGTAGGCAATGTTAACCCCAAAAGCACTATAGTCCTTCGCGGCAAAATTGAAAGCCGCATTTACTAGCCATAATACGGCGCCCAAAACTACTGAGCATACTAATACCGCATTCTTCATATAAAACCGTTTGATACTTTGCTGCATAACAATCCTCCTCTACCCATAATTTACTTAAGCTTTCTCCATTTGACTTTATAATACAACACTGAAAAACCCATACATAGGATCCCGATTATTACAAACCACATCACTATAGTCCCCACTGGCTGTTTCCCAACCTGCAGAAAGAAATACGGTCCATCCAGTATATTCATCGCATTCAGTGCAAGACATATAATCCCATAAGTAAGGGTCGCTGCCGCAGGATACAGGACTATCATCCAACTGCTTTTCTCCGTCTTTTCTAGGAAAAGCAATGAAATTACAGACAATGCCGGCGCTATCAGATGATTTATTCTTAAGTATTTCATAGCATCTTCAAATATCTATCCCTCTTTCGCAACACTGATTGGAAAAGGAATAACATTAGTTGGTTCGTGCATACGGGCATTCCACAAAGTAAGTTTCTGCTGCATATTCATCCAGCTTTCAACAGAAGTATTCGTTGCCTTACTAATCCTTAATGCCATTTCCGGACTTAATGATGATTTTTCATTTATAAGTTCAGATAATGCCTTTCTGCTTACACCAAGCATATGTGCTGCATCTGTAACATTAATATTCAACGGTTTCATTACATCTTCCAAAAAGACTGATCCCGGATGTGTCGGTTTTCTGGTCATATAAATCCCTCCTCAATGATAATCCAAATAATCTACAAGATATGCATCCTGACCTTCAAAGTAAAAAGTCATCCGCCAGTTGCCATTGACCCAAACAGACCACATATTCTGTTTATCACCTTTTAACGGATGCAATCTGTATCCGGGCAGATTCATATCTTGCGGGTCTGTGCTAGCATCTAATCTATCAAGCATTCTTTCCAACTTAGGGACATGCTCTGCCTGTATCCCTTTTTTTGAGCCTGTTTTGTAAAATTCTTTTATGCCTTTGTGTACGAATGATTTTATCATACTTGAATTATAACCCGTTACGTTACACGTGTCAAATATTTGAGATTATCTTTTGCATCTAATTAGGATGGTAATAGCTTACGATATTCTTCGTAGCTTATATGGACACCACCCATGCTTTCCAAGTGATCCGTATGGAACTGGCAGTCTATCATATTATAATTATGTTCCTTAAGTAACTGCGCCAAGGCTATAAGAGCCAGCTTGGAACCATTTTCCATATCTGAATACATACTTTCACCAAAAAAACAATGTCCCAGATTGACGCCATATAGCCCTCCGGCAGGAGATCCGTCCACATATGATTCTACGCTGAAAGCAAAACCCGCATCATGAAGTCTGCAATAGGCATCTTCCATATCATCGGAGATCCAGGTACCTTTTGATTCTCTTTTTATACGGCATTTATGCATTGTATGATAAAAGTCACGATCAAGGCGATATTCCACACGATGCTTTCGTATGTATTTCCTCATTGAATGAGAAATATGAATTTCAGACGGACGTATTATGAAGCGTTCCATCGGACACCACCACATGATAGGCTGATCTGCATTATACCAAGGAAATATTCCGTTTGAATATGCCAAAAGCAGCCTGTCTACACTCAGATCCCCTCCGATGGCTAATAAACCGTCAGGCTCACCCAATTCAGGCAGAGGAAAATATATCTTATCTTTTTCCAGTTGAAAAACCGGCATAGTATCCTGCCTCAAAATGTAATCTGTTTATAGTGCGGCCCCGCCAAGGAAGACAACATACTTGGATGAATCCAGTATATCAGCGAATTTATTAAGTTTCTGGTCTTCTGACAGTCTATCCATTAATTCTGTCCTATCCACCACTCATCATTGAACGAATATATATTGTCATAATCAATCGTTTCACCGATTCTTGGAGTGGCAAGCTTTATGTTGTTCTCTTTTGCACTCTCAGTAACACGGATTATAGAATCGTCCCAGGCGTGATCACAAATACAGAATGCACCCCAGTGTACCGGTATCATCCATGCTGCGTCCGTATCGAGAACTGCCTGTACGGCCTCCTCAGGGAACATATGCACTGAGGCCCATGAGGGGTCATATTGTCCGCATTCCGAGATCATAAGATCCGGAGAACCCAGCTTTTCCTTAACTTCTTTGAAGACATTACAATATCCACCGTCACCGGTGTAGTATATTCTATGAAAGTCGTTGGTAATATACAATCCTCCCCAATAAGTAACATTTCTTTTAAGAGGATTACGGCCGGAAAAATGCTGCGATGGAGTCAGCGTATAACGTATCCCTTCTATTTCAACGTCCTCCCACCAATACAAGGTGCTGATCTTGTCATCCTCAACGTCCCATCCTCTGAGTATGGAATCAATTCCTGCCGGAACGACAAATTTCTTAACCTTATTTTTCAAATCCCTGATCGTATTATAATCCATATGATCATAATGATCATGAGAGATAAATAAGACATCTATTTCCGGCATCTGTTCGACAGTTAAAGGGATTTCAGAGAATCGTTTAGGTCCGGCAAATGATACAGGTGAACTACGTTCACTTAATACCGGATCGACAAGAATATTCTTTTTACTTAACTGCAGGAGAAAAGAGGAATGACCAAGCCAGGTAAATGTCAGACTCTCCTCCTTCGCATCAGTCAATAGTTTTGGGGGTTCGGCAGTTATTATCTCTTTTGGTTTTCTCCGTGAACTTATGGGATATCCCTTGCCCGACATTAAACTGAACTCCTGCTCATTATGAAATTGTCCGTCATGGAACAGGCTTGTTTTGTTCTCAAACTGTCCTTCTTCATTTTTTCCCGGAGTATTTCCTACGGAAGGATAAAACTTGAGGAATAATAATCCTATCATGACGGAAGATAATATCACAAATATAAATATCATCAATACTCTTCCTACTTTCTTCAGAATTTTCATATTATCCTTTATATTTCCCTCAACACCAGCTCCGTTATCCCTGGATTAGAGCCTTGCCTAATCTTCTTGACCTTTTCCTCACGTCCATAGGAAAACTCATCTTCTATAGCTTCACGGATCCTTGTACCGCCATGATAGCCATGTATGAGACGGATGATATATACAGAACCGGATGCTTTGTTTACTTCGCTTTTTGCCCTTTTTACAGCTTCTTCAACCCTAAGACCGTGAAGATCTACTTCTATTATCCCTGATGTGAGATTCATATCTAAAACCTTTCCCCGCATTTCGGACAGAAATCAAAATCTTCTTCCGTAGTAAATCCGCAGTTCTTACAGCGTTTAACAGTATATCCTCGACTTAAAACCCTTGTGAGATGTTCCTGTTGGATTTTTATATTTTCTCCGCG
>JAILEL010000015.1 GCA_024687845.1 Eubacterium sp.
AATATATTAGATTATTTTTCATACACATAGTATAACATATTTGACAGATTATTGCATTAACCTTATAGTTCAATCAGGGATAAAATGGCGCTTTCATCTCGGTAATTGAATTACCGAGGATTCCCGCTTAGGTATCCTAAAATCCCTTCAGAAGCAAGCTTCGCAGAGCTAAAAAAAGTATAGAAGTGAGAGACCTTGACACTGCCTTTGAAAAGGCCCATGCCTTGAAGGGAGTCACCGGAAATCTTTTCCTCACACCGCTCTACAAACCATTGGTGGAAATCACTGAGCATCTAAGAGCTCGTGAAGATAGAGATTACTCAGAATTGATGACAGAAATAGAAAATCAAAGAGAAAAGCTTGAAAACATCTGTAAATAAAATCAATAATTCCCGGTTGATAAGTATTTTGAAAAATCTTTATCAACCGGGAATTGTAATATAGCTCTATAAATTCCTGTCTTTCTTTTTACGAAGCAGTGCAGCAGTATCTAAGCCTGCCGGTTCCTCCGAAGGAGCTGGCTGTTTTTCTTTTCTACCCTTTTTCTTAGAAGCTGGAGCTTCTCCCTTTTTATCCTCTCTAACTGCCTCTGAAAAGGTTTCTGGTTCATTTGCTCCCATAGATAAGGCTGTCATTGATGTGTCTCTATAGAAAAGTCCTGAAGGTGTTTTGCTATCCTTATATAATCTCTCGGACGGGATATCACTTGGCTCTGTCTTCTCTAATGGTCTGTCTTCGACCGCCTTTTCTTTTTTCTTTAGCTTATCCAGTTTCATGCTTCTAAGCTTTGAAACAATTGCAAATCTTCTAACAAATATGTCTGCAAGAAGTAGCAGTATTGCAATTACCAGAAGTATAAAAGTAATATCCTTTTTTCTTCTATTGCTGCTTTTCAGTTTAGTAAATACTTTGTCACCATCTGATAAAAGCCGGCCATTATTTTCCACAAAGTTAAGCAAATTTTCATTTGAAATATCCAGCTTATATTCATCTGAAAACTGTACAGTTTCTATTGCATTTACAGCAGATACAACCTCTCCATTTTCCTCACGTCTCATACTCAGACTGTAGATACCTGTTTCTTCTGGAGCAAAGGTAGCTGTATACCGCCCCGGCCCATCTGACTGCATTTCAATCTCTTCAGTTTTACCAGATGGAGTTGTATAAACACCTTTTACTGAGGTATCTTCACTGTAGGATTTGGCTGTATAGGTTATCTCAATATTGTTTCTTCTTTTGAAAACGCTGACACTGTCTGTTCCGGACTCCCCCTGCATGGAGGCATAGCTGAGCATATTCTTCCACATTCCAGCATAATCATCCATAGCAGCAAGATTTTCATCCCAGCTGCCAGATGCATTTGTAGTCCATGCAATGCTGTGTCCAAGACCATACTGCCAGTAAGCAAGAAGTGGATCCTCTTCATCAGTGCCTATTGCCTGTCTTGCATTATTCTTCAAGGTCGTAGCAATATAAGATGAAATGTTCCTGGTTCCGTCCGGATACAGTCCTTCTGTCATCTTATTTCCTGCATTAACTATCAGCGAAAAATCTCCCTTCTTAAAATACGTTGTTCCTGACAAATATATCTCTTCCGTAAATATCTTCGGAACATCTGAGGATGAATCTGAATAATAATATCTTCCTCCACATTCTTCAGCCAGATATTCAAGTAGTCTCTGATCTGAATCTTCTCCAACAGCTATGGTAGACATGGTAATATTATTATCATTTATCATTTTAGTGGCATCTCCAAAGTTCTGGGTCTCACCCTCACCATCAGTCAGAAGAAGCATATGTTTTACACCACTGTCAATCTCTGATATCTTCTCGGCACCTTCAATTACTGCAGGTTTAATAACAGTTCCTCCTGTGATGTCTATTTTTTCAATTTGGGATCTAATTGCCTCCTTATTCTCAGCCTTAACTATAGGCTGTATCCATTCATAATTATCACTAAATGCAAGTACTCCTACATAATCATCCGGCGTAAGCTGGTCAACAGCCTGAAGAGCCGCATCTATAGCCACATCCAGCTTCGACCTTCCACCAGCACCATCATCGCTCATCATGGAACCTGAACAGTCAATTATCATAACAATTGCTGTAGATGGTATCTCATCTTCACTCTTTGGAGTCATTTCAACAGGCAGAATATCCTCGAGCACTGTATCTCTGTATCCTCCTGGGGCATAGCTCTCCTTTCCACCTGTAACGATAAGTCCTCCGCCATAATCCTTAACGTAAGAATCCAGTGCAGTCACAAATCCTTCCGGCATGTCCATGAAATGTGCATTGTCAATTATAATAGTCTTATATTTCAAGAGTTCCGCCATATTTTCAGGAGCATTCATTGCTGACACAACAGTAGTCTGTACATTCAGACTGCTCAGGAGATTTTCAAAACCTGTACTATCTTCATTTAGTCCTGAAACAAGCAGAACACTCTGCGGTGCTTCAACTGCCGCAGCTGCTATCACAGAATTATTCTCAGAAACTGTATCCCCCAGTGCTTCAACTGTAACAGTTCTCTCTTCAATAGATTCGTTTCCTGCCGTTTCCTTTAATACAAATGTATTCTCTCCCTTTGCAAGATTTACATTTGTTTCCTCTATCACTTCACTTCTGTTACTTATTCTTATGACAGCTTCTGTATCGTAATTACTATATATCTTTATCTTCAGATTATAACTGTCTCCAGTTGCCAGCTTCTCTGGCATATCTACTTCTTCAACATAAACATCCTGTCCACCCTCAGAATCAAAAATATATGCACACACTTCTACATTTTCCAGAGATGCAATATCACGGATATTATTTATATCTCCGAGAGTTTCCTTACCATCTGTAAGAAGTACTATTCTACCTTCGCTGGAATCCGGGATAATGGATGCAGTATATTTAACAGCACTCTCGATATCCGTTGCCACTTTGTCTGGCTGAGAATAAATCTTAACAAAATCAATATCATTATTAACATACTGATCTGTAACCTGGTCACGTCCAAATACGACTACTCCGTAATTCTCCTTCGAAGGTTTATCCTTTATAGAATTTCTGATATAATCTTCTACCTCACTCTGATGAGGCCTCATACTGTCAGACATATCCACAAGGAATATCGTTGTTATATTCTTCTTTCTGCCAGGAAGGACAATTCCTATGCAGGAAAGAAGTACGAGAGCAAGAAGTGCTATTCTAATGTAAAGCTCAGGTCCTCCTTTTACTCTTTTTCTTCTTGCATATATTATCCAGTCAATGATAAGAAGGATTAAGGCAAGAATCAGGCAGATTCTTTTTATTGAAAGATAGGATACATTTCCGTTGCCCTTAAGGTAGCTCACTGATTCAGCTTCGAGAGATCCATCACCTTCCGCCTCAGGAAATCTTACTACAAAATAAGCCTCCTGATCAGTACCTTTCTTATCCTTCAGCATATATAGACCAGCCTGATTATAGTTTCCACCACTTGAAACTGTAAAATAGTCTGCAACATTTCCCGGTGCGAATCCCTGCTTTTTTTCATTTAGTTGAATGGGCATAATCTCGGATGAACTACTGACTGATGGACTGAGAGCAACACTTTCTCCAGCAGTTATATACTGACTCTCAATAAGATTGTCATTACTGAGATATGATATAACATCAGCTATAAAAACTGGAAATTCTGCCATTAAAGGATACTCGGTATTTCTTATATCAAAACCAAGTACTACCTGTTTAACTCCATCCTTCTCACCATAATATCCAACCGTCTGAGTTTCACCATTCTCTGACTGAACAGTCATAAAAGGGCTCGCCCACTGTGGACAACTGAGAACGCTGATATTACCCGCACCAAAGCTGTAATCAGACATATCAGGAATAAAATCACCTGTTTTTACATTTATCAGAGCTCCATCTATAAGTTTTGAATCTGCATCACTGTATCCCTGTACAAGTCTTGGATAATCCTTTGTAACAAGAGAAGCATTATCATAAAATGCAATCGTTTTCGCTGCATCTTTCTCATCGTTTTCTGAAGTGATATCTGAATCCTTCTGAACCTTAAGCATGGAATTACCAGCAGAAAAAGCAGTATAAGCTTTCTCAAAATATATATTTCCATTTCCTACAAGATACACATCAGATTCCAGAGAATTATCAGTCACTGCATAGGAAATGTTATCTCTGTCCAGTCCATCAACAGCTCCCTCCACTTCCTGTGCGTCACTGTAAAAAACAACTCCGGTAATTTCAGCCTTTATGAATTCGCCACTTATTTTTCTTCCAAGTAAAATAAGGTTCTTTTTTTCAGCTGTATCTACTGACCTGACCTCTATAAGATTATCCGAATCATCATATAGGGAAAGCTCAAACCTCGCATCCTTCCCACCTGTAATATAATAATCAACGGATATGTCATATCCCTCTTCACCTTTTACCGCTGACACACGGGATATTCCAACATTATTTACCTTCTCGCCAAAAACTATTATTTCCGTAGGAATATCTGACTTACCTACCTCCTCCAGATCTGCAGCACCATCAGCATCCGTAAGAATTATTATATTATCCGCTTCAAAATTCTTCAGAAAGCTGTAAAGATTATCATAATCATCCGGATAGTCCGAAGGTTTAATTCCTGAAATGATTCTTCTAAGCTTAGCCATATCGCGGCTCTGACTGAGGAGAATATCTCTGTTACCGGTTACTATTGTTACATTTCCACCTATGGATTCAAGAAGATTCTTTGCTTCTGTAATAGCCTTTTCCAGTCTCGTTTCACTATCGCTATCACTAGTTCTCATATTCATGCTTCCAGAATTATCTATCACTATAATAGTATTTCCGGATTTGTTGGAAACTGACTTTTTAATGACTGGTGACATTGCGGCGAATGTCAAAAGAAGAAGAGCTGTTATTTCAAGAAACATCAGAATATTTCTGATGAATCTGCTTGCAAAAGTAACACTCCTCTCGTTCTTCTCAGCATTTCTCCAAAGCAAAAGGGAAGGAATCACCTTCACCACTCCCTTGGGCTTCATCAAATATAGAATTATAATCACAGGTACTCCCACCAGAAATACAAGTGGAAGTAATGTAGCAAATATCATTTTTAACCCTCAATTCTTACTATTCATGTAGAATATAATGACACGCTGAAACACGGGGAATAAGCATTTTTCTTAGAAAAACAGCGGTTTCTTATTTCAGAGTTTTTATATGAATATCGTTCTCATCGTTTCAAAAATTACCTTGTCGAAGGTATCCTTAGTAGTACAAAGATAATAAGTTGCTCCAGATGACAATGCATTTGTTTTTATCCTTTTAATATAATTATCAAGTGCTTTCTCATACTGGCTTATTGTCTGTGTATCCAAGGTAACTCTGACATTTGCACCTTCATTTTCAGAGTCATAAAAATCATAAGCTCCAGTCAGGTCTATATTAACTTCTTCCTCAGAGAGAATATGTACAAATGAGACCTCCATATTTTTATACTGGAGATATTTGATTATATCCCTTTCTCTATCCACGAAGTTTTCATCCATAAAATCCGAAAGAATAAATACATTTCCACCTCTGCCGATATTTATCCGCTTTATCGATTCCGAGATATTAACCGAGCCCTTAACCTGAACATTCTCCAGCCATTTTTTCAGCATCAGAAGTCCGTTATTACCAGATGGAACCCGGAAAGTATTTGAAACATTTCCAAGATCGGTCACATATACTGCATCCTTCCCATTAGATGCAATATAACTGAGAGCTAATGTCAGTTCAGACATAAGTGTACTCTTAAGATGCTCGCCGAAATCCATCGATTTGCTGGTATCAAGAAGAATATTTACCCTTCCTTCTCTCTCTTCCATGTATTCCTTGATATACATCTTATCAAGTCTGGCATAGGCATTCCAATCAACATAACGCATATCGTCCCCCGGAATATACTCACGGTAGCCCGAGAATTCTGCAGAGCGTCCTTTTCTGGAAGTTCTCCTTTTTCCCTCATTTACCGAGAAGCTGCGCTTAATATTCAAATGTAGATTTCTCAGCCGCTCCAGGCTTCTGATATCGATGGATTCCATATCTGCTCCTTATGACATGTCGTATCAAAAATCGCCTTTGACACCCACTTCTTTAAATAGTATTTACATACAGCTTTTTACAACAGCATCTGCACTCACACCATCGCTTATTGCATCGAAACTTAGTATCAATCTGTGCCTAAGTATCGGCAATGCAACCGTTTCAATATCTTCAAAGGAAACATTGAAACGTCCATTCATAAATGCTCTTGCCTTCGCACATCTAATGATATGCTGAGCAGCTCTAGGGCTTGCGCCTTCCCTTATATATTTATTTTCTTCGTGTGTTTTCATAACTATATCCAGTGCCCTGTCCATAACAGCATCAGCTAATGGAATCTGACGGATCATCTGTCTTATTGCTATCAGATCCTGAGTGCTTACCACTGGGTTTGCCATGAGATCAGGTGTGCCTTCAGTAAGACTGACAATTGCAGCCAGCTCCTGCCTTGTTGGGTATTCAACAAGAAGCTTCATAGCGAATCTGTCCAGCTGTGCTTCTGGAAGAGGATAGGTTCCTTCCTGTTCTATAGGGTTCTGAGTTGCGATAACAAAGAAAGGATCCGGAAGTGCATAGGTAAGATCTCCTACTGTAACAGTATGCTCCTGCATTGCCTCCAGCAGAGCAGACTGAGTTTTAGGAGTAGCTCTATTAATCTCATCAGCCAGGATTACATTTGCAAAAATAGGACCTGCTTCAAACCTGAAGCTGCTTCCCTTCTCATCTCTTACCATAATATTGGTACCCGTAATATCCGCAGGCATAAGATCAGGCGTAAACTGAATTCTTTTAAATGACATATTAAAAACATGACTGATAGCACTGACAAGTCTTGTCTTACCAAGTCCCGGCATACCTTCAAGCAGGACATTTCCACCTGTGAGAAGTACCGTCAGCAGATTATCAACCGTCTCAGCCTGCCCAATAATCTCCTTATGAATCTCATTCTTAATCAGATCAATACGCTCTTTACCCATTTCAAAATCAGTCATGTCGTTCCTATCTCCTTACTGTCACTTATTAATCATCCAGCCCTGAGAAATAATCCCTAATCACATTCGACATATTCCCAGGATATTTTCCTTTATCTACTCCATCGTATGCTTTATTTTTATAATCTGTAATTACCGTGTTATACGGAACCTTCTCTCCATCCCATACAAGTCCGTTCTGTTCTTTGGTATATTGGGAATTAGAATTATCTCCGTATTTTCCAGACAGATTCTTATTCACACTGACATAATCGTGATTATGATCAGCATTGTCATTTTTATTTACCTGACTATTTCCCTGCCCAGAACCATTGCCTTTGCCATTTCCTTTACCGTTGCTGGCACTCTGACCATTTTCGCCGTTCTGTCCGTTTTCGCCATTCTCACCATTTTGACCATTCTGGCCATTTTCGCCATTCTCACCATTCTGACCGTTTTCGCCATTCTGTCCGTTTTCGCCATTCTGACCGTTTTCGCCATTCTGGCCATTCTCACCGTTTTCACCATTCTGATTTTTCTGGCCATTCTGGTTATTCTGGTTATTTTTATTGTTTGATGCATACTGCATATTATTTGAGGTCTGCTGGTGTTCAGCTATTTCCTGCGCACTTTTAATGCTGGAATTCTGAAGATTCTCCTTAGAAAGCGCTTTTAATCCATCATTTATTTCACCAAGCTTATACTCATATTTTTCCTCTGCCTTGGACAGTTCATTTTTATCCTTAGCAGTCTTTATTTCACCCATAGAACGTTCCATTGATTCGATCATTTTACTCAGATCTTCAAGTTCTTCAGGTGAAAGCTCAGACGTATCTATATCCTTAAGAGCTTCCAGCATCTCACGTACTTCCTTTTCAGCAACCTTTGCTTCTTTTTTCGTTTCTTTTCTTTCCTTTGCTACCTGTCTTGCAGGTGTATCAACAAACTGAAGTCCAACTGATATTGCTAAAACAAGTAATCCAATAAGAAGCTTTCTCCATGGTATATCAAATGCAACCTTAACCTTAAAGCTTTCATTCTTTAATCGTTGCTCAGCATCTTTTCTCTGAATCTGGCTTATCTCATCATCCTTATCTTCGTTCTCACAAGCTGTAATGATTCTTTCCTCAAAACCAAAGCTGTCAATAAACAGAGCTGCTTCCTTCGCACTTTTTTTGTGCCTTATTCCAAGCACTATTCCAGCTGGGATGCTAAGTAAAACGAAGATAATTGAGAACATCAAAACTGATGGAAATGGAACAACCAGACTTACGAGCATCGCTAACAGAGCTACTGCACTGAACCACATAAAGGATTCTGATATAGCTCTGATATAGACCAGCATATTAAGTTTTTTTCTGATTCTGTTTACGAATCCATTTATGTATTCCATGGTGATGCCCTCATAGCTATATTGTTTTATATGTTACTCTGTACTTTTCTTCAATCTGCGGCTTGCAATCCAGCTGAACAGTATTGCAATTCCAGTCTGTACAACTAATGATACCGTTATCCAGACATAAACATTTGTAAGAATCTCATAAAACTTTATTGAATTATCGAATATATCAAGCTGTCTCTCATCAGATAGGAGTTGAACATAATAAGCTATAAATGAAACTATCGGATCTATAAGTAGGATAAATGGTGTTACATAGAAGGTTGAATTATATGGATGAATTAAATATTCAATAAGAAATCCTATAAAAGGAAGTCCATATAATCCCAGATATATAACATAGGAAAGAATGATAGCAGAGATGGATTTCTTACAAAGTGAGGAACACATTACTCCTACACTTCCTGTTAAAAAACCAAGAAAAAATGCCATCACAATATAAAGTAACAGCTGAAGCCAGGACATTCCTCCAACTGTAAATGATATAGCCATAAGCGGAACACTTGCTATTACAAATACCATTACTCTTATAATTGCTGTTCCCATCTTGCCCATAACTATCTGTGGCGGTGTTATAGCTGTTGTAAGCAGAACATCCATTGTTTTATGTTCGCGCTCTCCTGATATAGCAGAAGCAGTTATAACCGGAACTACAAGTGCTATCATGCAAAGCTGTGCTATTCCTATGATTGGAAAGAAATATACATATGTCTCATAAAGATTTCTGTTAGATGAAGGTCCACCCGTATAAGATGAGGTCGTATTAAAAACAGACAAGGTCAGAAAAAATACTATCGCAAGTACCAATTCATAGGCAAAGATTCCCCAGGAGAACTTCATGCTTCTTGAAATAACCTTCAGGTCTTTTTTTATAATCGGACTACGCATTATTCTCACCTCCCGCCTCATTATACTTTAAAGCAGCCCCATTTCTCGCAGCATAAGGTGAAGTCCAGTCTCCCTGTCCTGCTACATTTGCTGATTGCTGACTACTTGCTTCAGCATCCTCAGTAATCTGCATGAAAATATTTTCCAGACTATGCTCTTCTCTTTTAAAACCACCTATTACGATTCCTCTCGACATGATATCAAATATAACCTTATTTGCCATCACATCATCCTTAACTCCACTTATAACAATCTCGGATTCCTTAACAGATTCAACCTTTATTTCCGGCTCCTCCATAAGAATCTTCAAAACAGGATCAGCCGGAGTTTTGAGTGTAATAACAAGACGGCTCGCATCCATTCCTGTCTGCATTACATCTTCCATAGTTCCTGATTTTATAAGCTTTCCGTGGCTCATGATTCCGATACTGTTACACATCTGGGAGATGTCAGCCAAAATGTGAGAGCTGATCATTATTGTCTTCCCCATGGATTGAAGATTCATCAGTAGCTCCTTCATCTCCACTCTTGCAACTGGATCAAGCCCAGAAGAAGGCTCGTCCATAACAAGCAGTTCAGGATTGTGAAGCAGCGCCCTTGCAACACATAGTCTCTGCTTCATACCTCTGGAAAGAGAATCCACATAAAATTCTTTTTTGTCCGTAAGATTCACGAGTTCCAGCAGATCATCTGTAGTTTTAAGTATATCCTTATAATCCATTCCGTTCAGTGAACCATAGAACTCCATATATTCAGTTACTTTAAGATTATCATATACACCAAAAAAGTCTGGCACATAGCCTATGCATTTTTTTAACGCTTTAATATCCTTATCGGATACTCCACGCTGTATTCCATTTACCGTTATTCTTCCGGAGCTTGCCTGCATAAGCCCGCAAACAATTCTCATTGTAGTAGTCTTTCCTGCACCGTTTGGACCTACAAATCCAAAAAGGTCCCCCTTAGGAATCTTCAGAGTCAGATCCTGTACAGCCGGAAAACGGCCATAATATTTATACAAATTTTCTATATAAAGCATGTTATTCCCCTGTCATTTAAATATTTAGATTTACAGTAACTGTTTAGTTACGATTTAAATATTCACCACTAATTCAGAATACACTAATTTTCATAACTTATGTAAACTTCCCATGATTGTTCATTTTTATCTGAAACACTTTTTCCTTTTGTAACGCCTGCTACGATAGTTCCTCCACAATTATGTGAAAATACTTCTGCCCCTGTCAGCATCGCAGCTACCTCAGCTGCTTCATCATATTTTTTCTGTTTATAAATAGGATTTGCATATTGTGATAAACAACCAATATAACTACTAGATGTATAACTGGTGTCCAGAGTAATAACAGTATTTTCATTATTTTTCACTCCTTCTATAAGCTGACTGCCATAAGGAGAAAATACAAACACATAATCCAGATCTTTTCCAGTCCTATTAGTTATTGATTTTATATCTGCAACCAGGTATCCATTGCTATCAACATTTATATCACTATAATCTATCTCTATATCAAATTTTCCTTCTGGTTTCGTAGTTTGTCTGAAGTCGAAAAGTCCTACTTCAAAGGTTCCTTTCGGATAAAATGTACCACTGAAATGGTCTCCCCTATTATTCACCGTTGCTATATTATTTTCTAAATGAGACGAATATCTATATTCTCCATCCGCAGTACCAAAAACAAAGTTTCCAGGAACATCCACATTCCACGGTGCTGCCTTGGAAGCGTAACCGAAAACATATGTATCCGTATTCTCCGCGATCAGATCATGTACAACTATGGATTTTACATTAAGCTTACTCACCTTCATAGTAAGACCAACAACAAAAATAATTGCAACAAAAGCAAGTGAAATACACGGGATGACTATCCAGATTTTTTCCCTCTTTTTCATTGCCTTAAGTATTATATAAATGAGAGGGCCAACCAGAATCACGTAAATAACTATAAAAAATGAAATGATTCCCGATGCAGCTCCTGATGGTTTTTCCATATAATCAAGAGTTCTTTCAGCTTCGTCTGTTGTAATCATAGGACTTTCAACATTCTGAGAAGAATAATTGATTGCACTGGTATAAAAATCTACAAGAATATCATTTTTATGATTTGTATCAAGATCAATGTCTGCCAGACTGATAGAAGCAAGAAGAACGCTTCCACTAAAATGTGATCTAGGTCTGACAAAATTATTAGAAGAGTAACTATAGCTATTGCCATACATAATGTCGCAAACATATAAATTATAGAGTTCCATATCATTCCATAATGGAGCATCCATAAAGGAGCCACTATAAACCGTAGCATCTAACATATCTTCAGGAAATGCAGCTGTAGCTCTTGTAACATCTTCACCTGTTCCAAGAATCAAACGTCCACCATTTTTTACCCAGGTTATCACAGCCGCTATAGTATCATCAGAAAGTGTTGTAGTATCAAATCTGTCAATTGCAAGGATGTCATAACTATCTAGAGAATCCTTTAAAGTATTTTCATCAGCCTCTTTAATTCTTATTCTGCAGCTTTCATTATTAATATCTACTCTGTTACCACCCATATCCATAAACTTCAGGCTGTCGGGTTTATCGGACAAGGTACCAAGAATAATCTCTTTAGAAAAGCTGTTGAAAAAGCCACGAAGTTCCTGCTCATAAACTTTTTTTCCATTTTTATTGAGAATATTTACATATACATTCTCATTTACTGATACCTTCTCACTTGGAACAGTAATTTCATATGTTTTTGTTCCTCCAGATGGTATGGATATATCGACAGCATAGCCTACACAACTATAAGAGTTAGAAGAAATTTTAACCACATATGTTCCGGAAAAATCAGTTCCACTATTTGAAATATCGGCGGTTATGACGTAGCAGTTATCTCCCTGTTTCTGCGACACATCCATTACCACCGAAAAAGCAGTATTATCTGCCGCCATTACATTTCCATTCATAAATGAAAATGAAATAAGCAGAATAAATACTGTGAGCAATACTTTTAACTTGTTCATTTTTCCCTCCACTAAAGTTACTTGTTTTTTATATTAATATATGTTAGAATCACCCCTGCGAGCAGGACAGGTAATCGCGCTAGATCACTTTACTATCGTAAAGTGATCCATTTATAATCACTTTGCGATAGTAAAGTGATTCATTTACAAAGCAAGGGGCTTTTGCATGTAATGCATAAAGCACATTGCTAGACTGAAATCACTTTGTGATGGTAAAGTGGTCTAGTGAGGAAAGTCCGGGCTTCACAGGGCAGGATGCCGGATAACGTCCGGTTGAGGTGACTCACAGGAAAGTGCAACAGAAAGTATACCGCTATCTTCCGTCTGACTTGTCAGTTCCGGAAGAAGTAAGGGTGAAATGGCGAGGTAAGAGCTCACCGCCTGGCTGGTAACAGACAGGGCATTGTAAACCCCATCCGAAGCAAGACCAAGACGAAGCGTTGACGCGGCCCGCTGAGCTTCAGGTAGGTTGCTGGAGCCCTGCAGTAATGCAGTGGCCAAGATAGATGATTACCCCGGAGTGTTTCGGCACTCTATGACATAACCCGGCTTATAGTCCTACTCGTATTTTTTTCTTGATGTGGATGTCAAAATCTACTTTTACACCATATTTCATACGAGAAATCATATTTCTTTAATTCTCTTCTTTATACCTTGAAACATCCCCCACCGATAAATTCCCTCATCAATGAATTCTGAGGAACTGACTGCACATCTATTCCGATAAAATAATCCAGGAACTTAAGAAGTCTCTTGGCCTCATAATATTCTTCTGAATCCTCAGGCACTCCAAAAAGAAGTGGTTCTGCAAATTGCTTTATTGCAGAAAGTTCATATATCAGAGCAGAATTAAACATTGCATCTGCCTCTTCCTGGAATGGGAAAATATTTTCATGCTCTCCTCTTCTCACAGAAGGCCACATACTTATAGTTTTAGTTGCAGAATTTCCCCTTGTTCTGGCATCTCTGACAATACGTCTGAGAAGTCTAGTATCTGTCGTAGATATTCTATTATGCTCATCAATATTAAGCTGTGTCAGTGCACTGATATATACCTTATAGCAGCTATCCTTTGGCAGAGACTCAGTTGACAATGGATTAAGCGCATGAATACCCTCAACGACAAGAATATCTCCTCTCTGAAGCTTCATGGTATTTCCATCAAATATTTTCTTTCCAGCCATAAAGTCAAAGGTTGGCATCAGCATTTCTTTTCCTTCGAGAACCCCTGACATGGTTTTATTGAACAGCTCCAGATCCATAGCACCAATACATTCAAAATCGTATTTGCCTTCTGCATCCCTCGGAGTTTCTTCTCTTTCCTTAAAGAAGTTATCCATAGCGATCGGATGTGGTACACAACCAAGAGCTGCAAGCTGTATACTAAGTCTGTTGGAAAATGTAGTTTTTCCTGAGGATGATGGTCCTGCTATAAGGACAATCTTTCTATCCTCACTTACTATCTGCTGAGCTATGTCTGCAATCTGTTTCTCCATCAGAGCTTCCTGTACGAGGATAAGCTGATTGGTTTTGCCTTCTACAACCATATCATTAAGCTCTCCGACACAGGATATATGCAGTTTTCTTCCCCAGTCCTCTGACTTTCTGAGAACTCCATATAGCTTTTCAGGAGCCACGTACTTATCAGGCAGTTCCAAAGTCTGCTTATCAGGAATAACAAGGACAAATCCATCATCATATTTCACTAGATCAAACTTCTTAAGACAACCTGTTGATGGAACCATATACCCATAATAATAATCCTCATAATCATCCAAATAGTAAACATTTGTCCTTGATGCTCGTCTGTATTTGAGCAGAGCAGCTTTTCCTGGAAGGTCTTTCTCCAGAAAACGTCTTCTCATGTCAGGAGTATATGCTATTCTTTTTCCAATCTTTATATCCTGTTCAACCAGTTCCTTCATTCTGGTCTTGATTTTATCCAGTAAGTCTTCATCAACTACTATCTCGGAATCTTCAATACGGCAGAAAAAGCCACTACCAAGAGAATACATAACCTCAATCTTGTAGTCTCCTTCATTTTTTTTGAGTACATCCTTTGCAGCTTTAAGCATCAAAAGAATAAGGCTTCTTTTATATAAGTCGAAACCAATAACTGTTGACGCTTTAATAAATTCAACCGTGCAGCTCTTATATAATCGCCATGAAAGCTCTTTAAGAGTTTTATCCATAAATGCGGCTACGTAATCCTCAGAATTTTCAAGATTCAAAGATTCAAGTATTTCCTTTATTGTAACTCCGTTTTCAAAAGCTGCCTCTTTTTCTATTATTCCAGGAATCTTAATTGTAACCTTTATTTCTTTTCCCATAACTTACACCTCTGTCTTTAAATCAAAATACATTTTTCTCCATCAACTATGTAACCTACCCCAACATCTCCATTGCCCTCCCAATCAGAGCAATCTCTTCATTTAAGCTAGCTAGTCTGTTTACTGTATTATCTGTTGATTTTTTTGAAAGTCTGCAAAACAGCCCTTCTCTTTTTGCCAGCTCCAGTTCAAGATAGTTCCTTAAGACAGGAGACTTCTTTTTTATCAGTATTTCTCCAAAGCTGTCATATATTTTCTGAGTCACTTCATCATTTTCATTAATAATATCTGATGTTAAAAAAACAGCCTTGATAATATTGTAATATTTTCCTTCCTCCACCAGCATGTCTTCATCAATAATATCAAAATGATTATCCCTAAGAAAGGATCTGACAAGTGGAATATCTGACTGTGGAGATATTACTATTTCATATCCTTCAGTAAAAATGAAATCATCCTTTTTAGCAGACGAAGACATCGGTATCCCCTGTTCCAGAATAGACATAATAAGATGGCCGCCCATTCCAGCGATTATTGCTGAGTCTGTCTCTCCAGTGTTTAATGCTTTAAAACCATCTGATAATCTAAGTTCAATATTCTTCTCATATTTTCCTGATTCTATTTCATGTATGTTGGCCTGAGCTGATTCAAGAGGACCCTCAGCCACATCCATTGCTATCACATGAGAAGCTATCCCTTCTTTTATCAGATAAAGAGACACAAGACCATGATCACAGCCAATGTCAGCTATAGTTTTGCCGGGAGTTATCATCCCGGCAATCCTTCTCATTCTCTCTGAAGTTCTTATGTTTGTTTTAGCCAGATTATTCATATCCGGTCTTTCTGAATTATTCATATCATTCATCTCTGAATTACTCATATTTATTCAAGGAACTCCTTAAGTTTGCGTGAACGGCTAGGATGTCTCAGCTTTCTAAGTGCCTTTGCCTCAATCTGTCTTATACGCTCACGAGTTACACTGAATTCCTTACCAACCTCTTCAAGAGTTCTT
Source organism: Eubacterium sp. (assembly GCA_024687845.1). Next base: position 15,697 of record JAILEL010000015.1, read on the forward strand.
GCTCTTCCATCATCAAGTCCGAAACGTAATCTCAGAACCTTCTGCTCTCTTTCAGTAAGAGTTCCAAGAACCTCAACAAGCTGTTCCTTTAAAATCATGGATGCAGCTGCTTCTGAAGGTGCAGGAACATCATCATCAGGAAGGAAATCTCCAAGATGACTGTCTTCCTCTTCTCCAATAGGTGTCTCAAGTGAAACAGGCTCCTGTGAAATCTTCTGAATCTCACGAACTCTGTCTACTGGAATATCCATTTCCTCTGCGATTTCTTCTGGGCTTGGTTCACGTCCAAGTTCCTGAAGAAGCTGTCTTGATACTCTTGTAAGTTTATTAATAGTTTCAACCATATGAACAGGAATTCTTATAGTTCTTGCCTGATCGGCAATAGCTCTTGTGATAGCCTGTCTTATCCACCAGGTTGCATATGTAGAGAATTTGTAACCCTTACGATAATCAAACTTCTCAACAGCTTTAATAAGACCCATGTTTCCTTCCTGAATAAGATCCAGGAACAGCATTCCACGTCCAACATATCTTTTTGCAATACTAACAACAAGTCTGAGGTTTGCTTCTGCAAGCTGCTTCTTGGCACTCTCATCACCATTTTCCATACGTTTTGCCAGTTCAATCTCTTCATCAGCATTCAGAAGTGGAACCTTACCAATCTCCTTCAGATACATTCTTACAGGATCTTCAAGACTTATACCTTCTGGAATTGACATATCTATATGTTCAAGGTCGATTTCTTCTTCTTCAGATAACTCGAATTTTAAGTCATCATCATCAATATCCGATTCATCATCTGTGAAATTAAGAACATCTACGTTATTCTTTTCAAAGAACTCAAGAGCCTTAGCCATATAATCTGGTGTAAGGAGGGACTGTGTATCCTTCAGAGCTTCAATAATATCATCATCCTGAACAACGCCCTTTTTCTTAGCTGTCTTAAGCAGATTATCAAGCTTTTTCTGGAAGAGCTTTTCTCTTTCCTCATCAGACATATTATCATCTTCATTGGCATTTGCTTCATCAATAATAGTCTCTTCAGCTTCAGCCTCATGTTCCATCTCTTCGAGAATAGATTCTTCAGGTGATTTTGTTTCACTCACCTCATCGTTCATTAATTCATTATCAAAAACTTCCGTATTCTTTGGTTCTTCTTTTGGGTTTGTTTTTTTCGTTGCCATAATTTAACCTCTCATTTTATAAGTGGATTCTCAATTTCTTCAGCTCTGCCCTCTTTTTAGCGAGTTCAATGCTTCCGGATTGATTTCCATTTTTTATTTGCTTATTTATATTATCGGATTTGATTTTTATTATCAGATCCGTTAATGCTTTTTCCAGCACAGTTGGAGTAGTATCAAAATCGAATTCTCGATTAAATATAGAACTCACCTTTTCCTGTTCATTTGTATCCACAAACTGATTAAGTATTGCAGCCGGATTCACCTTTCCCGTTTCTCTATACTGACTAAAGACTTTTTCAGCCACCATACCTATAAGAGAATCTGAAAAATCCTCAGGGGTTATAATACCAGCCAGTTTATCAAAAAGATATGGTTCATTTACCATCATTGTAAGCAGATATTTCTGATTCTGCTGAGCTGGACTGTCATCCGTTTTCGCATGCTTTCTTTCATTTGAATAATTCGTCTCGGTTTCAGGTTCAGAATCCATCTTAGCCATGCCTATTGTAGATACAAGCCTTGAAAGTTCATTCTTATCCAGCATATATTTAACTGCAACGGATTCTACATAATTTCCACGTTCAGTAATATCCTCAATACCCGCCAGAAGCTTTGCCGCTTCCTTCATAAACTGGGTTTTTTCTTCAGGATTATCCATGTCAAACTGAGAAACTATATTATTTATCTCAAATATTCTTCCCGTGACTGCCTGTTTCAAACGTTCCTCGTAGCTTTCGCTGCCAAGATTCTTTATAAACTCATCAGGATCCTTATAAGGCTTCAGACTTACTATCCTCTGGGACATTTCCTGCTGCCTCAGAATCCCTATAGCTCTCATTGCAGCATTTGTACCAGCTCCATCGCTATCATATGCCAGATAAACGTCCTTGGTATATCGCTTAATGAGGCTTGCCTGCTGTTCGGTAAATGCAGTTCCAAGAGACGCTACCGCATTATCAAATCCAGCCTGGTGCATCGCTATAACATCCATATAGCCTTCGCAGAGAATAATTCCCTTTCTTCTGCTGTGCCTTGCAATGTTCATAGCGAAAAGATTACGGCTTTTATTGAATATATCCGTCTCCTTCGTATTAAGATATTTGGGCTTTGCATCCCCTAGTACACGACCACCAAATGCTATTATTTTACCGTTTATATCTGTTATCGGAACGATAACTCTGTTCCAGAATCTGTCCTTCGGTCCATACCTTTCATCAAAATCAACCAATCCTGCATCTCGCATGATATCATCCGAGAAGCCTTTAGACTTAAGATATTTATATAGGTCATCTCTATAAATATCCGCATACCCGAGGCCAAAGGAATTGATTGTTTCATCAGTAAAGCCTCTGTCCTTATAATACTTATATCCAATCTTTCCTCTTTCCGTTTTAGTAAGCAGAAAATGAAAATATGCCGCTGCGCTTCTATTTACTTCAAAAAGAGTCTGTCTTCGGGACATCTGCTTTTTTTCTTCCTGAGAGAGTTCCTTTTCCGGAAGGGTTACTCCAGCTCTTTTAGCCAGCATATCTATAGCCTCAGGAAATGTCAGATTCTCATACTTCATTACAAAGGTATATACATTTCCACCTGCACCACATCCGAAGCAGTAATACATCTGTTTATCTCGGCTTACTGTAAAGGATGGCGTTTTCTCGGTATGAAACGGACAACAGCACTTGTAGGAATTGCCCGATTTTTTTAGTCCCACATATTGTGAGATAACATCCACAATATCATTTTGTGAACGCACTTCCTCAACTATATCATCAGGATAATACATTTTTAATGTTCCTTTACTTTATGTTATGCTCCATGCTTTCGGAATATATATATTCTGGAAGGATTCTATCGCATAATTGTCTGTCATACCCGCAATATAATCACAGACAACATCTGACAGATTCTCCCCATTTTTTAACATATTTGCAAATTCTCCAGTGAGGAGTTCAGGTCTTTCCATATAATAATCATATAATATACAGATTATTTCAAAGGCCTTTTTCTCTTCAACCTTTACAATCTGATTAGTATATAATTCTTTGAACATAAACTTACGAAGCTCAATAAGCGCCTTCCAGCACTCATCAGACATTTTTACACGAGGACTGTTCTGTGAATTATTTATCACATCTGTAATCATATTGTTGATTCTGTCTCTGGTGCTGTGACCAAGAACATCTGTTAGTTCCTTCGGCAGCTTATCCTCTGACAGAACACCAGCTCTTATTCCATCATCTATATCATGACTAATATATGCAATCTTATCCGAAACTCTGACAATATCTCCTTCCATGGTTGACGGAGAAAGACTTGTCTTATGATTCAGAATCCCGTCTCTTACTTCCCAGGTAAGATTCAGACCGCGCCCGCCATTTTCAAGCTTTTCAACAACACGCACACCATGCTCATTATGGGTAAATTCATTTCCACTTGCCTTAGTCAGCGCCCTTTCTCCAACATGACCAAATGGAGTATGTCCTATATCGTGCGAAAGAGCTATAGCCTCAGTCAATTCTTCATTTACCCTGACTGCCTTGGCAATGGTTCTTGCAATCTGCGAAACCTCTAAAGTATGTGTGAGCCTTGTTCTGTAATGATCGCCATAAGGAGCAAGAAAAACCTGAGTCTTGTGTTTAAGCCGTCTAAAGGATTTGCAGTGAATAATTCTGTCTCTGTCACGCTGGTAAACAGTTCTTACATCACTTTCTACTTCAGGAATATCTCTGCCTCTGGACTCATCACTGAAAGAAGCATATTCACTATAAAATACATGTTCACGCTGTTCATACTGTTCTCTTATTGTCATATTACACCCCCGCATCACCCACGAAGTCCATGTGGTTGACATAAAATAAAACTCATCTTCCTAAAACAGCCCACAATCTATTATTCTACAGAAATCAAAAAAATCCTTTTTTCAAATAAAAAAAAGACAACAGTTGAAAATCAATTCATCCGTTGTCTAAGCAAAACTATTTAAATGTCGACTAAATCATATGTTAAACCTGCTAATTTGCTGGTTCCTCTCTATTTTCTATCTTCTTATAAAAGTCCATCAAAAACATGGAACAAACATAAGTAAATATAGCAACAAGAACAAATACCCAGAGATACCAGGTATAAACTATAAGGTTCGGTCGCAGATAATAAAGTGCTACCGGAAACATCCATATAAAGAACATTCTGAACCATACTCCAAGGTGCGCAAGTGAAAGTGCAAGTGCATTCTTAATCATATTCAGTGAGGTATTCTCATATCTTGCAGTGAGTGGAAACTGAAGTGGGAAAGCAAAAGCAAAAAGAACAAACTCAAAACCTAGTACTATAAATAGGATTTTTGAAGCCTGATTATCATGAATACAATAGTATACATATTGAACGTACATAGATATCAAATATGCTAAATCTATACTCCATATCACAATTCCCTGCTTCAGATTAGCTTTAAATGCTTTCCAATATTCCTGGAGAACCGGTCCTTCTATATTTCTTACCATCTTATTAGTCACAGTATATAATGCAATAAAAGAAGGTCCAATAGTAATAATTGGAAGACAGGTCACAAAAAATACCATGTTTAATACAAAAAGGTCTCCAAACTTATCAAAGACGCTGAAGAGTTTTTCCCTTCTGGTAAGAGGTGGTCTCTCCTCTTCCTCCTCCTGTGTGCTTTTTGAAGCTGTATTGACAGTTATATTTTCTGCTTGAGTACTATCGTTTTTATTTTCCTCTGTATTCTCTGTTTTTTTCTCTTCTATGAGTTCCGCCTTGTTTACAGCATTTTTCTCGACAGCATTTTTTTCAGCATCCTTTTTATTCTGAGTTTTTGACTTATTTTTACTCATCACAAACCACCTTTAAAATGATAATTTCAAAATTATACCAAATGTTTCTTCCACTTACAAGAAGATATCAGATTATAAAGAAAACACCCAAGGCAAATCCTGAGGTGTTTTCTTTATAATCTTATGTAGATGTCAAAAGTACTTTTGACACCATATGACATTAAATGTAATTAGTTCCTTATTAACCCTTAACAGCTCCTACTGTCATTCCAGCTACGATATTTTTAGCCATAAAGATATATACTATAACTACAGGAAGAATTGCCATAGCTATGAATATATAAACCTGACCCATATCAAACTTAAGGAAGTCTGCAGAACGAAGTGTAGCTATAAGAATAGGTAATGTTCTCTTAAGCTTTGATTTCTCTCCTGAAAGTACAAGTGCAGGAGTGAAGTAGTTATTCCAGCTCGTAACAAATGAGAAAATAGCCTGAACTGCAATAGCAGGTTTCATAAGCGGAAATGCTATCTTGTTAAATATCAGGAATTCTCCTGCTCCATCTATACGGGCTGATTCCATCAGATCAAGCGGGATATTAGCTTCCATGTACTGCTTCATATAGAAGAATACCGCTGGAGCTGCAATAGCCGGTACGATAAGTGGAATAAATGAATCCATAAGATGAATCTTACGAAGAAGATTCAGGAAACCAAGTGCTGTTACCTGTGTAGGAATCATCATGATAGCAAGGATAAACGTAAACATAAACTTCTTAAGCTTGAAATCATATGCATGAATAGCAAATGCTGTCATTGTTGAGAAATATGTACTAAGGCCTGCTGTACATAATGATACAAATAAGCTGTTAAGCAATCCTCTAAAAATAGGTAAGTTACTGTTATGTAACAAACTATTTAAGTTCTTTATAAGGTATGTTCCAGGTAAAAGAGTAAATCCTCTCTTAAGCTCTGAGTTAGATCTTGTTGAATTAACAAAGAGCACATAAAACCAGAACAGACACATAATAGTAACAAAAATGAGGACTACATAAGCAAGTATACGTCTGGCATGTATGCCCATACCATTTGTTTTGTCATCTTCCATAGATGCTTCAAATTTCTTATCTTCTACCATTTCGCCCTCCTTACTGTGTTTTCTGATTGAACTTAAATACAATCAGACTCAAAATACCGGTTATTATAAATAACATAACAGAAAGGGCACCACCGAGACCATAGTTCTTACTATACAGATGGTTATTCAGGAACATGATAAGAGTAAGTGTTGTTCTTGTAGGAGCTCCCTTACCATTAGTAAGAATCTGAGGTACGTCGAACATCTGAAGACCACCGATAAGTGATGTAATCATAACATATACAAGGATAGGTCTTAAGATAGGAAGTGTAATTTTGAAGAAAATCTGAGTAGCAGTAGCACCATCAACCTCAGCTGCTTCATAAAGAGAGGTATCTATACCAAGCATACCCGCAAGAAGCAGAATAGTTGTATTACCAAACCACATAATAAAGTTCATGAAAGCAACAAGCCATCTTGCACTGGCTGTATGAGACAGAAACTTATAAGGTTCACTCAGTATATGTGCATTAACCAACATTGAGTTAATAGGACCTGAATCTGAGAAAAGTGCAAAGAACAGCATGGCAAAAGCTGATGCCATGATGAGGTTTGGTAAGTAAATAACTGACTGGAAGAAAGGTCTTCCCTTAAGTTTAAGTGAAGGATCAGAAAACCAGGCAGCAAGTAAAAGGGAAACTGCAATCTGTGGAATGAATCCCATGATCCACATAATCATTGTGTTTCCTAAATATTTTAAAATGTCACCGCCGGAAAGCAGTGTCTGATAATTTTTCAATCCAATAAATGTTGGTCCAACCTCAGTAAGACCATTTTTGAAATAATGTTCAAAGAAACTGTTGTAAATAGTAGATACCAGTGGAATCAACTGGAAAATAATGAATACTACTACAAAAGGAATCAGGAAAAAATAGCCCCAACGATTATAGCGTACAACGTTTCCTTTTTTTCCATTGTTCATTCTGCTACCTCCGCTATACCTTGAAAATAATAGTGTATTTAAAGTTAATTAAAGCGTGCCTGTGGGACTATTAATGCCCAAGCAGGCACGCATTCAATACTTAATCTAGGCTTATGCTAAGCCTTCTTAAAGCAATAGCTTCTACGTAGCTGTTTAGTATGTAAGTTCTGGATACTTCTCTGTTACTGACTGATAGAATGCATCAAGAGCTTCTTCATATGTAGCATAGTTGCCTTCGAAGTAATCCTTCATAGCAGCCTGGAATGATTCTGTACATCCCTGATCATACTCAGAAATGTTAGACTTATCAATCTTGTTAGCTCCTTCGCAGAACATAGCAAGCGCATTCTGTCCACCAAGTACAGCATCACCATAAGATGTATCAGCTGCCATAGCTTCCATAGCTGGCTTGTTGTTTACGAAGTCGTTATCCTGCTTAACAATACCTGTCATAACATCAACATCTGTTGTAAGCTTTCTGATAATATCAGCAACAAGAGCAGTGTTATCTGTACCGTTAGCTGCACAGATCCATGTACCACCCCATGAGAATCCCTGAGGTCCTGTTGTTGCTCCCCAACCACCTGCGTGAGCGATTGAAGCATCGTCATCAGCTGCCATACAGAAGTCGATCAGCCAAGCTGGTCCAAAATAGCAGAATACTTTACCTTCTGGATAGAATCCCTTTGACCAGTCATCTCCCCAAAGATCTCCAGTACCTGTCTGTCCTGCATCAACCATTTCCTTTGACATATCAACCCATTTCTTGATGTTTTCATCAACTACGATCTTACCATCAACAACCCATGGAGATGAAACGTTGTCTGAGAATACACGGAATGTATCATTTGCACCAGATGTGATATGATATCCAGCGTCAGCAAGAGTCTTAGCTGTAGCCTTGAATGTATCCCAATCCTTAACAGCTTCCTGAACTGTATCAGGATCATCTGATCCAAGAACTTCCTTAGCTGCTTCTCTGTTGTAGATAAGAACACCAGGACATCCCTGCCATGAAACACCCTTAAGGTTTCCATCTGCATCTGTAACGATATCCTTTGTATACTGATACTGATCTGCAAGCTCTGTATTTACATCAATTCCGAGATCTGAAACTGGCATAGCAAGCTCTGTGTTAACATATTTAAGAGCATAGTCAGCTTCTACGAGGAAAAGGTCAACCTTATCATCATCAGCTGCATCTGCATTTGCAGGAAGAACTGCATCAAGGTTGTTCTGGTAAGCGTTATCATCTGAAGGAGTTACTGTAAACTTAACTTCGATGTCACCAATCTTACCACCTGCTGTAGCATCATCAGGATCATTAGCTGTAAATCCAGGATAGTGATCTCTAAGACGTCTAGCGAACTCATCGTTCCAGCACTGAATGTTAAGAACCTTTCCATCACCTGAAAGATCTACATCTGATGCTGATGCTGTAGCTGTATCATCTGCTGCTTCTGCTGCTTCTGTTGTTTCAGCCTCTGTAGCTGCCTCTGTTTCTTCAACTGTCTCCTCAACAGCTTCAGTAGTTGCCTCTGTTGCCTCTGTTTCCTCTTTAGCGTCACTTCCGCCACAAGCTACAAGTGAAAGACCCATAGCGAGAGCAAGTGAAAGTGCCATTGCCTTCTTGAACTTTTTCACAAAAAAACCCTCCTTTTGTATTTGTGTTTGTCCTGATACTTATTACAACTTGCATTTCCCGTCCTTATAATCAGACACCCGAGGTGTCTAAAGCCAATTCTTAAAAACGTTCGCTGTAATTTGTACCTAATTGGCATATTGTCTTAGAATCATTCAGATTCTAAAAGTAACTTGTTACAACGTTCTTTCCTTTCGTCGTAACACGTGTGTATTATAGGGCATATTAACCAATAATGCAAGCGTTTTTTTTTATTTTTATCAGACAATTTGTACATAGTGTCTAAAGTGAAATGTTTTTTTAACATTTTCGTCTTAAATTTGCGTGATTTTTGTCCTAAAATGACCAAAAATTGTTATTTTTCACAAAATATCGTCATATTGCACAAAAGCCGTTTTTGTTGATTTTATTGGCTTTCCCCCTGATAAACGCCCAGAAATGTTACATTTTCTTAATTTTTCGTAATTTTTGCTCCAAAATTCGTGTAGAAAAATTACATTAGTATTACGCTTCTTTTGTGCAATATGTCAACATTTTGTTTTTTATATCACGAAATTGTCATAGCCATATTTTTTTCATATTTTTTGATGTTGATTTATTCTTTAAAATGATATATCGTCTTGTTCTGATAAATATTAATTTACTGCCTGGAGATAAGTTTTGTTATCGATACCGGTTAACATAAAACTCATTTCCGAGCATAAAAGGAGAAACTAATATGCGTCAGATGACCAAAGATATGGAAGAAAAACCGATTGAGAAGACTGAATTCGGTCGTCTTGATTATAAACAAATGTCCCGTAAAGAGAAAAAAGAGTATAAAAAACAGCAGCTTGAAGAAACAACGAAGGATATGACTCCTTCTGAAAAGCGAAAATATTTACTCTACTATTATAAAGAACGGATTATTTTTGTAATTATTGCAGTTGCAATAGTTGGTTTCGTTTCAAAAACCATATATGACAACTCTCGCCCCATAACAATTAGTTATTGTATTCTCAACTGTAAGGATCCTCTAAACTTTAGCGATGAACCATTTAATAACTACGCTAAAGCCATTGGGAAATTCGATGGATGTCAGATCAACGGTAATACTAGTACTCAAATTAAAAAAGAAGATTATGGCAAAGGCTACGAATATAACACTAACAGTCAATCTTATATAAGCTTTACAATGGTTGCCACTACAGATTATTACGACATTATATTTACCGATATGGATGGTGCTGAGTATTGTGGAATGATGGACATATTCTATCCACTCGACCGTTTTCTTGATGAAGAGCATTATAATAAAATAAAAGATCATATCGTAGTACTTAAAGATTCCAATGGAAAACCTGCTGAATATGCAATAGATATCTCAGATACAGATTTTGCAAAAACACTAAATACTGGATATTCAGATATATACATAGGATTCCCAGGAGATCAGCAGAGAAACCATGATGCAGTAAATGATTTTATCGATTATCTATTCTAATCAGTATTAGTACATATACTCACAATAAAAAAACTTAAAAAAATAGGCCCACTTAGATTATGTAAACTAATCTATGTGAGTCTATTTTTTATTTCAAGTTAAAGCCGAGCAGCATTACAAACTGAAACGACCGTACTACCTTGTACTCTTATCGTATGGAATGCCCTCTGCCTTTGGTGCCTTTGAGTTACCTGAAGTAAATGCAAGAACAAGTAAGGATATTATGTATGGCATCATATTGTATACTGAGCCTGGAATATTCAGATTTGCAAGGAAATCAAAGCCTGAATATACATTTGAAAGTGCTCTGAAGAATCCAAATAGTAATGCTGCAAGCGCGATATTAACTGGTTTCCACTGTCCGAATATCATAACTGCAAGCGCCAGGAAGCCAAATCCTGCAACTCCTATCTCGAATTTCCATTCAGATACACCAGCTGTAATATATATAATTCCACCAAGACCACCTAAGAATCCAGAAATGAGCACACCTGCCCAACGCATCTTATATACGCTTATACCAACACTATCTACTGCCTGAGGATGTTCACCGCAGGCCATAAGTCTGAGTCCAAATCTGGTCTTATAAAGAATAATATATGACAGGATAAGCATCAGAATGGATATTACAACAAACCAGTTAAGTGAAAGCTTTCCAATATTGAAAACGAAAGCCTTCTTTGCAACTCCATACTGTACTGTGGATGAAACGTTGTCAGGATTTTCAGCTATGTTTATAGCCTTTACCATAACAGTTGCAAGAGCTGCTGCAAGCATATTCATCGCCGTTCCTACCAGCGTCTGATCAGCTCCAAAATTAATACTAGCCACTGCCAAAAGACAAGAGTAAAGCATTCCCGACACAACAGATACAGCCATTACGAGAAGTATCACAACTATGGCTGGTGTGTCAGCAGAAAGATTTTTCATAGCAAGCGCCCCACCAAGAGCACCTATTACCATGATGCCTTCAAGTCCCAGATTTATAACTCCCGAATGTTCAGAAAAACATCCACCCAGAGCAACCAGCATCAGAACAGACGAAAAAAGAAGGGTATATTGAATAAGAAGTAACATCAGTCTTCACCTCCTTTTCCAGCTTTCTTATCAGATTTGTTTTCTGCTTTATTTTCTGTTTTATCTTCTGCTTTGTTCTCAGCCTTATCTTCTGTTTTATTTTCTGAGCCCTTCATAAGTCTCTTGTTCATAAACATCTTGAAGAATAATACAAAACCGCAGAGATAAATGATGATAGAACTTATAAGATCTGATATCTGTGAAGGGTAAACCTCTTTATCAAGATAAGCTCCACCACTTGTAATATGCTGAATGAAATATGAAGAGAAAATCGTTCCTATTGGATGAAGTCCTCCAAGGAATGTAGCAGCTATACCATTAAAGCCCATTCCTGGTACACTTGACTGTGTAACTGACCATTGCTCATATCCTGAAAGATAGAGAAATGCAGCTCCAAGCCCTGCCAGTGAACCACCTATTATAAGAGTAAGGACTATATTTCTCTTTTCACGCATACCACTGTATTTAGCAGCTTCTTTATTCAGACCCGTTGCCTGAAGTTCATATCCAAATACTGTTTTAGAAAGAATGATCCATATTACTACTGCTATTATTACTGATAAAGGTACTGCGATAGTAACATATTTATTATTTGAAAATAGCGTCTCAAGTCCCAGAGTAGGAAGCAATGCAGATGGATTAGTTGAAGCTATCGGAAGTGTATATGGACTCGAAGTTTCCTTTACTCCAGACAAAATCATATTTACTATGTAAAGTCCTATCCAGTTGAGCATAATACCGGAAATAACTTCATTAACATTAAGATATGCCTTTAATAATCCAACAGCTGCGCCGAAAACCGCTCCCGCTACTATTGCAAAAAGAACACATACTATCCAGGGAAGCTTAAGTGCCAGTGCCGCATATAGACATGCTCCAGCTCCAGCAACATACTGTCCAGCCGCTCCTATATTGAAAAGACCAGTCTTGTAACAGAACTGAATCGAAAGCGCACACATAAGAAGTGGTGCTGTCTTCACAAGAGTTGAACCGAAATATTTCATCTGAGCTGGTACAGAAGGATATGTAAAGAAATTTTTCAGTATCGTAACAATCGCTTTATTAGCCTCTGCAGGTCTTATGATAAGAAGTACTATGTATCCCAGCAGAAGTCCTGCCACGATGCAGAGAAGTGATGCTATTACAGATTGTACGACACCATTTTTTAAAATGCCGCCTTTCTTTTCTTTCATGAAACCACCTCTTTTCTCTTTGCACCTGACATATAAAGTCCCAGTTCTTCACGAGTAGTCTGTTTAGGATCGAATTCACCTACCAGCTCGCCCTCATACATAACAAGGATTCTGTCTGAAACCGAAAGAACCTCTTCAAGCTCCAGAGATACAAGAAGAACCGCATGTCCTGCGTCTCTCTGAGCCACAAGTTGACTATGAATATATTCTATAGCTCCTACATCAAGTCCTCTGGTTGGCTGAACAGCAATCAAAAGATCAGGATTTTTATCAATTTCTCTTGCTATTATTGCCTTCTGCTGATTACCACCAGACATGCTTCTTGCTATAGTCTGAGCTCCCTGACCGCTTCTAATATCATATTGTTCTATCAGCCCGTCAGCATAGCTTTTTATAGCACCCTTCTTCAGAAAACCCGCTTTATTTGAGAATTCATGTTCAAAATACCTCTGAAGTACCAGATTATAAGCAAGCGAATAATCTAAAACAAGTCCATGTTTATGTCTGTCCTCAGGAATATGACTCATTCCGGACAAAGATCTCTCTCTGATGGAGGCTTTAGAAATATTCTTTCCTGACAGAGTTATGTCTCCAGACACAAGAGGCTCCAGTCCAGACAGTCCATATACCAGTTCCGTCTGACCATTTCCATCAATTCCTGCTATACATACTATCTCTCCAGAACGTACTTTGAAGGAAACATCCTTAACAGCATTATTTGAATGCATTTTTGAAGCAACTGTAATATGTGATACGTCTAAAACTACATCTCCCGGCTCAGATGGTTTCTTTTCTACTGCAAATGTAACATTTCTTCCTACCATCATTCGGCTGAGTTCCTCTTTTGTAGTATTAGCAATGTCTACAGTTCCAATATATTTGCCCCGTCGAAGAACACTGCATCTGTCTGCTACTGACATGATTTCATTTAGCTTGTGTGAAATGAAAAGTATGGATTTGCCTTCCTTCGCAAGTCCCTTCATGATCTGCATCAGATCGTCTATCTCCCCCGGAGTAAGTACCGCTGTAGGCTCATCAAAGATAAGAATCTCATTATCACGGTAAAGCATCTTAAGAATTTCAGTTCTCTGCTGCATACCTACTGTAATATCTTCAATCTTTGCATCCGGATCTACTTTCAGGCCATATTTATCTGAAAGCTCAAGAACCTTCTTTCTGGCTTCATCCTTCTGAAGGATACCATGTTTAGTAGTTTCCACCCCAAGTATAATGTTTTCGAGTACTGAAAAGCATTGAACCAGCTTAAAATGCTGATGAACCATACCTATTCCCAAATCATTTGCATCATTTGGATTATTGATATGTACTTCCTTGCCATCCTTATATATTCCGCCCTCTTCAGCCTGATACAGTCCAAAAAGCACGCTCATAAGGGTTGATTTACCAGCACCATTTTCGCCAAGAAGAGCATGTATCTCTCCATGCCGAAGCTGTAAGGTGATATTGTCATTAGCCACAATACCCGGAAAACGTTTAGTAATGTTTCGCATTTCTATAGCATACTGCGTATCCAAAACCCCCCTCCTCCTTATATCTTCAAGTTAAAATAAGTTCTTATATTAGCACTAAGGCAGAGACGCCACTAAGACGGCTCTGCCCAGATATTAATTATTTAGTTCATACAGACTGATTATTTAATATTTCCCTGGAAATCAATCTTTACAACATCAGATGTTGGTTCAGAAGCTGATGTATCATCAGAAACCTTTATTTCCCCACTTACAAGCTTTCCAACGAGAGCTTTATAATCATCTTTGCTGAACTTATCGCTCCACTGTGTTGTATCTTCTGGAAGCTGAACATAGTTAAGAGACATATCGTCTGCAGATACAAGACCAAGACTCTGAATCTGTCCCTTATAGTCGCCCCATTTTCCATCCTTGATTGCTGTAAGAAGCGTATCAACTGTAGCTGCAAGACCCTTCATAGCTGATGTAACTGTCATTCCATCACCATAAGCTGAATCAATGATTGAAGACTGATCTACATCTACACCGATCACCTTTCCATCAACCTTTTCAGCTGCCTCAGCTGCTGATGTAAAGATACCACCACCGCAGGCAAATACAACTTCTGTTCCACCTGAATACCATGTATCCATAGCTGCTGTAATATCAGCATCTCCATAGAACTGGTTACCATATGCATACTTAACTTCTACATCTGATAAACCATCTTCCTTTGCAGCATCTGCTGCACCCTGTACAAATCCATATCCATAGCGGATAACTGCAGGAACTGCCATACCACCGAGGAATCCAAGCTTCTTATAACCAAGCTTAACTGCTGCAAAACCAGCCATATAACCAGCAAGTTCTTCTTTATATACAGCACTATATACATTATCCTGTGAATATGAGTCTGCTTTAGCAGCTGTAATAAGGTCATATTCTGAAACATCAAGAGCTATATACTTAACGTCTGGATAAATTTCAGCTGTCTCAACTATTGCTTCTGCAAATGCATATCCTGGAAGAACAACTACATTATATCCATCAGCAACAGCCTTATCGATCATGGCTACACGCTCTGCCGTAGAATCACCCGCTGGCTTATAGTAAGTAAAAGGAATACCATTAGCATCTGCAAACTTCTTGCTAGCTTCATAAGTAGTCTGATTGAAGGACTGATCAGTGATATCTCCATAGTCTGTAATCATTGCAACCTTCATATCACTGGCTGGAGCATCATCTGAACCGCCATCAGCAGATTCCTTGCTTCCACCACCACATGCTATCAGCGAAAATGTCATTGCAGCTGCAAGAGCAACGGCTGCAAACCTCTTAAATAATCTCATGAACAACCTCCTTTTTGCGAGCACAATATTTTTCTCGCTCACATACATAGTTTTAAATTGTAAAGCATGACTCATTATAGCACATATTATTAGAATAAAAAATATAAAATTATAATTAAGAACATAAAGACTTGCATGGAACGTCAATTCGGAAAGTCCGCACCTTCGGTGCTCTACTGTCTGCATACGCAGACACTTTCCTCATTAACGTCTGAGCCGCATATGCGGCTCTATGAGATAAGAAGAGGATGAGTCTGCAAAGCTCTGCCTTGCGCTCATCCTCTTCTTATCTCATATTTCCACGCATGCTACTCTAATGCGTCAAAATTCATAATTTGACGTTTTCTTGCAAGTTCATCATTTTCCAGATATTCATCGTATGTACACTGTTTATCAATAAGTCCGCTTTCTGTAAGCTCCATGATACGGTTGGCGGTTGTCTGAATAAACTGGTGATCCTGGCAGGCAAAAAGTACTACACCAGGGAACTTAATAAGTCCATTATTAAGGGAAGTGATTGCCTCCATATCCAGATGGTTTGTTGGTTCATCAAGAATAAGCACATTTGTACCCATTATCATAAGCTTGGACAGAAGACATCTGACCTTCTCTCCTCCGGAAAGAACCTTTACCTTTTTAAGACCATCTTCGCCTCTGAAAAGCATTCTTCCAAGGAAGCCTCTTACATAGGTTGCATCCTTTTCCTCTGAAAACTGTGTAAGCCAGTCAACTATAACCAGATCGTTATCGAATTCTTTGGTATTATCCTTAGGAAAATAACCCTGAGTTGTGGTAACGCCCCATTTATATTCTCCTTCATCCGGCTCTTCCTCTCCGGCAAGGATTTTGAAAAGCATTGTCGTAGCCTGTGTCTTTGGTCCGACAAATGCTATCTTATCTTCTCTTCCAACTGTAAAGGAAATGTCATCCAGAATCTTTACTCCATCAACGGATTTTGAAATATGTGAAACGGTAAGAACCTCATTTCCAATCTCACGATTTGGTCTGAAATCAATAAATGGATACTTACGGCTGGATGGTTTAATCTCTTCAAGCTCTATTTTCTCAAGAGCCTTCTTACGTGATGTAGCCTGTTTTGATTTGGAAGCATTTGCAGAGAATCTTGCAATAAATTCTTTGAGTTCCTTTATCTGCTCTTCCTTCTTCTTATTAGCTTCCTTCATCTGACGAATCATAAGCTGACTTGACTCATACCAGAAATCATAGTTTCCAGCGTATATCTGAATCTTACCATAATCCAGGTCTGCTGTATGAGTACATACTTTATTCAGGAAATATCTGTCGTGGCTGACAACTATTACTGTATTCTCAAAATTAATAAGAAATTCTTCAAGCCATGCGATAGCATCAAGATCCAAATGGTTTGTAGGCTCATCCAGAAGAAGTACATCAGGATTTCCAAAAAGCGCCTTAGCAAGCAGCACCTTAACCTTCTTATTACCATCCAGATCACTCATCATAGCATAATGATCTTCAGTTTCAATTCCTAAACCATTAAGAAGTGTTGCAGCGTCAACCTCTGCATTCCAGCCATCCATTTCAGCAAATTCAGCTTCAAGCTCAGATGCTCTTACGCCATCCTCATCAGAGAAGTCTTCCTTTGCATATATAGCATCCTTTTCCTTCATTATCTCATAAAGTCTCTGATTACCCATTATTACAGTATCAATTACAGAATAAGCATCGTACTTGAAATGGTCCTGTTCAAGCACTGAAAGTCTCTCGCCTGGATCCATTGTAACATTACCAGTTGTCGAATCCAGTTCACCGGACAGAATCTTAAGAAATGTAGATTTGCCGGCTCCATTTGCTCCAATAAGTCCGTAGCAGTTACCTGGGGTAAAGGTAATGTTTACTTCCTCGAAGAGCGCCTTCTTGCCAAATCGAAGAGATATGTTGTTTGCACTTATCATAATTTTCTCCTTTTACTCCTCGGGAAGCTCGTCAATAAGCTTCTCGATCAGTCTTTTTTTGCTGAATATATCATAACCCAGAAGAAAGATATAAAGCATCTTATTCAGATACTCATCCTCTTCTCTAGGGATGTTCTTTTCCGTAATCTGTGCTGCTTTAACAGCACTTGCTTCTATATTAAAGTATTGAGATTTCTCCATTTCAAAGGTCTTCTCATATATCTCATAAAGCTTCTCACTGGAAAAATCATCTGCCAGAGGTTTTATAAGCTTTTGTACATCACCGATGCTCATTACATTTTTCATATAAAAAATGTAGATAAGGATAATCAGATGATCGCGATCATATTTTTTCTTGGTCGGCGGTGGAAGAAGACCATTCTTGGTATAGTTATTGATCATGGCCTTGGTAAGCACCTTGTCTTCTTCGTTTCTGAGGCTTCCCTTCAGATGTTCGTCCATGAATTTTGTCAACTGTTCCATATACAGTTCAATATCTGGAATATCGTCAGGAATAATAAAATCCAGCTTTAATTTTTCTCTCAATTCTTTTTTGAATTCCAACTGTTCCTTATCCAACACTTTACCTCGCCACTTCTATCAATACTCTTCCTACTCTGTTACGCTTAACATCAACAGCCTTAAGCTTAAGGTCTTCGTACATAACTACTTCGCCATCCTTTGGAAAACGGTCCAGAATCTCTATCATAAGACCTCCAATGGAATCATAATTTTCTGAACTTAAATGTGTTCCGATAACGTCACTAAGATCATCTAATCTCATAGCTCCGTCTACATCATAACGTCCCTCACCAAGATTTCTTATGATTTCATCCTGTTCAGTATCATATTCATCATGGATTTCTCCAACTATCTCTTCAATCAGATCCTCCATGCAGATAAGGCCAGCCGTTACGCCATATTCATCCAGGACAATGCACATTGTTACACTGGATTTTCTCATTTCACTAAATATCTGAGTTGTCTTCTGATATTCATAAACAAAAAGCGGACTTCTCATCAGCTTTCTTATATCAAATCCATCTGACTTTAAGTCTCTGTTATTCAGAAGAATATCCTTAATATATAGAATTCCTATAATACTATCTTTGGATTTTTCAAAAACAGGAATCTTTGAATATTCATTTTCCTCAAGAGTTTTCATTATATCTTCGTACGAGGAATTAACATCAAGACAGACCATATCAGCTCTTGGAACCATTATATCTCTGGACATGACATCACCGAACTCAACCACGTTATTGATCATTTCCTTTTCAGAATCCTCAATAACTCCTTCTTCAGTACTGACATCCACGATCTTAAGCAGTTCACTTTCTGTCATCTGATCAGGATTTGCATCAGGATCAACCCGAAGTATCTTGAAAATCCCTCTGCATATTTTATTCAATATCCATATAACCGGAGTAAGAATCTTCATCAGGCTATAAATAGGAAAAGAAAATCTAAGAGCCAGTTCAAGACTATGTAAAGATGCAAGAGTTTTAGGTGTTATCTCACCAAAAACAAGGACAAACAAAGTAAGCAGCCCCGTTACATATCCAACATATTTATTTCCAAAAAGATTGGTACATAAAACCGTTGCTATAGCAGACGCCGATATATTTACAATATTATTTCCAATGAGGATTGTTGATAAAAGCTTTGACGAATCAGACCTCATATCAAGCACACGCTGAGCAGCCTTCGCTCTTTTTCCACCCTCATCTACTATTGTTTTCAGCTTATTCAGATTTACAGTTGTAAGTGCTGTCTCCGCAGATGAAAAAAATCCTGATAATGATAACATTAATATTAACGAAATCGACCTGGCTATGTCACCACTGTCCAAAAAATATCACTCCTTTTCCGACGCCTTTTCTATTCCCATTCTTTCGAATATAAAATCATAACTGCCATTTCCGTAGCCCAGAGAGCGATTCACCCTGCTGATAGTCGCAGTAGATGCTCCCGTTTTTTTAGCTATTTCAATGTAGGTTTTATTCTGATATAAAAGCTTGGCAACCTCGAATCTCTCAGCGATTGAAAGTACTTCATTAGTAGTGCATATATCTTCAAAAAAACTATAGTACTCTTCTTTATCTTTTAGCAGACTGATTGCTTCAAAAAAATCCTCAACTGCCTCAGTTCTGATGGTTTTTGCCATTTATGCCCCCTTTGGTTCCTTCTGAACCCATACTGCAACAGCTCCTCTGTTAACATAGAAGTTGCCACATCCATCGTCATCAATCTTAATGTTATATTTTGCATTTCCCATCACATCAGAAAAATGTGCACCGGCAAACTGCTTTCCAATATACATTCTCTTTGTTCCGCCTTTGCCATCTGAAATCATAACAGCAAGTCCGGAATCCTTATGTTCAGCATCTCCTTCTCTGGTCCAGCCAATGCAGTCCGGATCATCAAAATAATCATGCTGCTCGCCGTAGGCTTTAGCCTTTCTGAGTTTCATTAATTTATCCAGCAGCTGCTTCTTGGCCTTTATTTTATCATGAGATATTCCTTTGTAGTCCCCATAGAATACACATGGATATCCTTCTTTTCTAAGAAGAATAAGTGCATATGCCATCGGTTTGAACCATTCTTCAACAAAGGACTCAAATGCCTGACCAGGCTGTGTATCATGATTATCCACAAAAGTAACAGCCTTTAAAGGATTCTCCTTAACCAGTGTACCATCAAGTATAGTTCTCAGGTCATATGCTCCCTGAGCTTTAGAACAATGATAAAGATTATAGTGAAGAGGAACATCGAATAGTGATGCTTCTGACTTGGTATCTTCAAGATATTTCATAAGCACCTTGACATCACCGCTCCAATATTCTCCTACAGTAAAGAGTTCCTTTCCTGTGACTTCTCTTACCTTATATAGAAAATCTCTGTAAAATGATGCAGGAATATGCTTTGCTGCATCCATTCTGAACCCATCAACTGATGTAGTCTCGATATACCACTGAGCCCAGGATACAAGCTCTTCATAAACATCTCTATTATTAAAATCAATATCAATACCCATGAAATAATCAAAGTTATCTTTTTTTAGTTCAGCTTCTTCTGCTGCCTTTTCACCGGCAAACTGTTTCATAGCCTCTAAAAAGCTGCTCTGATCCCAGTCTATTCCATCAAAGTGATTCCAATTCCATGTAAAATCAGAATATTTGCCTTTTCTGCCTGGAAATGTAAACTTAGTCCATGCACCGATTATCTTTCCATCACCAATCATCTGATATCTGTTGGATGAATTGAACTCAGGAGCAGTAACCGCTTCAATCTCATCAGCACCTACCTTATGGTTTAGAACTACATCGGCATATACATTTATTTCTGAATCATGGAGAGCCTGTACAGCATCAATGTATTCCTTCTTTGTACCGTACTTTGTTCTTATGGTTCCCTTCTGCTTAAATTCACCAATATCATAAAGGTCATAAACGGAGTATCCAGCATCCTCGATTCCAGCAGCACCCTTATAGGCAGGTGGAAGCCAGACTGAAGTAACTCCACTCTTTTTCAGTTTTTCGGCATCCTTCTGAATAGTCTTCCAAAGTGAAGGTTCACTTTTCATGTACCATTCAAAATACTGCATCATAAGTCCATTTTCAAACATATAAACCTCCTGCAATTCTGTGCTAGAGCTACTAAGATTTGTAACCATGAATATCGACAGTATATCAGAACAAAGTTTTTTCTTCAACAAGTTTATCTCGCATTTTGCCTTGAAAAGTGATATAATATTTTAGTTATATAAACTCATTCTTATCTGCAAGGATTAAAACATGGTAAATATAGGATATAATGAAGAAATAATAAATATAATTATTGAGCACGGAAGTGATATTCTGGATGATCCAAGATTCGAGAAGGAAAAGGAATTCATTCAGCATGGTACTACTACCACATTTGATCATTCACTATGTGTAACATATCTGAGTGTGTGGATGGCTCAGCGCAGCAGACATAACATCAATATGCGAAGTGTTGTCAGAAGTGCTCTGCTTCATGATTATTTTCTCTATGACTGGCATGAGAAAAATGAATATCATAATCTTCATGGATATACTCATGCTAAGCGTTCAATGGAAAATGCAATTCGCGATTTTAATATAACCAAGCTTGAAGCTGACGCCATATATAGTCATATGTTCCCGCTCAATCTGACACATGTACCCAAATCCAGAGAAGCATTTATTGTGTGCATGGCAGATAAGGTATGCGCAGGATGTGAAACACTTTGCATCATCAAGTATAATAATGTTTTTGCCCAAGCCTAATACATTTACGGTTAAATACACATAAAGGAGATTTATTATGGCTGAATATACTGCCAACGCGGCCGCAAGAGAGATTCATAAGCTTGCCAAACTGTGTTCCCAGCACAACCACATAGACCCTGAACTGTATAATGTTTACGATGTTAAACGAGGACTCAGAGAGCAGAATGGTAAGGGTGTACTTACAGGTCTGACCGAAATATCAACGGTTATCGGTTCCAAAACGATAGATGGAGTTGTCACTCCAGTAGAGGGCGAGCTCAGATATAGAGGAATCAATATCAAGGATATTGTAAATGGATTTACAGATACCCACCGCTTTGGATTTGAAGAGACTGTTTATCTTCTCCTCTTCGGAGAACTTCCCAATAAACTCGAACTGGATCATTTTAATAAGCTTCTGGGATATTCCAGAAGTCTTCCTACGGATTTTACTGAGGATGTAATTCTTAAGTCCCCTAATAAGGACGTTATGAATGCCATGGCTCAATCCGTACTGGCGCTGAATTCCTATGATAAGCGTGCCGATGATCTCAGTATTCCAAATGTACTTCGTCAGAGTGTGAATCTGATTGCTACTCTTCCAATAATAGCTGCTTATTCATACCTGGCTTACAGACATTATATCCAGCGCAGAGGTTTATTTCTGCATAATCCGAAACCGGAGCTTTCTACTGCTGAAAACATTCTCAGAATGCTGAGACAGGATAAAAAGTTTGATCCATTAGAAGCACATCTGCTGGATATTGCATTAGTTCTTCATGCTGAACATGGTGGTGGTAACAATTCTACATTTACAACTCATGTAGTTACCTCCTCCGGTACTGATACTTATTCTTCAGTTGCGGCGTCGCTATGTTCTCTCAAGGGACCTAAACACGGTGGAGCAAACATTAAGGTTATCAAAATGTTTGAAGAAATAAAGGCAAATGTATCCGACTGGTATGATGATGATGAGATTAAAGCTTATCTTGGTAAGATAGTTAATAAGAAGACCTTCGACAAAGCAGGTCTCATATATGGAATGGGCCACGCTGTTTATTCTATTTCTGATCCAAGAGCTGAGATTCTTAAGAAATATACTCTTCAGCTGGCTGAAGTTAAAGGACGTGATAGTGAAGCTCATCTGTATAAAGCAGTTGAACGGCTTGCTCCAGAAGTAATCGCTGAGTACAGAAAGATTTATAAGGGTGTCAGTGCCAATATTGATTTCTACAGTGGTTTCGCATATGATATGCTGAACATACCGCAGGAATTCATAACACCACTCTTTGCCATCGGAAGAATCGCCGGCTGGAGTGCACACCGTATTGAAGAACTGACCTGCGCCAACAGAATTATTCGTCCAGCTTATATGTCAGTTGCTGACAATATACCATATATTCCACTTAACGAACGTTAAAAAAACGGGCTGTGCACTATTTACTTAGTGCGACAGCCCTTTTATTTGGCCCATTTTACATTAATGCATCAAGACTAGTACGAATAGCTTTGATGAAATCCTGTGTATTCAGAGTTGTTACATTTTCAAGCTCTGTAATAAGTGCAAGATCCTTTGTCATTGTACCGCCTTCAATAGTATCTATTGTTGCCTTCTCAAGTTTATCAGCAAATGCCATCAGCTCGCTGTTTCCATCAAGTTCTCCTCTCTTACGAAGAGCTCCTGTCCATGCAAAGATTGTAGCAACCGGATTGGTTGATGTCTCTTCGCCCTTAAGATGCTTATAATAATGTCTCTGAACTGTTCCATGAGCAGCTTCATATTCATAATATCCTTTTGGAGATACAAGAACTGAAGTCATCATTGCAAGTGAGCCAAATGCAGATGAAAGCATATCACTCATTACATCTCCATCATAGTTTTTACATGCCCAGATGAATCCACCCTTTGACTTCATTACTCTTGCAACTGCATCATCGATAAGAGTATAGAAATACTCGATTCCTGCTGCTTCAAACTTCTCTTTATATTCTGCATCATATATTTCCTGGAAAATATCCTTAAATGTATGATCATACTGCTTTGAAATGGTATCCTTTGTTGCAAACCAGAGAGTCTGTTTTGTATCAAGTGCATATGTAAAGCAGCTTCTTGCAAAGCTCTCAATAGAATCATTCAGATTGTGCATTCCCTGAACAATACCAGGACCTTTAAATTCATGAACTGTAACAGACTGAGTGCTTCCATCCTCTGCTGTGTAAACAAGCTCAACCTTGCCAGCTCCAGGAATCTTCATTTCACTTGCCTTATATACATCACCATAAGCATGTCTTGCGATTGTAATAGGCTTCTCCCAGTTACGAACACAAGGAGTAATTCCCTTTACCTGAATAGGTGCACGGAAAACAGTACCGTCAAGAATAGCACGGATAGTTCCGTTAGGACTCTTCCACATTTCCTTAAGGTTATATTCCTCAACACGAGCAGCATTTGGAGTGATAGTTGCACATTTAACTGCAACCTTATATTTTTCAGTTGCATGAGCACTATCTATAGTAACCTGATCATCAGTTTCATTTCTATGTTCAAGTCCCAGATCATAATACTCTGTATTAAGATCAATAAATGGGATAAGGAGCTCGTCCTTAATAAGCTGCCAGAGAATTCTGGTCATCTCATCTCCATCCATCTCAACAAGTGGGGTAGTCATTTTAATCTTATCCATCAATAATTCCTCCTTATTTATTCACAGCCAGATATTATATAATAAATTCCTGCCATACGCAATATCCCAACTCTACATTTAAGTCATTTTAGCCAACTAAGTCTCTAACTGCTCCAATAGCTTAAGAAGTACCTCAGTCTCTCCATTCTCACTGAGAGGTGGTGCTATATGTTTTGCCGCAGCCTTTACTTCATCCCTGGCACTTCCTATAGCATAGCTCTCTTCAGCAGCCTCAAGAAGTCCCAGATCATTAAGGTTATCACCAAATG
The DNA here is from genome assembly GCA_024687845.1 of Eubacterium sp. The sequence goes on from JAILEL010000015.1 coordinate 40,103, forward strand.
CCATAGTTTCTTCTCGGGTTATTCCAAGCCTTTGCTGAAGCATTTTAAGAGAACTTCCCTTGTCAGCATCAGGATAAACAATATCCATCCACATAATTCCGGCACTTGCAATTCTGAACTGATCCTTCCATTTTGGAGTAAACCATTCATTTACAATCGCCTCAGCATTATCTACATGATAAATGGACATCTTAACAATATCATCATTAAGATTTCTCTCAAAGTCTCCAAGAACCTTGATATTGAATCTATAAGAATCCCGGAGCCAGTAAAACATCTTGCTCTTCTCCTCGCAATAAGCAGCGTCACGACCGCAAAGCATAATGTCACAGTCCTTAAGCCGCTTGGCATCACGTATCATCTCCATCAGAACTGGACGCTCTATCACATTCATGTTATAAACCTCAGAAGCACTTCTAAGAATCGCACCATTATCCGTTATATAATAGATATCTTCACTTACAGGCTGGAACAGCTTCGCCATACTCGTAAACTGTCTTCCACTCGCACCAGCAAATACGATTCCCTTCTCCTTAAGTCTTCTTAT
>JAILEL010000023.1 GCA_024687845.1 Eubacterium sp.
GACTTGATAGGAGATGTGGAAAAATTAAAGCAGAAGAAAATAAAAATCTTTGGAATGCATCTCGATGGATCATCAATGTATGAGACAGACCTGACGGGAGCAGTTGCATTTCTCATAGGAAATGAAGGCGCTGGCCTTACATCAGAGCTGTGTGATAAAGCAGACAAGCTTATCAGAATTCCTATGAAGGGTGAAGTCGAAAGCCTGAATGCCGCTATATCGGCAAGTCTTATCAGCTATGAGACCATGCGGCAGAGAAGTGGAATTACGTTTTTCTAAAAGTGTCGTTGACACGTATATATTACAGTGTTATACTTGTGAACTGTGTAGAGGTTGCGGTGATTATTATTAGTATATCAGATGAAGCCGAATCAGTTGAAGATATACGAAAGGATGAACCGCCGAAGAAGTAAGCATACGGCAAGCTTACTGTCTGGGGCTCAGATTAATAGTCTGAGAACTGTCATCTTATACAAATGAGATGGAGTGCTACGGTTTATTAAGATCATTTATGGACCGGACTCTATCATTCCGGTCTTTTTTGTAGAACGGAGTTATTATTCATGGTTAATGATATATAATTGAAAAACAACTGCTTGCAGTTTGTTTTTCATATTATATATCATAATTCCTGCGAAGCAGGAACTCAAAAAGCATGATTCGGTGCCTCCGTGCTATATTGCGAAGTGATATGGCACAAGGAGGCAATAGAACATCGAATATTAGGCTTATTTAAGCTTGCTTAAGAATAAGCCATATTCGATGTGGACTTAAGAATGCTTTTTGAGTTAACCATGAATAGTAGCAACAATACAAGATTCACGGCAAATAAAGAAGAGAAATGTAAAGGATTTTGGAAAATCAAGGAGGTTTATTTTATGGCTATTTTTAAGGGATCTGGAGTTGCACTTGTTACACCTTTTCAGGATGATATGCAGGTTGATTATAAGAAACTGAGAGAATTAGTTGATTATCATGTAGAGCACGGAACTGATGCAATTATCGTTTGCGGAACATCAGGTGAGTCATCAACACTTACTGTTGAAGAGCATCTCGAATGTATCGCAGTAGTAGCTGAGCAGACAAATGGACGACTTCCAGTTATTGCTGGTACAGGTTCAAATGATACAACAACTGCTATCGAGCTTTCTCAGGAAGCTGAGAAGTGTGGTGTCGATGGACTTCTCATAGTTACTCCATATTATAACAAGGCTACTCAGGGTGGTCTGATTCAGCATTACACCAAGATTGCAGAAGCAGTAGAAACCCCAATTATTATGTATAATGTTCCAAGTAGAACAGGACTTAACATTCTTCCTAAGACAGCTGTTACACTTGCAAAGAATGTTGAAAATATTGTAGGTATCAAGGAAGCATCAGGAAATATTTCACAGGTTGCTGAACTTAGCTCTATTGCAAATGGATGTCTGGATATTTATTCTGGAAATGATGATCAGATAGTTCCTATCATGGCACTTGGTGGAATTGGTGTTATTTCAGTTATCGCAAATGTAATCCCTGAGGACACACATGCACTCTGTGCAAGCTACCTTTCAGGAGATGTTATAGCTGCAAGAACACTTCAGCTTAAAGCCTTTGATCTTTGTAAGGCACTGTTCTGTGAAGTTAATCCAATTCCTGTTAAGAAAGCAACATCACTTTTAGGACTTACAAATGGAAAAGTAAGACTTCCACTTACAGAGATGGAGCCTGAAAATGCTGAGAGACTTATAAATGCTATGAAGGCATATGGAATCGAGTTCTAAGAGGGAAATGCTATGACAAGAATAATTATGAGTGGATGCAGTGGCAGAATGGGTAGAGTCATTACTGACATTGTTAAGGAAAATAAAGATGCTGAAATAGTTGCTGGAATTGATATATTTGATGACGGAACACTTGGATATCCGGTATTTAAAACTCCAGGTGAAGTAGATGTTGAGGCAGATGTGGTTATCGATTTTTCATCTCCTAAGGTAACGGATGCATTATTTGATTACTGTAGATCTAAGAAGCTTCCGGTCGTACTTTGTACAACAGGCTTTAGCGATGAACAGCTGGATAATATTCAGAAATGGTCAAAAGAAATTGCTATTCTCAAATCAGCAAATATGAGTCTTGGAATCAATACAGTCATTAGTATGTTGAAAACTGCAGCACAGGTTTTCTGCCCTGCAGGCTTCGATGTTGAGATAGTTGAACAGCATCACCATAACAAGCTCGATGCTCCATCAGGTACAGCTCTTGCCCTTGCTGATGCGGTAAATGAAGCTGCTGGTGGTGATTATGAGTATATCTATGACCGCAGCCAGAGAAGACAGAAGAGAGATGCTAAGGAGCTTGGAATCTCAGCTGTAAGAGGTGGCTCAATTCCTGGAACACATGATGTTATATTTGCAGGACAGGACGAGGTTATTGAGATTCGTCATATAGCTTATTCCAGAAGCATCTTCGGAAATGGAGCAGTTAGTGCTGCTAAGTTTCTTGCTGGCAAGGATGCAGGAATGTATAGCATGGCAGATGTAATAGCTGCCAGTATAGACATTGACTAAATTATCGTAACAAATATAAGGAAACCGATATGGAACAAGGAAAAACTGTACTTTGCAGTGCATCTAAATATACTCAGAAATATTTTCTGAATCCTGCCTTTGCGAATCTTCCACAGCGAATTCAGGATGAACTGAAGGCTGCTCTTGTGATTTTCACAGAGGAGATAGGCGGGGTTATACTTCTTTACTTTGATGAAGAAGGGAATCTGATAATCACGACAGATTATAATGAAGATGATTTTCTATATGATGAAATCGGAAGCGGACTTAAGGTCAATCAGATGCGAAATGATAAGAGAGAGCTTTTTGAACAGCTCGAGGAATATTATGAGTTGATAGGTATGTTCCGCATATAGTAATTGTTGCAGCTGAACAGTTACTAATTGTATAAGGTTTATTATTGAGATATACGGACTTACGAACATCCGTGTTATAGAATATAAAACAAGGAGCTAAGGCTATGCTTTTTGCTGTAGATGTAGGAAATACAAATATTACCGTTGGACTTTTTGATGGTAAGAAGTTAGTAAAGCAGTTCAGGATGATCACACAGACCTCACGTACTTCAGATGAATATGGAGTATTCTTAAGGCAGTGGCTGTCCATAAATGGAATTGATGATAAAGAGATTAAGGCTGTGATTATTTCATCCGTTGTTCCTAATATTATGCACTCACTGACAAGTGGAATCATCAAATATTTTGATGTTAAACCGCTTATCGTTGCTCCAGGAATCAAATCAGGAATCAGACTTGCAATTCCTAATCCGAAGGAGCTCGGTGCTGACAGACTTGTGGATGCGGTTGCAGCCTATGAGATATATGGTGGCCCGGTTATTGTGGTTGATTTTGGAACTGCAACAACACATGATCTTGTACTGGAAGATGGTACATTTTTTGCAGGAGTTACTTCTCCGGGAATCAGACTTTCTGCAAATGCACTCTGGACAGGCACGGCAAAGCTTCCTGAGGTTGAAATCAAAAAAGTTGATACGGTACTTGGCAAGGACACTGTTTCAAGTATGCAGGCCGGTATCTATTATGGATATATCGGACAGACTCAGTATATAGTAAATGAAATGAAGAAAGAATCAGGACTGGATGGTATAAAGGTTGTAGCAACCGGTGGTCTTGGAAAGCTTATATCAGAAGCAACAGATGCTATAGATATTTATGATCCAGAGCTGACACTTCACGGTCTTAGAATCATTTATGATAAACAGTAATATTATTATGAACGAACTTTTTACAAATAAATTAATACTTGGACCAATGGCAGGGATTACAGACCTGCCATTTCGTATTCTCTGCAAAGAGCAGGGGGCAGATGTGATGATCACAGAAATGGTTTCGGCTAAGGGACTCTACTATAATAGTAGAAAAACTGATCTGCTGCTCCTGACAAATGATATGGAGAAACCTATCGGGGTTCAGCTTTTCGGAAGCGAGCCTGATATTATAGCTGAGGAGGCTGCTAAGCTGCAGGACAGAGGATTTGATTTTATAGATATCAATATGGGCTGTCCGGTTCCTAAAATAGTGAATAACGGAGAAGGCTCGGCTCTAATGAAAAAGCCTGAGCTTGTTGAACAGATAGTCAGACAGGTTGTAAAGAGTGTGCGTATTCCCGTAACCGTAAAAATCCGTGCGGGTTTCGATGCTCAGAATAAAAATGCACCGGAGATTGCCAGAGCCGCTGAGAGTGGAGGTGCCTCGGCAGTTGCTGTTCATGCCCGTACCAGAGAACAGTATTATTCGGGGAATGCAGACTGGAGTATAATAAAAGAGGTCGTAGATGCTGTATCTGTTCCGGTTATAGGAAATGGAGATATAAGAGCAGCTGAGGATGTGGTCAGAATGAAGGAAGAAACTGGTTGTGCCAGCGTTATGATTGCAAGAGCTGCGAAGGGTAATCCATGGATATTCAATGAGATAAAATGCGGTCTTGAAGGACGTCCGTATACTCCCAAAACAATTCAGGACGTCAGAGATATGATGCTTAGACATATTGAGCTGATGCTTACGCAGAAGGGTGAATATATAGGTGTCCGAGAAATGAGAAAGCATGTGGCATGGTACACCGAAGGAATCTATAATTCTTCAAAAATAAGAAGAAAAGTATGTGAAATAGAGTCTGCAGAAGAACTTATGAAAATAATAAGAACGATTGGTGAGGAGTCTTGACCAAAAAGATATATGGTGTTATAGTTCTTTTGAGTTTGAAAAGGAGGTGCTACAGATGACAAAAAAAATAGCGTTAATTAAAAGAAAAATCAAAAGTTATTCAAAGATTGCTTTTTCTGCAGTGGTTGTGGCAGCTCTTATAATAGCTTGTCTTTCATCAATAATTGCTGATAAAAAGAAAAATCATAGAGATGTTGGCAGAATGCTGGCACTTACTCCTTTATATGATGAACCAGCCATGGCTCCGAGATATGCAAAGGTTCCTTATACAGCACTTAATCTTACAGAGACTGCAAAAGAGACTGAAGGCTATATGAATGATAATGTTGGTGCCTATAGTGATGATAAACAGCTGACTGAACAGGAAAAGAAAGATAAGGCTGCTTTGGAAGCACTTCTTGCAAGTACAGACAGATCATCAATCAGTGAAGCTGCAAAAAGTCGTAAGGAAAAATATAAAAAGAATAAAATCACAGCTATTAATTCCAATACAAATATAACTCTTACACCAAATTCTAATAATACAGGTTCTTACAGTAATTCTGCTGTGGGAACACCAATTTATGCTACGGGTGGAACCTATCAGGGAAGATTTCTGATTACAGCATACTGTCCATGTGCTATATGCTGTGGTAAAACAAATGGTATTACTGCTAATGGTAGTCTTGCAAAGTCTAATCATACTATTGCAGCTGACAGTAGATATGCATTTGGAACCAAGCTGGTTATATTTGGTCAGGTTTATACCGTTGAGGATAGAGGTGGTGCCATAACAGGAAATCACATCGATGTATTCTTCAATACGCATTCAGAAGCTTTACAATTTGGTACAAAATATGCAGATGTATATCTGTATGATGGAACTAACGGAACAATTAATAACAATAATGTACCTGCTAATTCGGGTGGAAATAATAGCGGAAGCACTGATAACAATAGTGGATCATCCGATAGTGGTAATAATGGAAGTTCCGATAACAATAATTCTGATAACAATAATTCAGATAATAATGACAGTGGAGACAGTGGTGAATCAGGTTCATCTGATTCATCAGGTGATAATAACTCAAATGACTCTACTGACAGTTCAAAATAATAATGTTTTAAATGGCAGATAGAAAGAGGTATGAAAAATGGAAATCCTTTACAGAAGTACGAGAAATGCGCAGGAAACGGCAACAGCAAGTGAGGCTATATTAAAAGGTCTGGCAGATGATGGGGGACTTTTTGTACCAGATGAGATTCCTGCTCTTGATATAAGCTTTGAAGAACTCGCCGATATGGATTATAAAGGCGTTGCATTTGAAGTGATGAGTCGTATGTTCACTGACTTTACTGAAGATGAACTAAGATTTTGCATAGATGGAGCATATGACAGTAAGTTCGACACAGAGCTTATCGCTCCTGTAAAATATCATCACGGAGCATATATTCTTGAATTATTCCATGGCAAAACGATTGCATTTAAGGATATGGCTCTGTCTATTCTTCCTTACTTAATGACAACTGCAGCAAAGAAGAATAAGAGTGATAAGGAAATTGTTATACTTACAGCAACCTCTGGTGATACAGGTAAGGCTGCGCTTGCTGGCTTCGCTGATGTTCCAGGAACAAGAATTGCTGTATTCTATCCAAAGAACGGAGTAAGTCCTGTTCAGGAAAAACAGATGGTTACCGAGAAGGGAAAGAATACATTTGTTGCCGGAATAAAGGGTAATTTCGATGATGCTCAGACCGGTGTTAAGAAAATGTTTTCTGACAAAAAGCTTGCAGCTGAACTGGCTGACAAGGGCTTCCAGTTCTCATCAGCTAATTCCATCAACATAGGTCGTCTGGTTCCTCAGATGGTTTATTATGTATATTCCTATACAAGACTATTAAAGGCTGGAATGATAAGTGCAGGAGATAAGATAAATATTGTTGTTCCAACAGGTAATTTTGGAAATATACTTGCTGCTTACTATGCATCACTCATGGGTCTTCCAGTTGGCAGATTCATCTGTGCTTCAAATGACAACAAGGTTCTGTATGACTTCTTCGAGACAGGTGAGTATGATAAGAACAGAGAGTTCATCCTTACAACATCTCCATCAATGGATATACTTATTTCCAGCAATCTTGAGAGACTTATCTATCGTATAGCTGGAAATGATGCTGAGGTTAACAGCGGTCTCATGAAGAGCCTTTCAGAAACAGGCAAGTATGAGATAACAGATGAGATGAAGAAAAATCTGTATCATTTCTATGGAAACTTCGCAACAACAGATGAAGTTTCACAGACTATAAGAACTCTTTATGACGAAGATGGATACATCATCGATACTCATACTGCAGTAGCAGTTTCAGTATATGATAAATATAAATCAGAGACAGGTGATGATACACCAACAATTATTGCTTCTACAGCCAGCCCATACAAGTTTACAAGAAGTGTTATGGCAGCTATAGATGAAAAGTATAGCAGTATGGAAGACTTCGAGATGATTGACGAGCTTGAAACCTTGTCTAAGATTCCAGTACCTGCTGCAGTTCAGGAAATCAGAACAGCTCCAGTTGTTCATGATACTGTATGTGAAAAGGACGAGATGGAAGCAGTAGTTAAGAAGTTTCTAGGGATTTAAAACTAATAAGAATTAAATAAACAGTAGTTCGTTTGTGCCATCCTACTATAAAAATACCAGGACGAAAAGGGTATGGTTAACTATGCCCTTTTTCTGTTTTTTGACCTTTTGACACCCACATCATATTATATGGACGGCACCAAATATGTTATAATCAGGGAGAAACATTATGTATGTAATAAAATCAAGTTCAACATTTGATAGTGCACATTTCTTAAAGGACTATAAGGGTAAATGTGCCAATATCCACGGCCATAGGTGGATCGTAACAGTTGATGCAGGTTCAGAAAAGCTGGAAACAGAAGGACCAAGCAGGGGAATGGTAGTTGATTTCGGCCAGCTTAAGAAGGATATGAAACACGAAACCAAGAAACTGGATCATGCGCTTATCATTGAAAAAGGAAGTCTTTCAGAAAAGACGATGGAAGCCATGAAATCAGAAGGCTTTACAATTGTTCAGATGGATTTTCGTCCTACAGCCGAGAACCTTGCAAAATATTTTTATGACAAAATGACGGAAAAAGGTTATAAAGTAATGAAAGTAAGAGTATTTGAGACACCGGAGAATGTGGCTGAATACTACAATTCATGATGATGTGAGTGGCAAAAGTCCCATTTGAAACCGTATGATTAAATAATAGATAGGAAATATAAGAGCGATTCAGACTATGTATAAAATATCAGAATGGTTTGTGAGTATTAACGGTGAAGGAAGACGCGCCGGTGAGCTTGCAACATTTATACGATTTACAGGCTGCAATTTAAGCTGCAGTTACTGCGATACTGCATGGGCGATTGACGAAAATGGGGAGCATTTTGAAAAATCTCTTGAAGAGATAGTAGAATATGTTGAAGCCTCAGGCATAAGAAATGTAACACTTACGGGCGGGGAACCGCTTATGAGAGATGGAATAGAAGAACTTATACTTGAGCTTATTGGAAAGAATCACCGTGTCGAAGTTGAAACAAATGGAGCTATAAGTATTAAAAGTCTCTATGATCTGGCAGTAAAGTATTCACTTACAGATGAGCTTTCAGTTACACTTGATTATAAATGTCCCGGTAGTGGTATGGAAGCTATGATGGATATGGAGAATTATCCATTTCTCAGAACTTCTGATACTGTGAAGTTCGTAGTGTGTGACAGAAACGATCTGGATAAGGCTACTCAGATCATTAAATCAATGAATCTGATAGACAGATGTGCTGTGTTTTTTAGCCCGGTTTTTGGAAGTATTGAACCTGCTGAAATAGTTGAATATATGATAGAACATAAGCTTAACGGAGTAACTAATCAACTGCAGCAGCACAAATTCATCTGGCCGCCGGATATGAGGGGCGTTTGATTATCCCAGATAGTAGTATAGTAATAAAAATGTAAATTAATATTGTAACAAGAAATATGATAGATAAGCTTCGGGTAAGGAGCAAAAAAGAATCAGGAGAAATAATATAAAATGGCAGTTGATCAGGAAAAAGTTAAAGAGCACATCAGAGGTATTCTTGAGGCAATAGGCGAGGATCCGGATAGAGAAGGACTTCGTGAAACACCCGACAGAGTTGCAAGAATGTACAGTGAGATATTTGAGGGAATCGGCTATACAAATGATGAGATAGCGAACATGTTCAATAAAACCTTTGATGCGCCGGTAAATGGAGATATGGTGCTTGTAAAGGATATAGAAATATTCAGCTACTGTGAACATCATATGGCACTTATGTATGATATGAAGGTTGCGGTAGCCTATATTCCAAGAGGCAGAGTTCTTGGACTTAGCAAGATTGCCCGTATAGCTGATATGGTCGGTAAGAGACTTCAGCTTCAGGAAAAAATCGGAAGTGATATAGCTGAGATAATGGAGAAGGCAACACTGTCGCCGGATGTAGCGGTTATTATCACAGGAAAGCACAGCTGTATGACTGCCAGAGGTATTAAGAATGTTCCGGCAGTAACAGTTACAACAACCTTCAGAGGTGCATTTAAAGAAGACAGAAATCTTCAGGACAGAGTACTCAGACTGGTAGAAATGCAGGGAAGTTCAGATAATAATAGAAAGTAAGGATTGGATTATGAAGAATAAAAAAGAAGCAGTTGTTGTTTTCAGTGGCGGGCAGGATAGTACTACTTGTCTTGCGTGGGCACTGAAGAATTATGAAAAGGTTTATGCGGTTTCCTTTGACTATGGACAGAGACATAAAAAGGAACTGGAGTGTGCGGCTGATATAGCTGCAAAGCTTGGAGCTGAGCATACTGTCCTGAGTCTTAAGGAACTGAATGCACTTGCTCCGAATTCTCTTACAAGAGCCGATATAGAGGTTGATAAAGAAGCTCCAGAAGAAGGAACACCGAATTCTTTTGTAGAAGGAAGGAATCTTCTTTTCCTTTCTTATGCAGCTATATTTGCAAAAACTCATGGTGTTACTGATATTATTACAGGTGTTTCACAGAGTGATTTTTCAGGATATCCTGATTGCAGAGACATATTTATCAAGTCATTAAATGTAACTCTTAATCTTGCTATGGATTATGAATTCGATATCATTACTCCTCTTATGTGGATCGATAAGGAACAGACCTGGAAAATGGCTGATGATCTGGGAGTGTTCGAGCTTGTAAGAAATGAGACACTGACCTGCTATAATGGAATTATAGGAGATGGATGTGGAGAATGTCCTTCTTGTAAGCTGAGAAGAAGGGGACTTGAAAGATATCTTAAGAACAGAGTGTAAATTGTTCTGAAAGATTTAATAAATTTTATGTAAACTAAAACGGATCGTGAGGTGATAGAAATGGATAAGAAGCTTTTGTTTATAGTCAATCCCAAAGCCGGAAGGACTGTTATAAAGGCAGATATGATTGATATCATTGAGACATTTTCTAATGCTGGTTACAGTGTAACTGTTTATCCTACAAAGAATAAAGAAGAAACTCAGGAATATGTTTATGAAAATGCGGCAGATTACGATCTTGTAGTTTGTGCCGGTGGTGATGGAACTCTGGACAATACAGTCGGAGGAATCATGAGCCTTGAGAGAAAGCTGAAGAAGAGAATTCATATGGGATATATTCCATGCGGCAGTACTAATGATTATGCCAGAAGTCTCAAGATTGACATGAATCCGATTCAGGCAGCGGTAGACATTATGGAAGGCGAAGTATGCCATGTAGATGTGGGAAAGCTTGAAGATACATTTTTTGTATATATAGCAGCTTTTGGGGCATTTACAGATATTTCCTATTCCACACCTCAGAACCTGAAAAATGCCCTTGGACACGCTGCATATGTTCTTGAGGCAAGTAAAGCGATGTTCAATCTTAAACCATATAATATGACTCTCTGGTTTGACGGAGAGATGGTAGAGGGCGATTTTATTTATGGCCAGATAACCAATTCTCTTTCAGTAGGTGGTTTTAAGAATATCGGTGCCAGGGATATGTCATTCTCAGATGGAAAGTTTGAGACTGTTCTTATTAAAAATCCTGAAAATCCTATGGAGCTTCAGCGTATCATAAACTGTCTTCTGGTAGATGATATGTCTGATGAAATGATAGTTTTCAGGAAATCCTCTAGAGTAGTAATAAAGTGTAACGAGGAGATTCCATGGACAGTAGATGGTGAATATGGTGGAAGCTATAAGACTGCCAGGGTATCAAACATAAGAAAAGCCTTGTCCATAGTACTTCGAACCAACTCCATAGTTAACTGAGAATAGTAACGACACTTCTTGCATAAGATGATGTTTTGTTCTATAATACCCTTATCTATGTCCAGTTTTTGAAGACAAAAACTGACTATAGATGAGGGTTTTATTAGTGTAGCATTACACTGGTGAAGAGGATGGTTGTATGAAAGAAAGCCTAAAGAAATGTGAGAACCTTATAGTTCTCTTATTTAAGATAATCTTATATTTGTCTGTATTCTGGACATTTTACAGATTATATGCTATTAAGAACTGGCAGTTGCTTTCTAAATCAGGTTCTAGAACGATGGCGGTAACGATTCTTAGTTATGCCATTTCCTGGTATCTGTTTATTAAGATATATGGTGGATATGATATAGGAAAGAGAAAGAGTAAGCCTATTATTATATCGCTTTCACTTGCATCTGTTATGACGGATCTTATAGCTTATGTAATGCTCTGTGTCATGAATACAAACGTTGCAAATAATACCAAGTTCACGCTGGATCAGCCGTGGCTACTCCTGATTATAGTTGTGTTGCAGTATCTCGAGATTACCGGAGCCGTATATGGTGGAAACTGGGTATATTTTAAGATATATGATCCTGAGAGGTGTCTGATTGTTACTTCTTCTCAAAGGTCTCTTAATGAGATAAGTAAGAGTATCAGAAAATATAAGCTTCAATATAAGATTTGCAGAAATGTAGATTATAGGAATAAGAACTTAAGGGATATTATAATTAAATATGATACGATTTTCGTTTATGATGTTCCTATTCAGGAGAGAACAAGAATAATAGAATTCTGCTATCAGAATATGAAAAATGTATACATTAATCCTGATATGGCTGACGTTATAGAGATTAACTCCCGCCATGTTATGCTGGATGATGTATCGCTTTTTGAACTCTCATCTCTTGGTCTTACTGCAGAACAAAAGTTCCTTAAACGTATGTCAGACGTTGTGATAGCCAGTTTAGCACTGATACTCACATCACCAATCGTTTTTATTGCAGCAATTGCAATTAAAATAGAGGATGGAGGTTCTATACTGTTCAAGCAGAACAGAGCAACAAGAGGTGGAAAGATTTTCTCAGTTTACAAACTCCGTACCATGAAGGAAAATGTAGATAACTATCTTTCAGTTGTGGATGATGACCGAATTACGAAGGTTGGACATGTCCTGAGAAGATTCAGAATAGATGAGATTCCTCAGTTCATAAATGTACTGAGAGGAGATATGTCAGTAGTTGGGCCAAGACCAGAAATGCTTGCGAATATATTTAACTATACCAATGACCTTCCAGAGTTCGAATATCGACTCAGAGTTAAGGCAGGTATAACGGGTTATGCACAGATCGCAGGTAAATATAACACTTCACCGAAGGACAAACTGGTTCTTGATCTGATGTATATTGAAGAATATAGTTTGTGGCTGGATATTAAGCTGATCTTCCAGACACTTATCGTAATATTTAAGAAGGATTCAACTGAGGCATTTGATAAGAATGCCGAGGAAAAGTATGAGAAGTATGAAATGTATTATGATGCGGTATTTTCGGCAGGGGAGGACAGATGATAGATATATTACTTGCAACATATAATGGGGAAGAATTTATAGATAAACAGATTAAGTCTCTTCTGACACAGGACAGAGATAATCTTGGAGAAGAACTCAGACTCCTTATCAGGGATGACGGTTCTACTGATAATACTCTTGATATAATAAGAAAAAGAGTTGAATATTATAAGGCTAAAAGAGAAAATCCTATGTATGTCAGGATTATAGAAGGTGCTTCGAACACAGGCTCTCCTGCAGGTAATTTTATGAAGCTGCTGGGACACAGCAAAGCCGAATATGTTATGTTCTGTGATCAGGATGATATGTGGTACAGAAGAAAGACAGAGGCTACATTTGCCTGCATGAAAAAACAGGAAGAGAAGTATGGTAAGTCAACTCCTATACTTGTTCATACCGACCTTTCACTTATGGATTCAGAGGGCAGAAAAATAGCCGGTTCCTTCTTCGAATATCAGAAGCTTCCTAAAGAAGATACTCTTAATAATCTTCTTATTCAGAATACAGTGACTGGCTGCACCATGATGCTAAACAAGGCTGCAGCGGACCTGCTGAGAAAAGCTCCAGTCTCAGAAATGGAGCTCATGCATGACCATTATGCTGCAGTTCTGGTGGCTGCTACGGGAAAGGTGGTTCTTCTTGATGAACCATTGATAAGATATAGACAGCATGAAGGAAATGTAGTTGGTGCCCATGCGGCAGGAAGTACTTCTGAGTACAAAAACAGAATCGATCTGGGCCGTGGCAAATTCCTTCAGGATATGGATAAGAGCTACAGACAGGTTGGATACATAATTAAGAGATACGGAAAAGAAATAGAAGAAGCAAAGGGTAGAGAGACCCTTGAAATGATGAAGGAATATTCTGATCTGATCCTTGCAAGCAAGGTAGAAAGGATGGAATTCTTCACAAAATACGGAATATTTAAAAATGGCGCTATTAAAAAGGCTGTCCAGATGCTGTGGTGCTAATAGAACAGTAACTTAACGATATATGAGGAATAATGAAAATGAAAATTACCGGAGGTATAGTTACCTATAACAATTCCCAGACAATTGAAAAATGCATAAAAACAGTTTTGGAAGAGACTTCCGGAAAGGATTATGATTTTAGTCTTTATGTTTATGACAATGGCTCCAGCGACGGTACCGTCAATATTCTTAATTCCTTGAAGACTCAGTATCCTAATCTCAGTCTGATATTTGATAAAGAAAATAAGGGTTTTGGTGCTGGTCATAATGCAATCCTGAAAAAGGTTCGTTCGGATGTTCACTTTGTGATTAATCCAGACATTTTCCTGGATATGGATACGGTGGGAGAGCTGGCGGATTATGTTTCTAAACATGAGAATGCAGGATTAGTTACTCCTAAAATATTGAATACCGATGGAACAGAGCAGTATCTTCCAAAGTATTGCCCGACTATTAGATATGTATTTATAAGCAAAATCCCGGGATTTAAATATCTAAGAAAAAGATATACCAGGTGCTACGAAACATTTACCCATCCTACTCCGATTGAATTCTGTACAGGCTGCTTCTTCGGAGCAAGAACTTCATATTTTAAGAAAATGAGGGGCTTTAATAATTGCTTCTTCATGTACTGTGAAGATACAGATCTGTCGCAGCGTGTCAGAGCTGATGGACGCCAGATTATATTCTATCCGGGAGCAACAGCTTATCATAACTGGCAGAGAGATAATACAGGAAATATTAAAGGAATCTACAGATTCCTTAAGTCACTTCTGGTTTATTCGAAGAAATGGGAGGTTCCGTTCTAAGAGGAGAAACTGGTATGGATATAAAAAATCTATTAAAAGTTAATATTATTAATATAGTACTCCTTGCATTTCTTTGTGGATTATATTTATTATTTAGCTATGTTTTTGAGTTTTCTGCTTCTGTAACAATTGTAATAATTGCGATTCTTGCGATTTTCTGGGCAATATATGCGGTATATAGCAATTATACGCTGTTAATGGCTGACAGAAATTATGATGACGATATTGATTCTAAGAACTATACTAAAAAGCTTATAAACAGTTTAAAAAATACTGGAAATAAAGCTACATTTCAAGACGAGAGAAAGGCTCTGATACTTTCTTATGAGAGTGTAATCTCAAGAAAGGTATATATAGAAAAACAGGGGCAATATACGAAGTTGTATGACCTGTATGAACTTACTGAAAATCAGATTGTAAGAAATATAGAAAATGCTGTGCAATATATAAATACTTATGATTTTGTATCAGGAAAAGATACTGGCTATATGAGAAAGCTGTCAAATGAATCAACTCAGTTAGTAGAAAAATTTAACACCTTAATGGAATTATCTGTTTCTTATGATGATGCTTCAAGAGACTATGATACACGTGAGCTTGATGATATGATTGAAACCCTTCAAAAAATGAAGGCTGTTGGGAAAGGAAAATTGGGAGCATGAAAAAAAATACAATTATTTTGCTGGGTGTAATATTTGGAGTAATAATTGTTTTGATTGCTGGTTTTGGTGCAATAATTAAGAATATGAAGACTGGTAAGTCAGTTCCTACTATGCTTAAACACATAAAGGTTACCGAAGCAGAGCCGGTTAAGGCATCCATTTCTCTGGATGACAGCAGTCTGTTCGATGAACTTCCAGAAATTACGAAGTACCCGCTTTCGGTTGATTCAAATGCAGATGTTAATCTTGAGGTTATGACTTCGCCTGAAAAGGCTGGTGAGTCTTATGAGTCATGGCTTATAGATGTGGCTGAAAATTTTAATAAATCAGGTAAAACTACATCTGATGGTAAAACAATCGGAATTCAGGTTCGTTCCGTATCATCAGGACTTGCTGCGGATTATATCATTTCCAATAAACATACGCCTCAGATGTTCACACCATCCAATTATCTGTGGGGTGAATATGTAAGTGCTAACGGTGGAAATATTACGCTTAAAGAAGAGCGTCTTGTGGGAAATACAGCAGGACTTCTTATAGATAAGAACAGTGAATATAAGACCTTTGATGATATTATTAAAGCTGTACAGGATAGTAAGATTAACATAGGATATACTAACCCTCAGAGCAGTTCAACAGGTATGAATCTTCTCCTTTCGATTCTACATTCGGGCGATCCTGATAATATCTTCAGTGATGCAGGAGTTAGTAACTTTACTAAATTCCAGCAGAATATTCCTTTTGTTGCATATAATACAATGCAGATGAGAGACAGTGCTCAAAAGGGTACTCTGGATGGCATGATCCTTGAGTATCAGACCTATATCAATGAACCAAATGTAAATAAGATATATGATTTTATTCCATTTGGTGTAAGACATGATAATCCACTTTATATTGTAAATAAGGATTATCTTAGTCAGCAGGAGCTTGAAGGAATTGATCTTTTCAGCGAGTTCTGCATGAGTTCTGAAAGTCAGAGCATAGCTACAAAGTATGGCTTTAATGCTAATGATGACTATAAGACAGATATATCATATTCGGGGTCTGAGGTTAACAAGGCTCTTGAAATGTATAAGGCCAACAAAGATAACGGAAAGGATATCATTGCTGTTTTTGTAGCTGACTGCAGCGGAAGTATGTATGGTGATCCCATCCATCAGCTCAAACAGTCACTTTCTAATGGTATGCAGTACATTAATGAGAATAATTATGTTGGTCTTGTAAGTTATAGTGATGATGTAACTATTGAAGTTCCTATAGCTAAGTTTGATATGGGACAGAAAGCATTGTTCCAGGGCGGTATAAACAGCCTTTCTGCAAATGGATCAACAGCCAGCTACGATGCTGTTGTGGTTGCTATGGATATGATTGAGAAGGCAAAGGCAGACCATCCGGATGCCAAGTCTATGATATTCCTTCTAAGTGATGGATATCAGAATGTTGGTTATGGAATGAGTACTATAAAGCCGGCTCTTAGGGAATCACAGATACCTGTTTATACTATCAGCTATACTTCAGATGCTGATAAAGATGCAATGAGAGAGCTATCGGAAATCAATGAAGCTGCAACTATAAATGCAGATAGTGAAGATATCGTTTATAAAATAAAGAGTCTGTTTAATTCACAGATGTAATAAGGATTATGAAAGCTTCGGTACTTTTGGTACCCACACCATAAAATAAGAAAAGAAATGAGGAAAAAGAAATGAGTCACGACAAGTATGTTAGCCCTTTATCAGAGAGATATGCGAGCAAGGAAATGCAGTACATTTTCTCACCAGACAAGAAGTTCAAGACCTGGAGAAAACTCTGGATCGCTCTTGCTGAAACTGAAATGGAACTGAATCTCTTAGGAGAAGATGGTCAGCCAAGAATCACTCAGGAAATGATCGATGAGCTAAAAAGCCATTCAGAAGAGATAGATTATGATATGGCTAAGGCTGAAGAAGCTAAGGTTCGTCATGATGTTATGGCTCATGTACATACCTATGGATTCCAGTGTCCAAAGGCAGCTGGTATTATTCACCTCGGAGCTACAAGCTGCTATGTTGGAGATAACACTGATGTCATAATTATGACAGAAGGACTTAAACTGGTTCGTAAGAAACTCCTCAATGTAATAAATGAACTTTCAAAGTTTGCAATGGAATATAAGGATCTTCCTACTATTGCATTTACTCATTTTCAGCCTGCTCAGCCTACTACTGTAGGCAAGAGAGCAACTCTCTGGCTGAATGAGCTTTATATGGATCTTCAGGATGTTGAATATATGATTTCTCAGCAGAAGTTACTTGGTTCAAAAGGAACAACAGGAACTCAGGCTTCCTTCCTTGAGCTTTTTAACGGAGACCATGAGAAGGTTAAGAAGCTTGACAAAATGATAGCTGAGAAAATGGGATTTGATGATGTGTATCCTGTTTCAGGCCAGACTTATTCACGTAAGGTTGATAGCAGAGTGCTGAACGTACTTGCAGGTATTGCACAGTCAGCTCACAAGTTCTCAAATGATATCAGACTTCTTCAGCACCTTAAGCAGATAGAGGAACCATTTGAGAAAAATCAGATAGGTTCATCTGCTATGGCATATAAGAGAAATCCTATGAGAAGTGAGCGTATTGCATCACTTGCAAATTATGTTATCTGTGATGCACTGAATCCTGCAATCGTAAGCAGCACTCAGTGGTTTGAAAGAACACTTGACGATTCAGCTAACAAGAGAATCTCAGTTCCTGAGGCATTTCTTGCAGTAGATGGTATCCTTGATCTGTATCTCAACGTAGTTGATGGACTTGTTGTATATGACAAGGTAATCTATGCAAAGTTCATGGAAGAGATTCCATTTATGGCAACAGAAAATATTATGATGGATGCTACAAAGGCTGGTGGAGACAGACAGGAGCTTCATGAGAAGATAAGACAGTATTCTATGGAAGCTGGCGCAGTTGTAAAGAAGGAAGGAAAGCCAAATGATCTTCTTCAGAGAATAGCTGCCGACCCTGCATTCGGAAAAACTCTTGAAGAACTCGAAGGACTTATGGAGCCTTCACTTTATGTAGGACGCGCTCCACAGCAGACTGAAGAATATATCAATGAGATCATCAAGCCTATTCTTGATGCAAACCGTGAGGAGCTTGGACTTACTGCAGAGATTAACGTATAGAAGGTATTTGGGTTATAACTATAAGGGGAACAAAAAACTTAATGAAGCTTAATTACAAGAATACTATATTAGTGGGACTGGCATTTCTTACAATAAATGCATTCTGGCAGTTGTATGACAATATAGTCCCACTGATTCTTACGAATACATTTCATCTGAATGAGACTGTTTCAGGTGTAATAATGGCCGCAGATAATGTGCTTGCACTTTTTCTGCTGCCTTTATTTGGAGGGATATCTGATAAAACAAATACACGTATAGGCAAGCGTATGCCTTTTATTCTTGCGGGTACAATTCTGGTATCCGTTCTTTTAAATATGCTTCCAATCATTGATAATGGATTTTCTAGTGGAAAAGCAGGAGGATTCTATAGTATGGGAGCTTTTATCGTAGTTCTGGGGCTCATGCTTTTTTCTATGGCAACTTACAGATCACCTGCGGTTGCACTTATGCCGGACATAACTCCTAAACCACTACGTTCCCGAGGAAATGCGATAATCAATCTTATGGGAGCTCTGGGAGCAATCATTTATCTTATATTTGCGGCAGTGAATTATCCCAAGTCAAAAACTGAAGGATTGGCACATGTTAATTATCAGTCACTCTTCGTATTTATGTCATTACTCATGACCGTGTGTGTGATTATTCTCCTTCTCACTATTAAGGAAAATAAATTAGTTGAAGAGAATACACGTATAGAAAAAGAACATCCTGAATGGAATCTTGTCGAAGAGGACAGTGAAGGAAATGAGAAGCTTCCAAAAGATGTATTTAGATCAATGATCATGCTGTTACTTTCGATAGGTCTATGGTATATCGCATATAATGCAGTAACAACGTGGTTTACAACCTATATCAGTAATATAATGGGAGAAGGAATCGGTGGGGCCTCCACATGCTTCCTTATCGCAAATGCAGGCGGTATTATCTCATTTATTCCTATAGGATTTATGGCATCAAAGATTGGACGTAAAAAATCGATTTATATAGGAACTCTGCTTCTGACTGGATGTTTCTTCCTGTGCTTCATACTCACCACAACAGCATCTCGGATAAATGCTGTTATGTATGTGGTATTTATGCTTGTGGGTGTGGCATGGGCAACAATAAGTGTTAATTCATTTCCGATGGTTGTTCAGATGTGTAAGGGTTCTGATATTGGAAAATATACAGGATATTATTATACAGCGGCAATGGCAGGACAGGTGCTTACTCCGGTTCTGGCTGGATTTTTAATGAGAAATGTAAGCTATAAGATACTTTTTATATATTCAACAATATTTGCATTTGCAAGCTTTTTAACTATGACATTCGTAAAACATGGAGATATAAAAGCCGAGGCTCCGAAGGGGCTTGATACCTTCGAGGACCTTGATACTTAGAAAGAGGTGTATGATGAAATTTTTTGTAACTGGTGTATCTGGACAACTTGGACATGATGTAATGAATAACCTCGCTGCAAGAGGTTATGAGGGTGTGGGAAGTGATCTTGCACCAGAATATAATGGTGTAGATGATGGAACTGCCGTAACTAAGATGCCATATGTGGGACTAGATATTACTGATGCTGATGCAGTTTCTAAGGTAATAAAAGAAGTAAACCCTGATGTGGTTATTCATTGTGCAGCCTGGACTGCAGTAGATCTTGCAGAGGATGAGGACAAGCAGCCAATAGTAAATGCAGTAAATGTAGGTGGGACTGAGAATATTGCTAAAGTTTGTAAAGAACTTGACTGCAAGATGATTTACATTTCCACAGATTATGTATTTAATGGACAGGGTGAGAAACCATGGGAGCCAGACTGTAAGGACTTCGGACCTCTCAGTGTATATGGTAAGTCAAAGCTTGGCGGTGAACTTGCAGTAGTTGATAATCTTGAAAAATATTTCATAGTCAGAATAGCCTGGGTATTTGGAGTTAATGGAAAGAACTTCATTAAAACCATGCTAAATGTAGGTAAGACTCATCCAAGAGTAACAGTTGTATGTGATCAGATTGGAACACCAACATATACATTTGATCTTGCAAGACTTCTGGTAGATATGAGTGAAACTGACAAATATGGTTTCTATCATGCAACTAATGAAGGCGGCTATATATCATGGTATGATTTTACAGTTGAAATATATAAGCAGGCAGGCTATACAACAGAGGTAGTTCCTGTTACAACAGAGGAATACGGAATATCAAAGGCTGCTCGCCCATTTAATTCAAGACTTGATAAGTCTAAGCTTGTGGAGCAGGGATTTACTCCACTTCCAACATGGCAGGATGCTCTTGCGAGATATCTGAAGGAGATTGAGTATTAAATATAGTAACATTTATCTGTTTCTTTAAGTCCTCTCCCCCATCAATCTGATACAATCTGAGGACTTATTATATTAGTGGAAAGGGGCAGAGAAATATATGGATAATAATATCAATGGACAAGGAAATAATCTTCCGATGAGCCCACAGCAGATGGAATATCTGAGAAGACAGAGAAACCAGCAGGCCATTAATCAGCAGTACGGCCAGCAGGGCTACAACCCACAGCAGTATGGTCAGCAAGGTGTAAGTCCGCAGCAGTATGGTCAGCA
>JAILEL010000075.1 GCA_024687845.1 Eubacterium sp.
TATTACACTGAAGGAAGTGTAGTAAGAAAAAGAGAATGGATCGAGCCAGAGCGTGAATATGAAGAACGCAAGGCTCGTAAGAAGAAATCAAGAACATATAAGAAGGCTGCTCGTCAGGCACAGAATTCAAAGGGTTTCGACCTTAGATATACACTTGTTCTGTCTCTGATGTTTGTTGTTATGATTGCTTCTTGTGTTATAATGCTGACTGTTCAGGGCAGTGTTGAAGAGAGACAGAGCAGAATAGAAACACTTCAGGAAGAACTGCAGTCAGTTCAGGCAGATAATGCTGCTTACGAGGATTCACTTAATAATATGTATTCACTTGAAGATATTTATTCTATTGCAACAAGTGAGTTAGGTATGGTATATTCTCAGAATGGCCAGATAAGATATTATGAAAGTGAAGAGGGCGATTACGTAAAACAGTACGGAGATATTCCAAGAACTACAGATTAATGTGAACTAAAGTTTAGGATGATAACAAGTGCGTACTGGATAAACGGATTGTTTTTGAGAAAATACAGTAAGTAAGGTACGTGATATTATATGGAGAGAAGAGTCAGAAAAAACAGAAGAAGAGTCTTTACGAAGAGGATGCGTTGGCATCTTCTCTTTTTGCTTTTAGTTTTATCTTCTGTTTTTTTAGTTGTGCTTGGAAAGATAATATATCTGAATGTTGTTGAAGGAGAGCGTTATTCTCAGAGAGTTTTGAGTCAGAATAATTATATCAGTATAACGGTTCCTTACCGACGAGGAGATATATATGATAGGAATGGTTCGATTCTTGCCACAAGCAACAAGGTTTATAATCTTGTAATTGAGCCTAAAAATATTCTGGATAACGAAAAGAGAAAAGAGGCAACCTGTAAGGCACTCAATAAATACTTTGGTGTAACATCTGAGGAGATGGCATCATATCTCGAAGATAGTGAGTCACTCTATACCGTAATAAGGAAAAAACTTACCTATAATGAAGTTAAGGATTTTCAGAAATATGTCAAGACGCCTGAAGGAAGTATGGTTACAGGTGTATTCATGGAAGACGGCTACGAGCGAGATTATCCTAACAATGAAGTGGCCTGCCATCTGCTTGGCTTTGTCGTAAGTGGAAATGAAGGTATCGGTGGTATAGAAGGAAGCTACAATTCCTATCTCAATGGTCAGAATGGAAGAACTTATGCTTTTCTTGGACAGGATAACAACCTTCAGAAAAAACTTGAGCCGGCGAGAGATGGTGACAGCCTTGTAACTACAATAGATACAGAAACACAGAGAATTGTTCAGAAAAAATGTGATGAATTCATGAAGGAAATGGGAGCTAAAAATATTTCCGTTCTCGTCATGGATCCTAAAGACTGTGATATACTTGCACTCTATAACTCACATCAGTATGATCCAAATGATGCTTATTCAATGCTGTCAACAAAATATCAGTTTGAAGAAGCAGAAGGCATGTCTGATGAGCAGTTTAAGAATATGGCAAAGGGACTTACTGATGATGAAAAGCTTACAGCTCTGAATGAAGTATGGCGTAATTTTGTGGTAAGTGATTCCTTTGAACCAGGATCAACTTTTAAACCATTTACTATATCTGGAGCATTGGAGGATGGAATTATTACAGGAGATGAAGAATTCTTCTGTGATGGATTTCAGCATATAGCAGATTATGATATCTGCTGCCATAATATTTATGGACATGGTATGCTTACCGTGCCAGAGGCTCTTGAGTATTCCTGTAATGACTGTCTGATGCAGATAGCACAGCTTGAGGGATCAAGTGTATTTGATAAATATCAGGTTCTGTTCGGATTTGGACAGAGTACAAATATAGATATATCTGGTGAAGCAAGTGATGAAGACCTTTATACGATGGTGTATCACGAGGATACTCTTAACCCAGTTGAGCTTGCTACTTCATCCTTTGGACAGGGAGTTACAGTTACAATGATGCAGCTTGGAACAGCGTTCTGTTCTGTAATAAATGGTGGATATTATTATCAGCCGCACGTTGTAAAACAGATACTTGATTCAGATGGTAATCTGATTGAGAATTATGACAGAATCCTTGTGAGAAGAACTATTTCTGAGGAAACTTCTGATAAGATGAAGAAAATCCTTCAGGCGGTTGTTGAAGAAGGTACTGGTCAGAAGGCTCTCGTAGAAGGCTATGAAATCGGTGGAAAAACAGGAACAGCTGAGAAACTTCCAAGAGGAAATGGAAAATATATTCTTTCATTTATTGGATTTGCCCCTGTTGAAGATCCTCAGGTTATGATATACTGCGTTGTTGATGAACCTGGAGTTGAAAATCAGTCAGGTTCTGGTGCAGGAACACTGCTTTTTAATAAGATAGCAGAGGAATTGCTTCCATATATGAATGTTTATAAAACTGGTGGTGATGTTAATGTTATTCCGGGCGGAGCTGAGGAGGTAGCGACCCCGGTATTTGATGGCGATGCACCTGATATCAGTGTGGCAGGTTCTACACTTGAAGAAAATGCACAGCCTGAAACAGCATCTTCCACTGATAGTGAAGAGGAAGAATCAGCTGAATAAGAGTTACTTGTTTCTTTATTAGAAATAGTGAACTATAAAAATGAGGTAATAAAACATGAACAATAAGAAAGTAATAGTAGCCGGAGCTGGTAAGAGCGGAATTGCATCTGCCGGACTCCTTATCAGAAATGGTGCAAAAGTAGTCATTTATGATCAGAATACAGAGGCAGATAGAAACAGCATTCTGGAGGGCTTTGCAAAGGGAGATAATCCAACACTTGAACTTGGAGAACTTAAGGATGAAATCCTGGATGGAGCTGATCTTTTTGTGATAAGTCCTGGAATTCCAGTTGATGCACCATTTGTTGAAAAGGTGAGAGAGCGTGGTATTCCAATCTGGGGAGAGATAGAGCTGGCAGCACATTTTAATAAGGGGTGCATCGCGGCGATTACAGGAACAAATGGTAAGACTACTACGACAACTCTTGTTGGTGAAATGTTTAAAAACTATAAAGAGGATTCGTTAGTTGTAGGAAATATCGGACTTCCATTTACGAGATTTGCAGATGCAACTAATGAAGATATGCTTGTTGCAGCTGAAATAAGTTCGTTCCAGCTCGAAACAATAGTAGATTTTAAACCACACGTAAGCGCGGTTCTTAATCTTACACCGGATCATCTGAATCGCCACTATACATTTGATAATTATGCAAATGCAAAGTTTCGAATTACAGAGAACCAGAGTGCAGAAGATTATATAGTTCTGAATTATGATGATCCAGAGACTAAGGTTAGAGCAGATAAGGTTGGTGCTGCAAAAATCGCCTGGTTCAGTCATGAGATAGAGGTTGAAGAAGGAGCCTTTGTCAGGGATGAACACATTTTCATAAAACATGATGGAAAAGTAGAGGACATTCTTGAGGTATCAGGAATCAAAATTTTAGGTGAACACAATCTGGAAAATGTACTTGCGGCAGTTGCAATTGCATTTTATATGAATGTTCCAACAGACATAATAAGAGATACTGTTTATGCCTTTAACGGTGTTGAACATAGAATTGAATTCGTCAGAGAGGTTAAGGGCGTCAGGTATTATAATGATTCCAAGGGAACCAATCCTGATGCTGCGATCAAGGCAATTAAAGCTATGAAATCTACAACGCTTCTTATAGGTGGAGGTTATGATAAGGATTCTACTTATGATGAATGGGTTGACTGTTTTGCCGGCAAGGTAAGATATCTTGTTTTGTTAGGTGCAACGGCTGATAAGATAGAAAAATGCTGTAAAAATCACGGATTTAATCAGATTGTCAGAGTTGATACTCTTAAGGATGCTGTGACATTCTGTGAGACACATGCAAAGCCTGGTGATGATGTTCTGCTTTCACCAGCCTGCGCAAGTTGGGATATGTTCCGAAGCTACGAGGAAAGAGGTAATCTTTTCAAACTGTATGTAGAAGGAATAGAAGAGTAGAAGATATATTAATGAGGTTGATTGTAAGATGGCACAAAAAAAGGGTGTTTTTATAAGAGGAACATATTTTGATTATCCATCACTGTTTCTGATTATATTTCTGAACATTTTCGGGCTGATGATGGTTTACAGCTCGAGCTCTTTTGTGTCTAATATTGACTTTGGAAACAGTACGCACTATCTTCTGAGACAGTTCGTTTTTGGTCTCCTAGGATTTGGCGCAATGTATTTTTTTTCCAAGGTGCGCTATCAGGTTTATATAAACTTTACCGAGATTATTATTTTAGTTGAGACAGTACTACTTTTACTTGTATTTATTGTAGGTAGTGCGAGAAATGGTTCAACAAGATGGATATTCATCGGTCCTATTGGATTTCAGCCTTCAGAGATAGCAAAGTTGGTTATCATTCTTTATATGGCCCGTGTTTGCAGCAGCAGACCAACTGATCTTACAAATCTTAAAGGACTTATCAGGGTTTTCTGGCCGGTAGGAGTTTTAATTATTATTATCGCTATAGAAAATCTTAGTACGGCACTTATATGTGCAGCTATAGCTGCGAGCATCTGGTTTGTTTCAACACCTAAACTCAGATATCTCGTTATAATTGCTATTATTGGAGCAATATTTATTCCTGTAATGATTAATATGCAGGGCTACAGAAGTGATCGTATAGATGCATGGAAACATCCATTAACCAGTGAAGCTGGATACCAGACAAGACAGGGACTTTATGCGATTGCATCAGGTGGCCTTTTTGGACGAGGACTTGGTCAAAGTATTCAAAAGCTGGGCTTCATTCCTGAGGCTCAGAATGATATGATCTTCAGTATTATCTGTGAAGAGCTGGGAATATTCGGGGCTGCAGCACTGATTATAGTATTTCTCATGCTGCTTTGGAGATTCAGATTCATAGCTGAGGGAGCGCCAGACAGATATGGTGCTTTCATAGTTGTAGGAGTTATCGCGCACGTTGCAGTTCAGGTTCTGATTAATATGTGCGTTGTTACAAATATTATGCCGAATACCGGTGTTACATTGCCATTTATTAGTTATGGTGGTACATCGCTGGTTTTCCTGCTTATCGAAATGGGAATTGTGCTGTCAGTATCAAGACAGATAGAACCACTGTCAGCACTTGATGAAGAAAGTGAGGAAGAATGAAGGGACGCATCATTGCATTAGGTGTGTTTCTGGCTCTGATACTTGCAGGCGTGGCGTATCTGAGTACATTTTCCCTTAAAAAGATAGAGATTACAGGCTGTGTTCTTTCCTCAGAGGAGAGCATAGAAAAAAAGATCAGGGAAAATGCAATCATGGAGAATACGCTTGCTGTATATCTTCAGAACAGATTCAAACCAATAGAAAATGTTCCATTTGTCGCAAAGCTTGATATAGAATATAAGGACAAAAATACTCTTACAGTAGAGGTATATGAGAAATCCGTTGCCGGTTGTATAGAGTATATGGAAAGCTATGTTTATTTTGACAAGGATGGAATAGTTCTTGAAACCGCAAAATCGCGGTATGACAAGATTCCAAATATCAAAGGTCTTACGATAAAGAGCTGGGAACTTGGTGAAGAACTTCCTATTGAGAATAAGAAGAAATTCGAACTTATTCTTAATATTACGCAACTTGTAGACAAGTATGATCTGGATATTCAGGGAATTGAATTTACAAATGATGGCGAAGTGGTGCTTCGGCATGATAATATTGAAATCGAACTTGGAGATGGCTCGAATCTGCCTATACAGATGATGAATCTTGGGGGAATACTCAAGGAAATTGAAGGTAAAAGTGGAGTTCTGTATATGAAGGAATTCGATTCTGAAAATTCTACTGCGAGCTTTAAAGTAAGATAATATTATGTTAATAAATGCTTGATATTTGTTGAAATATATTATATTCTATAGAGTGTGTTATTATTTACAGTAGATAAGAATTATCAAGAATGTGGCGTGGTTGCTCGCAAACTAAGACATATTCTTGATGATTCTTATCGTACTTGCAAAGCAAGAACCTGAAAAAATGAGGAAAATGCCTCTGAAGGAGGCAGTAGAGCACGGAGTGCGGATTTTCCGAATTTTTTTGAGGTTACTGTAAATAATAATTAAATAATAAAGATAAAAGAGTAATATTATTAAGGAGGAAGGAACCTTGCTTGAAATAAAGTCAAATGATGAAAAGAATCCTGCAAGAATACTTGTAATTGGTGTTGGTGGTGCAGGAAACAATGCTGTTAACAGAATGATTGACGAGAATGTTGAGGGCGTTGAGCTTATAGCTATTAATACTGATAAGCAGGCACTGTCACTCAGTAGAGCTACTACCAAGATTCAGATTGGTGAGAAGCTTACAAAGGGACTTGGTGCAGGAGCTAAGCCTGAAATCGGAGCAAGTGCTGTTGAAGAGAATAGAGAAGAAATCAACGACATAATTAAAGATGCTGATATGGTATTCGTTACCTGTGGTATGGGTGGCGGAACCGGTACAGGAGCTGCTCCAATCGTTGCAGAGATAGCAAGGAATCTTGGAATACTTACAGTAGGTGTTGTTACAAAGCCATTTTCATTTGAGGGTAAGCCTCGTATGAATAATGCTATGAACGGAATTGCAAAGCTTCGCGAAAATGTTGATACACTTATTGTTATTCCTAACGATAAACTTCTTCAGATATGTGATAAGAGAACAAGTATACCTGATGCACTTAAGAAGGCTGATGAGGTTCTTCAGCAGGGTGTTCAGGGTGTTACAGATCTTATTAATAAACCAGGACTTATCAACCTTGACTTTGCTGATATCCAGACAGTAATGCGTGATAAGGGTATCGCTCATATCGGTATCGGTCAGGGTAGTGGAGATAATAAGGCTGTTGATGCTATTAAGACAGCTATGGATTCACCGCTTCTTGAAACAACAGTTAATGGTGCTACAGATATCATCGTTAACTTCTCAGGAAATGTTGGAATCGTTGAAGCATATGACGCAATTACATATCTTTCAGAAGTTGCTGGAGAGGAAGCAAATATTATCTTCGGTACAGTTGATAATGATATGGCTGGTGAGGATGTAAGCATTACTATTATTGCTACAGGCCTTGAGGATAGCGATAGAACTTCAGCTGCATCTATGATGTCTTCATCTAAGAAGACTGCACCTAAGCCTCCTACATTTGGTGAAACAATCAAGACACCTAATGTTTCAGGAAAGACAAAGGTTCAGCCGGTACCACTTAATCTTGGAAAGACAACTCCTATAGAGCCGGAAAATGTTGATGACGACGATGAGGCAACAATTGCTATTTCAGAGCCAGAGATTCCACGCTCAAGGCCATCTTCAGGACAGAACATTCAGATACCTAATTTCTTGAAGAGAGGTTAATTGATAATAGAAAACCTTTTGATAATGTAAATAATAAGTCGATAACATGACCTGTTATCGACTTTATTGTTAGTATAGATTCTTACTTTTGCTGTGGAATCATGAGGGTGTATATGGTCAGCATTATAATTCCATGCCATAATAACTTGGCAACAATTGAAAAAGCTATCTATTCAGCTCTTAACCAGACCTATAAAGATATAGAAGTCATTATCATAGATAATGGTAGTGATAAGATAAGTAATGAAAATATCGATTCGTCAGAAGCTCTGTATGATTCGCAAGTGTACATTAAGAATAAAATAATAAATCAGCTAAGCGAAGAAAACAGAAAAAGGATAAGAGTATTATCATTCCCGGAGATGCTTGGACCAGCAAAGGCTAGAAATATAGGTATTAAGTGCGCTAAGGGAGATTATGTGGCCTTTCTTGATGCTGATGATTACTGGGCTGAGGATAAGCTGGAAAAACAGATAAAGGTCATGGAACGCTATAAAATACATGGTGAAGGCCCTAAAATTGTTTTTTCAGGCAGGCGTTTGATTGATAGTAAAGGGAACATTACAGGAAGATATATTGGCTGTGAAAAGATAGTAAATTATAGAAGATTACTACGAAGCAATCAGATAAATTGTTCCTCAGTACTTATTTCGAAAAAGCTCATGATAGCGAATCCATTTCCAGAAGGAGACTTCCATGAAGACTATGCAGTATGGTTGAAGGTGCTTCGGAAGGGTGGATATGCAGCAGGAATCAACCAGCCACTACTATTTTATAGACTTGGTAAGAATACCATGTCTTCAAATAAGATCAAGTCCGCGATTATGACCTATAAGGTTTATAGATTTCTCGGAATAGATGTGATTCACAGTATTGAACATATGGTTACATATGTTATTATAGGTGCGAAAAAACATTATTTTAACACGAAGAATCAGAAGCAATATTGATTTTTCAGAGATTAATATACAGAATTATTTAACTTAATTGAGTGATATACGGATAGGAGATTTATTTCTATGAAAAATACTGGAAGAGCCGAACTTCTGCTTGAAGGCCTTAAGACAAGAGTAAAGGATGCTCCATCAGCTCCACTTCATTCGGACATGGTAATGCTGAATAGGGAGGAACTTCTGAACCTGATAGATAACATTTCAGAGGTTGTTGTAAATGAGGTGGTTGCCAGCAGAGAGATAAATGATAAAAAGGCTAAGATTATAAAAGAAGCTAAGCAGGAGGCTGAGGAAATCCTTTATCAGGCAGAAAGAACTGCCAGCAGAATAAGAGTGACGAAGAGAAGACCGGATGAACCGCCTTCATTTAAAGCATCTGAACTTGATAAGGATGAGCGTCAGACTCTTAGAATGGCTTCAGACATTTATGCGGCTTCACTCATTTATACTGATGAGATGCTGACAGAGGTTGATCATCTTGTGGCTGATTCGTATGAAAAGATAGAGCAGGAATATCAGAGGATGAAGAGTACCCTCAGACAGAAAATAGATGATATAGCCGAAAATAAGGCTGAGCTTATGAGCAACCTGAATAATCTTAAGGCGAATGACAGATATTCTCAGATACTTGAACTCAGCGAGCTTCTTTCGGTTGAACTCTATAAAGAACGAGAGAAAGCAATGGCGAAGGAACGTGAAGAAAGAAATCAGATGTCTCTGAACTTTACTCAGGAAGAGGACAGTGAGGAAAAGAAGGCAGAATCAGCCAGACCACCGATCAGTCCTGACAGAACTGCGAAGAAGATAGATCAGGAAAAATCTTCTCTGAGTATAAGTGTTATGGATAGGTCATCGGAAGTAGTCGAACAGAAAAACGAGAAATCTATAACTGATGATTCAGATGCCTTTTAATGTAAAGTAGTACATTATATTATATGAGTGTGAGAAATCCAAAGAGAGGTAGATATGGGAAAGATAGAAAGTTACGTAAGAGTAATAAATTATTATGAGACTGATCAGATGCATATAGTACATCATTCCAACTATGCAAGATATCTTGAAGAAGCAAGACTTAATCTTATGGATCAGGTGGGGCTTTCCTATGATAAACTTGAAAGGATTGGGATAATAATTCCAGTACTTGAGCTGCATGATTACTATCTTAAGTCAATCACATATGGAGATATTATCGAGATAAGACCTGAAATAGTTAAACTGACGCCTGTAAGATTCACACTTAAATATGAGATTTATAGATCTGGAACGGATGAATTGCTTCATATGGCGGAAACCAGCCATGCCTTTCTTGACAGTGACTTCAAGCCGATGAATCTTAAGAAAAAACATCCAGATGTCTTTATGATCATGGAAGAGCTTGTGAAGAAAGAAGATAAGTGATTATGTCACATGGTGTCAAAAGGTACTTTTGACACCCACATCATTATATAAGAATAAATAAAAAAATATAATAAAATAAATATAAAAGTGTAAATATAAACGAAGCGAGTACATAGAATTAACTATCACACTCGCTTCTTTCTTTTATTACTGTGGTTTTTTATCAACGTCTTTACGTTTGTTAGCTTTATCCTTGTATAGGATTTCATCAGCTTTTATCATTTCGGAGTCGAGATCAAGACTTTCACAGCAGGTCAGATTCGTGAATCCGTAACTGAATTCTACGTAATATGGTTTTCCGGCCTGTTCATTAACCTTGTCTTGATAATAATTCATACTGTCAGTGATGTTCTTCATAGTAGTGCCTTCAATGCTTGGAGTGAAAACTGCGAATTCATCACCACCTATACGAGCGATTACCGTTCCTTTAGGAAAGCTTTTTCTGAGCGTGGTGGCAATACTCGATAATGCAAAGTCTCCTTCTTTATGACCATATCTGTCATTAACCTGTTTCAGATTATCCATATCGATATAACCAACAAGCGCTGGCTTGCCACTGTAGCTTTTGTTGCTGATCAACTGCTCAACAGTTTCGAAGAATCCACGTCTGTTATAGAGGCCGGTCAGCTCGTCTGTTATGGAAATGGCATTTAGCTGATCATTTTTATCTCTTATCTCACTCATCGTCTGTTCGAGTTTGTTCTGGATTGCGATTTCCTGTCTCATCAGAGATAAGAATTTGAGAGCAGTTCCAAGCTGAAGTGATGTAGGATATATCTTTCCAAAATTAGAGATAGTTGTTTCAGCAAGCATAAGTCCATGCTGGGACTCGTTTGTGAAGAGAGGTGTGATAACCATGGTGTGCCTTCTCTCGTTCGGAGTATATTTGTTGTTGAATATCATATATGAAGGAAGAATTCTGTCTCCTTCATCCAGAATCTCGGACTGACCATCCTTGCAGAAAGCCTGAAGATGTACATACTTAGGAACTTTCCACATGCCATCATTAAGTAATATTGGCAGTTCATCATAAATGTACAGATATGCACTTCGAAAATCACTGTTCTTCTGAAGATTTTCGGCGATTACTTCGTAACATTTGTCATCAACCGATGCATTCAGAATGGTATCTCTAGTAAGTCTCATGGAATCCCATACATTCTGCTTGTTCTGCTTAACCTCCTGAATATATTCATTAGAAATGTAGAAGGAGAGGAAGGACAATATGGTATTAAACATGGACTCAAGAACTATATGTTTTTTGGTTTTAAAATTAAGGCTGAGTAAAAAGTTTGACAGGAGCTCTATCATAAATGTCAGCTTACTGTGTGAGAAGTAGTAGGTGATAATCTCACTTTCAAGAACCTTCTCTGTGGCATTCCTAAGGTCATCAGGTTGAAATGTGATATCCTGAAACAGATAATCAGTAAAAACTGAGAAGTATGGATCAAGTATTTCAAAAAGCTGTTTTGAATAAAATGTATGAAGATACTGACTGAGGAAATTCTCTTTGAATATATCAATCAGCTCTGCTCCTGTCATAGCGTCAAGCCTTGAATTAAGCTCGGAAATAAAATCTGCATCCTTGGCAGGATTACAACCGCAGGAGAGTCTCTTAACAAGCTTTGAATGGAGCAGGGAAACACTGGTCTCACCTGTTTTCAGCAGTTCGATTGCCTGATAGACAGCGTTATATCCAAGGTCCATAATGTTGTTATCGACCGTTGTAAGCTGAGGATTAAGGGCGAGAGAAGTAGGGGTGTTATCGTATCCAGTAACAAGAATATCTTTGCCGATTACCATCCCTCTCTTGCGGATAGCTTTGTAGCCACCGATAGCCATAGTGTCATTTGCAAAAACAAGTGCTTCGAGATTTGGATTTCGATCAAGTACTTCACCAACGATTTTTTCAGTGAATTCTGAGAAATTGCCATAAGCAACCTTGCCCTCATCATATGGAATTCCATTTTCGTGAAGAACTTTTTTATATACATTAAAACGTTCGAGCGCATCTGCATTTTCCAGTCTGCCACTGACGAAGCCTATGCTTCTTTTACCATGATCCTTTATCAGATGTTCGATACAGCTTCTCATTCCGGAGACGCCCTCAGTATAGAGATAAGGATAACCGGGAATTTCTGCTTCAATTGTAATAACAGGCATATTAAAAGAATCCAGGAATGCTTTTTTGTCATCAACAGAGATAAAGCTTCCGATGGATCCGATGGAAACTATGAGTGCATCAAGAGATTTACTATTTGCATAATAAAAAATGGAATTATATTGATAGTCATACTGGGCATTTACTGGATCGTTGTAGGATGCATTAAGATACATTCCAGGAAAAACGATAAGATTAACATCTGCTTCCTCGGCAGCATATTCGACGCCCTTGCATATTTCAAAGGCATAGTCGTTGTCAAGATGACATGTTAGAAAACCAATGTTAGGACGATTATTATCTTTCATTTGCTTAACCCCTTTCGACATTATCCTGATAGGAAATGTCACTTGAATTATAGTTTACCCCCCATGAAAACATTTTAACATATTAGAGGAATTATTTAAAGCAATTAGTAAATAAAATGGTTCATGTAAATGATATAAATTTTTGATTTTTAATATATAATTTTTGGGGGCTCATATATAATCAGATTGGATGGTAGGTGGATATAACATTAAGAATACGAAATATGATAAAAACAACTATCATTCAAATATTTAATCATGTTATAATGACCAGGTAAGTATTACAATATGGGGAGGTTCTACGGTTTATGAAGGAGTTTACTGGATTTTTACATGGGGTTAATCTTGGTGGATGGCTGTCTCAGTGCGATCATACTAAAGAAACATATGACACATTTATTACTGAGAAGGATATTGAAAATATAAGCAAATGGGGGCTTGATCATATTCGTGTTCCTATTGATTATGATCTTGTTGAAACAGAAACTGGTGAGTATATCGAGTCAGGCTTTGACTATATTCAGCGTGCTATTGACTGGTGTGGTAAGTTTGGTCTGAATATGATTCTTGATCTGCATAAGACTTTTGGATTCAGCTTCGACAGTGGAGAAAATGAAGAAGGTTTCTTTGAGAAAAAAGAGTATCAGGAACGCTTCTACAGATTGTGGGAGAAGCTGGCTGAGAAGTTTGGCAAATACTCTGACAGACTGGCGTTTGAGATATTAAATGAAGTTACAGATAAAGAATACTGCGATGAATGGAACAGAATATCAGTAGAATGTATTAAAAAGATAAGGGAGTTTGCTCCAGACATTAAGATTCTTATCGGTGGTTATTATAATAACAGTATTGAATCACTTGGAGACCTTGTGATGCCTTATGATGAAAATATTGTATATAATTTCCATTGCTATGAGCCTTTAATCTTTACACATCAGGGAGCTTTCTGGGCACCTGGTATGGATCCATCCTTCAGAACACCTCTTGCGATAAGCTATAAAAAGATGGCAGAGCTTTCAAAACAGTATCTTGAGCAGGTAACTGTAGGATTTGATGGATTTGGTGAAGATGAAATGCTTTCAGCAGCATACTTTGATAAATATTTTGAAGAGGCTGTAAAGATAGCAGAGGAGAGAAATGTAGCACTTTACTGTGGTGAATATGGTGTTATCAATCTTGCAGAACCTGAAGATACTCTTGAGTGGTACAAGTTCATCAGTTCTTCCTTTGATAAGTTCCATATCGGCCGTTCAGCATGGAATTATAAAGAAAAAGATTTTGGTCTTATAGATGAGCATATGAAGCCAGTGGTTGATGAGGTTGTGAAATTACTGTAATAAGACGTAAGTACCTCAAGTTAATTTTGATACCCGCATCTTTAAACTATATATGTGATTTTCATAGTATGGGAAGTTTTAGTAAATAATAGAAGTCCGCCGTTCTGGCGGACTTCTTTTGCTAATCATATTTACTTCTATCTCAAATTATTTTCCGAGTTCCCATTTCTTTCCACTGTTTTGCTCGCGGAATTTTCTAGGAGTAGTTCCAGTAACTTTTTTAAATGCCTGGATAAAATGGCTTTGGGATGAGAATGATAGCTGCATAGCAATGTCCAGTATGCTGTCATTTGAATTTATAAGCTTTTCCTGAGCCATCTCAATCTTTATTTCTCTAATATAATCACTGATAGGAATGCCTATTTCTTTATTAAACTGTCTCGATAAGAAGCTGGTAGAGACGTTCGAGTTTTCTGCAAGGCGGGCTATAGTGATTCTCTCATTTATGTGCGAATATATATAGTCTATGCATTTTGTTACAGAGCGGGATATGCCCTTATCCTTCTTTAAGAGACGCATCTTGCCTGTAAAGTCCAGAACCATCCGGTTGTGAATCTCTTCTACCTGACCTTCTGTCAAAGCATTATCCAGCATCTTGATATAATAATCACTCATGCGATAGGAACGTTCCGGTTCCAGCCCCTTTTCAATACAGAGCCTTGCGATGATAGCTGCAGTGATAACCAGATGATATTTTAGATTCTGAACAGGATCTCTTGATAGTTTTCCTACACCTTCCTGATCCAAAAATCTCTTATCTTCTATATTTTTATAAATGGCATCAATATCACCATTACAGACTGAACGGAAAAATGATATTTCTTCAGATGTATCACGGTGAAGATCAGTGTCCTCTGAATAACCATCTATATCAAAATAACCCTTTAAAAGTCCCATAAAAAACTTATCTCCTTATAAAAATCCCAAAGTGAATAGAAGAGTTACGTCAAGTTTAACATATCATCCTACGAACTAACATAGTTATTTGTAAAAAATCATAATGGTTCATGATTTTGATATTTTTTATTCGTAAATATATATAATGAAATGCTCTGTTTTTGTAAACTTATTGTACAAAGTTACAAGAGTGCCAGTAACGGAAAAACATTTGGCACGAGATTTTCTGTAAATCGGAAAGGAGAAATATTAATGAAAAAGAACAAATGGTATAAGCCGCTTGCTCTGGCAATGTCTGTAGGAATGTCGATGTCTTACATGCCACTGAGTGTATCAGCTGCTGAACCAGCACCTGATAAGAACTCAGCACCTTCATATGTTAAGGACAGCACAGATTACAAGCTGGTATGGAATGATGAGTTTGATGGAACTGCCATCAACACGAATGATTGGAATATCGAGGCTCATGAGCCTAAATGGGTAAATGAAGAGCTTCAGAGATATGTCGGTGTAGGCGATATGCAGGACAATATCAAGGTTGAGGATGGAGTTCTTAAGCTTATACCAAAAGCAACTAAAAAAGAAGAACAAGGTTCGTCAAATCCTGATGTTCTGAATAATAAAAGCTTCGATGATACATGGTCAGGACCTGGTGCTACTGTTGCAAACGGAAAGGCTACTATTGTTATTGATGATGTAAAAACAAATCCATGGGATGTTCAGTTTCAGAAGCCTGGTATGACACTTACTGAGGGACATCAATATAAGCTTTCATTTAAGGCTAAGTCTACAGTAGCAAGAAGTATAGCAGTTAATTTTGCAAACACAGAAGATTATTCAACACCTCTTGCTTCTCAGGAATTTGCAATTGGAACAGAAGAGAGTGAATATACTCTTGAGTTTGAAATGGGAAAATGTAATGCTGAGAAAGCTGCTATTCAGATGAATCTTGGTAACTTAGGAGAAGGAAAGAGTGCTCCTTCTACTTTGGAATTATCATCTATTTCACTTCTGGATCTTTCGGAAGATGTAGATATAAAATCTGCATATGACTATACATCTGGGCGTGTAAATACTCAGAATAAGCATGATTTCACTTATGGTTATTTTGAAGCAAGAGCGAGAGTTCCACAGGGACAGGGATACCTTCCTGCGTTTTGGCTTATGTCTTCTGATGAGGATGTATATGGTCAGTGGCCAAGATGTGGTGAGATGGATATTATGGAAGTAATGGGGCAGTCTACTAACCATTCCCACCATAACATTCATTATGGTTATAATGACAAAGAAGGACATAGTCATTATGAATGTGAAACATTTACAGCTGAGGACCAAAAGGATTTTTCAGAAGATTATCACGTTTTTGGACTTGACTGGGAACCTGGTCTTATAACCTGGTATGTAGATGGCAAAGTAGCTGGTAGTACAAATGACTGGTTTGCAGGAAAAGATGAGACAAGTCAGCTGACATATCCGGCTCCTTTTGATCAGAACTTCTATGTTATCCTTAACCTTGCAGTTGGTGGGGAATGGGTTGGATATCCAAATCAGGAAGTTGTAGATGATATGGCAAATCAGTCATATGATATAGATTATGTCAGAGTTTATCAGAAGGATGCTGCAACATACGCAAAAATGGAAGAAGAGGTTCAGGCTCCTTCTCATGAAGTGGTATATAAAACAGCTGATAAAGATGGAAATTATATAACAAATGGTAACTTTGCAACAGATCTTAAGCCAATGAATTCAGAGGGCGATAACTTTGAACTCCATCTTGAAAAGGATTGTAAAGATGGTACAACATACAGCATTAGTGATGGAGTGCTGAAAATCTCTCAGGATAATATTGGAGAACAGAATCATAGTGTTCAGCTTAAACAGGCTGGTCTTCCAATGATCAAGGGATGGGAATATGAGATTACATTTGATGCATGGGCAGATGAAGATAGAAGCATCATTGTAGATGTTGAAGGCCCGGATCGCGGATGGACAAGATATTACGAGGATACAAAGTTCAATATCACGACTGAAAGAAAGACCTATAGTGCAACATTTACTATGGATAAAAAGAATGATGCTAATGGAAGTCTTGAATTCAATCTTGGTAACCAGGGTTCAACAGCACCTGTTTACATTAGCAATATAAAGCTCGTTCATAAGTCAGGTGAAGAAGTAATTGAGAAGTTTGAAAAGACAATAACAGCAGAAGGCAATCATATATACAATGGTTCATTTGAACAGGGTAGTGACCGCCTTAAGTACTGGCAGGTAGAAAAGGGTACTAAAGAAGCAGAAGTTAAAGTAACCAATCCTATGACTGGTAAAGGAAGAAAAAGGGAACTCGGAGTTAAGGTTGTTGTTCCTGAAGGAGCTACAAAGCTTGATCCGGTAATTGTATCACAGAATGATATTGCTCCACTTGCAAAGGGAGTATATAGCTTCAGCTTTGATTCTTATTCAAGTGATGGTGTAACAGATGGAATGTCTGTTTTCGTAGGTGGAAAGAAGTATAAGCCTGCACTTACAAAAGAAAGAAAGTCATATGAATACAAGGTAGGATTCGATAAGGATCTTACTGATGAAGAATCAGGCGTTTCATTCAAGTTCTTTAAACCAGGAACATACTATCTGGATAATGTAGTGCTTGTTGAGAATACACTTATACAGAATGGTTCCTTTACCTCAGGGCTTGCAGGCTATGAGTATGGTTATTATCAGGAAGCTGCTGCAACCTTTGGTGTGGATTCACAGAAGGAAGGAAATGAAACTGCATTTGATGCTGATATCAAAGATACAGGTACAGCAGACTGGAATATACAGCTCAAGCAGCGTGGTATAACACTTAAGAAGGATAGCTATTACAGACTCACATTTAATGCAAAGTCTACAGTTGATCGTCAGATAAGCGTAGTTATGCAGAGAGATGGTTCAAAGGATGATAAGTGGGATGTTTACTCTGGAGATAATGTAATCAATCTTACCAATACATGGACAGAAAAACCATTTGAACTTAAGTTCCAGATGACAGCAGATACAGATACAGATGCACTTCTCAGTGTAAGCCTTGGTAAATTTGATGAAAGAATAACTGATGTGCATCATGTATATCTTGACAACTTCTATCTTGAAGAAACTGATAAAGATGGTAATGTTATTAGCTCTGTTGAATTGTCTCCAGAAGATAATACAGAAGATAAGTACGATGTACCAGTTACTCAGAAGGATGAACCTTCTAAGAATGAGCCTGGAAAAACAAATCCTGCAAAGAATACTTCTAAGGGTAAGAATAACGGTGATAAGAAGGTTCAGAAGGGTGAGACAGCTGTAACTTCAGCTGGTACATTTACAGCATTAAATACTAAAGAAGCAATATTTAAGCCTTCAAAGGAAGCTAAATCTAAGAAGTCTGTTACAATTCCAGCAACAGTTGTAATTGACAGCAAGACAGTAAAGGTTACACAGATTGCAGCAAATGCATTCGCTAAGAATAATAAGCTTACTAAGGTTGTTATAGGAAAGAACGTTAAGAAGATAAATGCATCTGCATTTGCTAACTGCAAGAAACTTACAAGTATTGTATTCAAAGGAACATCAGTTGCAACAATCGGTAAGAATGCATTTGCAGGTGATGTAAAGCTTAAGGGGATAGACCTTTCAAAACAGAAGAACCTTTCAGCAATCGGAGCAGGCGCATTTAAGAATTGTAAGGCTGCTAAAACAATTAAACTCTATGCAAATAAGAATCTTAAGATTAACTCTTCTACATTTACTGGCGTACCAAATGCCAAAACAACTAAGGTTATTATTTATGCAAAGAGTAAGAAACAGTATAACAAGGTAGTTACTTTAGTTAAGAAGAACAAACTTAAAAAAGTTACTTTCTCCTTCAAGAAAGTTAAATAAATTTTTTACCTTTCTCAAGTCCCCGGCTATCCAGATTATCTGGAGCCGGGGATATTCCTTATAAATTATTATTTTCCGTTTTTTCTTTTATGTGGTGTTTACAATACCACTTTTATTTATTATAATCTTAAATTGGTTCAGAGATGTTATCATATTTCAAAGGCTGTCAGGAAATAGACATCCTTTGAAATAACAAATCCAAGGAGGAAAAGAGATGGATTACAAAAAATCAGGTGTTGACATTGAGGCTGGTTACAAGTCAGTTGAACTTATGAAGGAGCATGTTAAGAAAACTATGCGTCCGGAAGTTCTGGGAGGGCTTGGAGGTTTTGCTGGTGCATTTGATCTCAGTAAAATCAAAGATATGGAAGAACCAGTTCTGCTTTCAGGAACAGATGGATGTGGAACTAAGGTTAAGCTGGCTTTTGTTTTGGACAAACATGATACTATTGGAATTGATGCAGTTGCTATGTGTGTAAATGACATTGCGTGTTCAGGTGGCGAACCTCTCTTTTTCCTTGATTATATAGCCTGCGGCAAGAACTATCCTGAGAAGATTGCAGAGATAGTAAAGGGTGTTGCAGAAGGATGTATTCAGTCTGAAGCTGCTCTGGTTGGTGGTGAAACCGCTGAGCATCCTGGACTTATGCCAGAAGATGAATACGATCTTGCAGGATTTGCAGTAGGTGTTGTTGATAAGAAAGACCTTATAACAGGTGAGAATATAAAGGCTGGTGATGCGCTTATCGGTATAGCTTCATCAGGAGTTCATAGCAATGGATTCTCGCTTGTAAGAAAAGTATTTGATATGAGTAAGGAGTCACTTGATACTTACTATGATGAACTTGGCAAAACTCTTGGTGAGGCACTTATAGAGCCAACAAGAATATATGTCAAGGGACTTAAAGCTGTTAAAAAAGCAGGTGTAACCATTAAGGGCTGCAGCCATATTACAGGTGGTGGATTCTTCGAGAATATTCCTCGTATGCTTCCTGAAGGAATAACAGCAAAGGTTAAAAAGGATTCTTATGAAATACCTGCTATCTTTAAACTTCTTGCTGAAAAAGGTGATATTGATGAACATATGATGTATAACACCTATAATATGGGTATTGGAATGGTGCTTGCTGTAGATAAGGCAGATGCTGACAAGGTTATTGAGGCATTGGCAAGTACAGGTGACAAGGCGTGTGTTATCGGAGAAACTGTAGAAGGCAGCGAAGGCGTGATTCTAATATAATAGTGATGTTTTATGTTGCAAATCAGTTGAAATCAAAATAATGAGGATAAAAATATGTTCAAAGTTTTAGTTCTTGTTTCAGGTGGTGGAACAAATCTCCAGGCCATAATTGACAGAGTAAATGACGGAACAATAAAAGATACAGAAATAGTTGGTGTTATAAGTAATAATTACGGTGTATATGCTCTTGAAAGAGCCAAGAATGCCGGAATCAAGGGCGAAGTTGTATCACCGAAGGATTTTCCGGATAGAGCATCCTTTAATAAAGCATTTCTGGAAAAATTAGATGAATATGCTCCGGATCTTATAGTACTTGCTGGTTTCCTGGTTGTGATTCCTGAAATCGTTATAAAGAAATATGAAGGCAAGATCATAAATATTCATCCTTCACTTATTCCTTCCTTCTGTGGAACAGGATATTATGGACTTAGAGTGCATAAGGCAGCCCTTGAAAGAGGAGTTAAGGTGTCAGGTGCAACAGTGCATTTTGTAGATGCAGGAACAGATACAGGTCCTATAATACTTCAGAAAGCAGTTTACGTTCAGGATGGAGATACACCAGAGATTCTTCAAAAGAGAATAATGGAAGAGGCAGAATGGAAGATACTTCCGGAAGCGATATCTCTTATCTCCTCCGGACAGGTTGTATATAAAAAATAATGATTTATTCGATTCAGAGAGGTAAATAAAATGAAAGTACTTATTGTAGGTGGTGGAGGACGTGAGCATGCAATAGCATGGGCTGTAGCAAAAAGTCCAAAGTGTGATAAGCTTTATGCTGCTCCAGGAAATGCAGGAATTGCTGAGCTGGCTGAATGTGTTGACATATCTGTAATGGATGCACCTTCACTTGTGAGCTTTGCAAAGGAAAAAGAGATTGATTTTGTTATAGTTGCTCCTGATGATCCGCTTGCAGCTGGTGTGGCTGATGCGTTTCTTGACGCTGGTATCAGAACCTTCGGACCAAGAAAAAATGCAGCAATAATTGAAGCTTCAAAAGCTTTTTCAAAGGACCTTATGAAGAAATATAATATTCCTTCAGCTGCTTATGAAACCTTCGAAGATGCTGATAAGGCTATAGCATATCTTGAGACTCTTGAAGCTCCTTACGTACTTAAGGCCGACGGTCTGGCTCTTGGAAAAGGAGTGCTGATCTGTCAGACACTTGAGGAAGCAAAGGACGGAATCAAAGAGATCATGGTTGATAAGAAGTTCGGTGATGCCGGAAATAAGGTTGTTATCGAAGAGTTCATGACAGGCCGTGAGGTTTCTGTTCTCTGTTTCTCGGATGGAAAGACCATACTTCCGATGACATCTGCTCAGGATCATAAGAGAGCTGGTGATGGAGATACAGGACTTAACACAGGCGGTATGGGTACATTTTCACCAAGCCCATTCTACACAGAAGAGATAGCTAAGTTCTGTGAGGAAAATGTATATCAGAGAACTATTGATGCTATGGCTTCAGAGGGAAGACCTTTTAAGGGGGTTCTGTTCTGTGGACTCATGCTTACTCCTAAGGGACCCAAGGTTCTTGAGTTTAATGCGAGATTTGGTGATCCTGAAGCTCAGGTTGTTATCCCAAGACTTAAGAATGATATGCTTGAAGTAATGGAAGCGTGTGCTGATGGTACTCTTGACAAGATAGATCTTCAGTTTGAGGATAATGCGGCTGTTTGTGTAATGCTTGCATCAGATGGTTACCCAGTATCTTATAAGAAGGGTTATGAGATAAGAGGACTTGAAAACTTCAAGGATAAGGAAGGCTATTATGTATTC
Source organism: Eubacterium sp. (assembly GCA_024687845.1). Next base: position 21,332 of record JAILEL010000075.1, read on the forward strand.
CATTCTGGAACCAAGTTCGCTGAAGCTTCTGATGGAAGCAGGAAGGTGGTTACAAACGGAGGACGTGTTATAGGCGTAACCGCACTTGGAAATACTCTTGTTGAAGCAAGAGCAAATGCATACAAGGCGACAGAATTAATTGATTTTGATAATAAATATATGAGACATGATATCGGTAAGGCAATTGACGAGAGTTAAGTTTTAGGTGGAGAAAAGCTTGGAAGAATTAAAATACTCAGTTACATTTGAAATGGTCATAAATGAAGCCTCAAATCTTGCAAAAAGACTTGGTGGAGGTTATATCGACAGCAGACATATTTTTATAGCACTATTTACGGTTCATGTGGGAACTGCTTATAGTATCATGCTGAAAAATGGTCTTCGCTCGGAAGATATGAAGTATCTTCTTGGAATTATCGGTAAACAGACTTCTGTTGAGGAAGCAAGGCGTGATGGCGGGAAAGTGACCTTCACAGATAAAACTGAAAAGCTTCTTGAGGATGCAAAAAGAGAAGCGGCTGCTTTAAAATCAGATTCTGTGGGAACTGCCCATGTACTAATAATGCTTATGCGCGACATGAATGTTGACATTAAAAGTACATTGGAAAGGAAAAAAATCTCACCAGCGAATCTTATAGTAGAGTCACTTATGGCTTGCGGTCTGGGTAAAAATGAAGCGGTAAAATATAGTGAGCGCTTCCTTCCTGAAAAGTCAAAGAATAATAATATATTTGGCAAAAAAAAGAAGAGCTGTCTTGAAACCTATTGCAGAGACCTTACCAAAGAAGCGGCAGAACTTAAGCTGGATCCGGTAGTTGGAAGAACCTCTGAGATACTGAGAGTGATTCAGATTCTTGGGCGAAGAACTAAGAACAACGCCTGTCTTGTAGGTGAACCGGGAGTTGGAAAAACAGCTATTGTAGAAGGACTAGCCCAGCTTATTCAGAAAAAATGTGTTCCGGACAGCCTGCTTAATCTCAAAATTATGAGTCTTGATCTTTCTGGTATGATAGCAGGAACCAGATACAGAGGTGATTTTGAGGAAAGACTAAAGAATACTATAGATGAGCTTAAGGCTGATCCGAATATTATTCTTTTTATAGATGAGCTTCATTCCCTTATTGGAGCTGGTGGTGCAGAGGGTACACATGACGCTGCAAATATATTTAAGCCTGCACTTTCAAGAGGAGAGCTGCATGTAATCGGCGCAACTACTCAGGATGAGTACAGAAAGTATATTGAGAAGGATGCAGCACTTGAGAGAAGATTTCAGCCGGTTAAGGTCGAGGAGCCAACCAGAGATGAGACTATAGAAATGCTTGAAGGCTTGTCTCAGAGTTATCAGGATTTCCATGGTGTTACCATAACGAAGGAAGCAATCGTAAGTGCTGTTGATATGTCTATAAGATATATCAATGACAGATTTCTACCAGATAAAGCTATCGATCTTTTAGATGAGGCTTGTTCCAAGGTTAAGCTTGGAAATATACCTGAGGATTTTTACTACGATTTTTCTGAGTCTTCAGAATGGTTTCTCAGACGTCTTATGGAGGAAGCACTTCATGATGGCAAGATAGAGAAGGCTGCAGAACTTAGATCAATGATCAATCAGAAAAAAAGTGAAAGAGTAAGAGCGAGCTCTGCTAGTGAGAAAGGCACTCTCACTATTCATTCTGATGATATAGCTGATGTGGTTGCTACATGGACGGGAATTCCGGTTGCAAGGATTACTCAGTCGGAGCAGTCGAAGCTGATAGGACTTGAAGACACACTGCATAAGAGAATCGTAGGACAGGAGGAGGCAGTCCGTGCTATAGCCAGTGCTATAAGAAGAAGCAGAGCTGGACTCAGAAGTCCTGATAAGCCGATTGGTTCATTTCTATTCCTTGGACCTACGGGAGTTGGAAAGACAGAGCTGTCAAAGGCTCTTGCAGAAGTCCTTTTCGGGGATGAAAAAAATCTTATCAGAGTGGATATGTCTGAATACATGGAGAAACACAATGTTTCTAAGATGATTGGTTCTCCACCGGGATATGTTGGATATGATGAAGGTGGTCAGCTCTCAGAACAGGTTAGAAGAAATCCTTATAGCGTAGTGCTTTTTGATGAGGTTGAGAAGGCTCATCCGGATGTATTTAATGTTCTGCTTCAGGTGCTTGATGATGGAATGATTACAGATGCACAGGGCAGGAAGGTCAACTTTAAAAATACAATTATCATAATGACCTCGAACCTTGGAGCTAACAGAATAATAGATCCTAAAACACTTGGATTTGTGGCTGACGAGTCAGAGCAGAAGAGCTACGAGGAAATGAAGTCAAATGTTATGGAAGAGGTTAAGAACCTTTTTAAGCCGGAATTCCTGAACAGACTTGATGACATAATAGTATTTAAAGCATTAGGAGAAGGTGAAGTTCTTCAGATAGCTGATATTCTGGTTAAGGAACTCAGAAACAGAGTACTTGAGAATATGAATGTTAATCTCTCCTATGGTTCTAGACTCACCAAGCTTATCTTCGATAAAGGCTATGATAAGAAATACGGAGCACGTCCTCTTAGAAGAGCTCTCCAGGAATACGTTGAAGATCCGATGGCTGAAGCGATTCTGAAGGGTGAGATAAAAGAGGGTGATAATGTAAGTGTTTCTGTCGTAGACGATAAGGTGAGATTCAAAGTTCGAATAAAAAACAGCCTTGAGAAAAACGATTAGAAAAAAAGATACAATTATATGGAAATATTTAGTTTTATTTGATATTATTATAGCATCTAACGTGAGTATATACTGGTAAAAGGTATATTACATATTATGTTAGTGTAGAATTTATTATATAATGTATTACCAGTGCTTAGGTTTTATTGATATCGAGGAATGTTATATCAGTTCAAAGCACAAATTGCCGGTTGGTAAATACTAGGAGGTAAAAAAATGGCAGTTATTGATGAACTCATTCGCGAAGAAGAAAATGGTTCAATAAGTTTTGGTAATTATGAACTGACAACCAAAACAAAAAAAGATGGATTTGAGTACAATGGAGACAGCTACAAGATAAAAACATTTAATGAGATTACAAAGCTTGAAAAAAATGGAATGTTTGTTTATGAATCAGTTCCAGGAACTGTTGTACATGAATTTAAGGCAAACGATAAGAAAATAACCTTCAGTGTTGAATGTGATGCAGATGCTCAGGTAACACTTGAACTTGAAGCTGAAACAGCATATAAGGTTGAAGTGGATGGGGTTTCTGTTGGAGAGATGAAAACAAATCTTGGTGGAAAACTCAGCATCAGTTTAGCACTTGCAGATAAAGATCTTGTAAATGTGGAGATTGAAAAACTGTAATTAGTTAATAACATCAAAGGCACCCCGGATTGAAGTGCAGGGGTGCCTTTTTATAACAACAAAAAAACATTACGGATAATAGATAATAAGAGAGGAAAACATGGCAAAGGAAAAACAAGTTTTTTTCTGTAAAGAATGTGGATATGAATCCAGCAGGTGGCTTGGACAGTGTCCAGGCTGCAGAGCCTGGAATACATTTGTGGAAGAAAAAGTTACAGTACGGTCCAAGTCCACAGCAAAAACTATTTCAGTGTCCGAGAGACCTAAGGCAACCAGCATAAAAAATGTTTCATCCTCCGAGGAGACGAGAATTCATACACGGATTGGAGAGCTTGACAGAGTACTTGGTGGTGGAATTGTAAAGGGCTCGCTTGTTCTTGTGGGCGGAGATCCGGGAATTGGTAAATCAACACTTCTTCTTGAAATGTGTAAGAATCTGGTTGAGTCGGATACAAAGGTTCTGTATGTATCCGGAGAGGAATCAGTTTCACAGATAAAATCAAGGGCGGTCAGACTCGGAATCACTTCCGGTACAGTTATGGAAGAGCGACTGATGCTGCTTAGTGATAATGATATGGATAACATTGAAAGTCAGATAGACAGCCTGAAGGCAGAGGTTGTGATCATTGACTCAATCCAGACCATAATGTCAAATGATATTGATAACGCTCCAGGTACTGTTTCGCAGGTCAGAGAAGTAACATCAAGACTTCTTCAGATTGCCAAGACTAAAGGAGCTGCTGTATTTATTGTCGGACACGTTACTAAGGAAGGAACAGTTGCTGGACCTAGAACACTTGAGCATATGGTAGATTCAGTTCTTTATTTTGAAGGAGATGAGAGCGGAGGCTTCCGTGTGCTTCGTGCAAATAAGAATAGATTTGGTTCTACTAATGAGATAGGTGTTTTCAATATGATTGATTCTGGATTGGAAGAGGTATCCAATCCTTCTGAATTCTTCCTGAACGGTCGTCCTGAAAATGCATCGGGTTCAGTTGTAGTCTGCACTGTTGAAGGAACAAGAGCTCTGCTGGTTGAGATTCAGGCGCTCTGTGCAGATTCAAACTATAATATGGCTAGAAGAACGAGTGTGGGACTTGATTATAATCGTGTTAACATGCTTATAGCTGTGCTTGAAAAAAGAGGTGGAATCGACCTTTCCGGATGCGACTGTTATGTTAATATTGCTGGTGGAATGAAAATGAACGATCCATCTACCGATCTTGGAGTTCTACTAGCAATAGCCTCATCCTTTAGAGACAGGCCTGTGGATGAACATACAGTAATAATTGGAGAGATAGGACTGGCAGGAGAAATAAGGGGAGTTCGTAATATAACCCAGCGAATTAAAGAGGCAACGAAGCTTGGATATAACAGACTTGTAGTTCCCAGATCAAACCAAAGTGCCGAGCTGGATAAAATGGGGGCGGAGATTCACTATGTATCAAATATTCGCGAGGCATTGCAGATAGTCTAAAGAAACTATTGACCCCCACATCATAATATAAAAAAATAAGCTCACGTAAGTGAGCTTATTTTTGTGGACTAAAGTGCTGCTTTAAATGCGGCAAGTAAGTCACTATATTCTTCATATGCTGGCAGGTCAGGATGGTCTGCCTTGATCTGCTCTGTGGAGCGAAAGAGGAAGCCTGCTTTGCTGGCCTGAATCATTGCAAGATCATTAAAGCTGTCACCGGTTGCGATTGTATCAAAACCACAGCTTTGAAGAGCCTTGACTGTAGTAAGCTTTGACTGCTCACATCTCATTTTAAAACCGGTAATCTTTCCGTCTTCAGCAACTTCGAGACTGTTGCAGAAGATAGTAGGCATTCCTAATTTTTCCATAAGTGGTTTAGCAAACTGTTCAAAAGTGTCACTAATTATAATTGTCTGTGTAACACTTCTGAGCTCATCCAGGAAGTCTTTAGCTCCAGGGAGTGGATCTATCTTTGCGATAGTCTCCTGAATCTCTTTAAGTCCAAGACCATTTTCATTCAGGATTCCGATTCTCCAGTTCATCAGTTTATTATAATCAGGTTCATCTCTAGTTGTTCTTCTAAGCTCTGGAATCCCACTTGCCTCGGAAAATGCAATCCAGATTTCCGGTACAAGAACACCTTCAAGATCAAGACACGCTATATTCATACCCATTTTTGTATCCTTCCTATAGTACTTTATCGTTACTGCTGATAATCAGCAGTTTATCTTTTGACAACAGCTAAGAGTATAACCCAAATCACAAAGTGTGACAAGTA
>JAILEL010000085.1 GCA_024687845.1 Eubacterium sp.
ACAGTCCGTCGCCGGATAGTCCCCGGGGTCCGTCCTCATGGATACTATCTCTGTATCTTTCAGTTGTCCCGCTATCACACGGGCAGCTCGCATACTGTTTCCTGTACCTGTAAAATAATAGATTCTCCCCTTCATGAAAAACCCCTTTCGAAATTAGAATATCGTTCTAATTTCATTATACGGAGGAATCTTCTCTTGTCAAGTATAAAATAGAATATCGTTCTATTTAAACTGAAATAAACTTTTACAAACTACTCGTTTTATCCATCTCACTTTACAACTATCACTATTTTTGTGGAGCAATCAATAAAAGATGTTTCAACTAATTCATATTTTCATATGCTAATACAGTTTAACCCGTTCCCACATTTCTTTCTCAGGATCCGGACTAAGCCGCACCACATGATCATAGCCTAAAGACAGTAGAATCTCTTCGGCCTGTATATAACCTGCATCAAGAAGTTTCGCATCATGACAATCCGAATTAATAATAACCTCACCGCCCCAGTTTTTCCATTCTTTAAGCAAAAATGCAGCCGGATAAGGTTCTGTCATATATCCTCTTGCGACTCCCCCTGTGTTTACCTCAAGCAAAGCCCCTGTTTCAATAAGATCACGCAAGGCATCCAGCGCCATCGCCTGATATTCAGAAGAATCTTCGTCATATAAATGCAAAATCGAATTATTATACCTGACAAGATCAAAATGCCCTATTATCGCAGGCTTTGATTCAATTACATAATCCCGAAACTGCGTAAAATACCGTTTAGCCATTTCGAGTCCCTTACCGTCACAATACTCATTTACATATTTCTGCATGATCTCCGATGGCGCATCTACTCCACTATAGTTGCCATCAGGCAACTTGAAATAATGCATAGAGGCAATAAAATAGTCGTAATCCTTTGGATCCGCACAACTATACATATCTCTTTCTATCCCAAGATATACTGCCATCCGCTCCTTATATTCCTGCTTAATCCTGCGTATTTCATTTTTATAATCACATTCTCTTGAAGGATCAATACAATGTGCCGGATCAAACGTCTGTGTCGCATGTGATGTAAAACCAAGCGATACAAAACCCATTTCATATGCCGTTTGAGCCATCGCCTGTGCCGTTGTCTTTCCATCACAAAAGGTAGTGTGAACATGTGCTGAAGATAATATATTTCTCATATAATAACCCCTCTTCTTTTAGCTTCCTCCAGCAATTTAGGTTGAATTAACGGATACGTCCATTTATCAGGTAAGTCATATGATAAATATATTTTTTCTATTTCACTATGCAATTCCGACTCTGATTCTTCAATATCTGCATAAAACAGGCCGCCAAATGTTTCAACTCCGTCAAACTCTTCCGGGGCAGTCACTGAATAAACGCAAATAGGTTTAATTGTAAACTTTACGGCTCCCGTTTCCTCATATAATTCTCTTTTAGCTGTATCTATTATATCTTCGCCCGGCTCTCTATGTCCTCCCGGAACTTCAAATGTATCTCGATCTCTATGCTTACAAAAGATCCACTGTCCATCTTTTTTTGCAAGAATAACTGCAAATTTTAACAATGAATCATCTACCGAATCATAAAATTTCACTTCCGTTTTCTGTCTCTCCAATGTTGTCTCCTCTCACAAATTCAGAATGGTAAATAATCTCTTTGCCTAAGCTTTCAGCATACTCAATTTCCTTAGTAACCTGCTGTCCGATATATCCATTTACATCTAAAACATATATCGCATCTGAAATTTCAATTCTTTTAAAATGCGCCTCTTCAAGAGCTTTCATTTCACTCTCTGAAACACTTCTGTTCTCTGTGTTATAAACACATTGCAATACGTTGAAATGATGATCTATTTCCAACATAAATGCTATTTTCATCATTTCATTTTTGAACTTCATACTTCCGCATATTGTAACTGTTTTCATAAAATGATCATTCTCTTTCTACATAATACTGGAATATACTTGCATTTTTCTGAATGGAAATGAAGAAGTGAAACTATTTCCTCAATATGGCTTGTATCCATATAACATAGCAATCATCTACTTTTTAATATATCATCCCCCTTTATTCTGAATAGATGAAAAAGAAGCCTACGATTACTCATAGATGTCTTAACGCCGTATTAACTATCTATTTTCAGATAATCCAGTATCTCATTAATCAATATCATATCGTCCTTTTTAGGATCAAAGATAACCCCCATATGTCCTTTGGAACCTTTATCAAACAGTACGTGTTCTACATTTCTACTTTGTAGAAGATTCTTATAATAATAAGACATCGATTTTAATTGGTCCGACTCATTAGTTATAATTACCGTTGGTGGAAGCATGTTGAACTATCCACCGTGTAGCTTTGTCTATGTCATCTATCTGATCAAAAACAGTATATTTCGGATAAGCCAATCTATAATTCAATGAAAAAACCACAAATCCATTCTGAGCCATTACATTGGCAAATACACTATCAACTTTCTTATCATGAGATATAAATCCACCA
>JAILEL010000116.1 GCA_024687845.1 Eubacterium sp.
GCAACAACATCGTCAGCATCTCTATAAAGCCCCTGTTCTGCATGTGCTCTAGAAGCAGCAAGTTTTTCTAACATTTCATCTTCTGTCAATGGTTTATATAGTTTACTAACATTTTTTCTTATTTCAAATGGAAATCCGTTATATGCAACAGCCTGTGTTAAGAACATACGTATAGCAGTTGTTGTATCTGTACCAAGTTCCTTAAATAAAATATCTGATTTAATTTTTAATTCATCATCAACTCTTACTTGTATTGTGCTTGACATTTTACCACCTCCGTATTGTTTTATAAATGAATTATGATGCTATATCATTACTATTGCAATACATTTGTCAAATACTAATCTTCAAAATACAAATAAAATGATTCATCTTTATGTTTTAAATAATCTTCCTTACTGATTACAACCTGATCCTCATCCTCATATATTATTTCACTTTCATCTAATTTAAAGTCGATATACCTATACTATTTTGCAACTTCATCTACGATTACATTTCCTGTCGGATAATATATGATATGCCTCAGACCTTCTTCATCATCGAACAGAATTCTGTCATCATCATACTCGATATCGAATCTGCCTTCATACTTGGCAATAACATCGCCTTCTACATCGTAAACTGTAATCCGGCGCTCTATTCCACCACCGAAGTTACTCTGCTGTGTCTTAATAGCACGCTTACCGGCTTCAGTTCCGGAATAATACCAGGCACCTGTCGCCCATGCTGCAGCAACAATTACAAGTCCAGTTATCACGCTAATTACACGAGCTTTTTTATAATAATAACAAACTACTGCTACAATTGTGATCACTACAATTGTCAGTAACGATAAACCAATAATTGCACCAATCGTCATTATTTTTCACCATCCTTAATGTATTAACAAAAATGAAAATTCACCTATATGTGTTCCAAATTCAAATGCTGCTTTGCAGCTTGCAAGAACTAACAATGCTTCTACAAGTATTCTTGTTTTCTTATGTACTTCTAGATATCTTACTGTTCCTTCTATATAATTCTGTAATTCTCTCATCATACATCTTCCTCCAGTCCCTTACCTGTGCCATATCGCTTTCAGCGATATGCAAGCCTTCCTACGGAAGTCTTGACTGCACTTCGTGCAGTGCATCCTCGTTTCACTCGGAGCAACGATTCTTTTCAGAATCGTTACCTGAATTAAATGCATTAGCTTCAACATAAATCATCATCTTATTGTAAATAAAGATATAAGCTACCAGTACAACCACTCCAGCCAAATAAAGGAATGCAACCATATTTGTAATACAGCTGATTACGGTCATCAATACAGCCACTCCAAATGGAGCAAGTACCAGGCCTGCATGTTCGCCATTCCATTTATTCTTAAAGAATATAATTCTTTCAGCCAGCTTCTTATTTCCACCTGTTTTCTTGTTTAGTTTATGATCTGCCATAATAATGATTATTCCCAGAAGAAAACATACAACTCCGAAATAGATTAACCCATCGCTTAATGCCATAATCATTCACCCCTTTCAAGCTTCTTAGCCTTTGCATACTTGCAAGCATATCCAAGTGTCATTCCGAGGTAGAATAATGCAAGGCCACCCTGAATATATAAACTAGCTCCAGTTGACTGATTGTAAGCAACAACTTCATGAAGTTTCATTACTACGCACAGTGTCCATATAAAAGCTGTAAAACCATTGAGTATCATAAGTGTCTTTGGATTATCTTCTTTAAAAAATGCCTGCATCTTTGATTCTTTATTATTTGTCTTTGTAACTGTATTTGCCATTGTTGTATCCCCCTTACTTATTATCTGAACTATCAGCATTATTCTTTTTCTTAGAATTCATTGTTACAAATGCTCCCATAGGAACTACTACACAGCATAAAATTAAAACGATTATTGTACTTGTTGTCATCTTTCATATCCTCCACGAAATTTTATATGACTTGCATCTTATTGATGCGTTTGTTTTATCTTATGTCTGGATAATACACCGACTATTGCATTAAAATGCGATTTCTGTTGTTAATTGCATTTCAAATGTCGTGAATGGTATTTTTTACATAGAAACCTTTATCAAATCCAGAATCAGTTTCTTCACCAGTTCCTTCTTATGCATAGGCAGCTGTGCAAATGCCTATGATATCTCATCATCTACAACGCTTTCTCCATTCAGAAGATAATCCACAGACACCCCAAAATAGTCTGCAAAGCTAATCAGGTAGTCGATAGACATAGTATGACTTCCTTTTTCTATCTTGCATAATGAAGAACTTTCTGTTTTAAATACATCTGCCAACTCGTCCTGAGTCATTCTCTTCTGCTTTCTTAATTCTTTTATCCTCTTTCCTACTTCTTTTGAATCGTACATAACCGTACCCTCCTGAAATTCGTATTTCAGGGATGTTGACTGGCCAGTCATTTTTTTGTGCCAACTGTACAGAGTACGGTTGCAGTCCTTCCTTCGGAAGTCCTGTTTCTGCTACACAGAAAGCATCTGCCTTACGGAAGACCCTCGATTCTTCGAATCGAGAGCTAACCCGGGTAAAGTTATCCACTGATGTACCAAATCTTAAAGAAGTTAGGACAGAAAAGAACATCAGTAATAAAGAAATGAGATCATTCATAGTATTCGAACTTGATACTATTATCAAGAGTGCCCTCCTGGAAAATAAGGCACTATGAAAATCCATATAAAACTCGGAAGTGTAACGCATGGAGCTTCAATCCATCGCTCTACCATTGGAGCTATCTTCCCAAATAAGCATAAAAATAACCGCCTGCCTTATTAGACAAGCGGTGTGCATACATAAATATATCTGTATTTGATCAGACAATTCTTCCTTTACACATACCATCTAATAAGGGCACTAAAACAAATCCAGTATTCTTTTTATTAAAGAACTGAACGTTTTTCTGCTGCTTATTAAATTGTATGTTTCTAAGAGCGTACATTGTCTTTCTTACCTTTCATAATTTAGTCTTTGAAGGTTCCTAATTTCCTTCGTCTCTCATAATCTAACACTTTATCAGAATATATGCAAGTAACCTTGTGGGTTAAAATAGAAATATTTCATCCCAACTGACGTAACACTTCTTCTCTTTCCTCAAAAGATAAATCTGATAGATAAATACAATACTCATCAGGATAACCCCCAACAAATTTCATATGTTCCATATTAATCTGTTCCGGACTAGTTATCCATAATACTTGTTCACCGAAATAATCATCTATATATTTTAGTCTTTCACCCCTTACAGCTATAAAGCTGCGCACATACTGCAAGGGGGCATCTTTTATAAATATTCTTCAACATAGCTCCTCAGAATATCCTGCAATTCTTCATCCATGTATTCATAATCATCAGGAATATTAAGAGTCACTATATCTTTCCCACTAATTTCATCAGAATACTTTTCACGTAATCTGCGAAGATGCTTCTTCTCAAAACAGAAAATCATATCAGCCCAGCCTATCAATCCTGGTGTAACTTTAATTCTGGAATTCTTCTCTGTTCCAGCTGATCTGACATTATGTCCATTAACACCGTTAAATATCTTCTCAGCTGTTAAGCTTCTACGTTTATTCTGACTACATACAAATAGAATATTCATCGTATCTCTCTCATTTCATCCAGTATCTCTGCTTCTGTGTTTTCTTCCACAAAGCTTGATAACACCCTTTGTGATAATTGCTCCAGCACCTATCCATACTTTATTTCCTATATAAATTGGCGCAGGAATTAGCCTTCTTGTATTAGGATTCAACTCATGATCCAGAGTAGCAAGAACCACATTATGACCTATAAATACATCATCACCTATATATATCCCACCTTGATCCTGAAACTTACAATCAGAATTTATATAAATGTTCTTTCCTACGGTTATATTCTTTCCAAAGTCAGTAAAAAAGGAGTCATGACTCTTACGCTTTTATCAACTGGCTTTCCAATAATCTGCGAGAATATCTGAGTTATTTCATCTTCGTCTTCATGCCATTTATGATTCATTTCAAAGAGGAGTTTTCTATTCTCAGTAATATACTTTCTCATTGCAGTATATACTTCTGGATTATCTATCACTTCCCCCTTACTGAATATATCTAATAATTCTTTTAATTCCATCATCAAAACCCCGAAATAACAAATTTAATCTATCATCTCTTTTGCCTCTGATTCAGTCATTCTTATTGTGTCTGCAAATGCCTCCAACACATAGCTAGATCATGTATGAAAGCTTTTATGATTATTTACTGCTTTATCTGTTCGTATTCCCATATTTATAATTCTCCTTTAATCCCACTCAACTTCATCTCCATGTTCTTCCAAGAAATCAAGCGCTGTATCTTTATTTTCTATCAGAGATTCTATTATCTCACCGAACTTCTGAGCAAGAGCCTTTGTTTCTTCATTTACATCATTAATATACGCTGAATACATTCCAGCCTCCGGATCCGGTTCTATAACATCAAGTATCTCAGGAGCATTTAGCTCAAGATACTTATTCAGGAATGCATCCCAGTTATATCCATTCATGTAAGCATCGGCATTCGCCTCTTCCATCTTCTCGCCGATTTTTTCAACTTCTTCATATTCAAGATACAAAGATATTGCAATATAATCCTCATAAATACTTACGTTGTAATAGTCCTTCATTTGTATTACTCCTCTTTACTTTCTATCCTAAAGCTTCTTTGTATGCATTGTAAGTATTATCGTCAAACAGAACCCATTTTATAACATCAAACTTTCCAGGATTCTCATCGATATATTTACGAGCCACTCCGATAGCTATCTTCGCAGCTTCTTTCAAAGGATAGCTGTAGATTCCTGTAGATATAGATGGAAATGCAATGCTTCTTATTCCTTTATCAAGAGCAATATCAAGACATGACCTATAGCAGGATTCAAGAAGTTCTGCCTCATGATATTTGCCACCATTCCAAACCGGTCCCGGTGTATGGATAATATATTTACACGGAATGTTGTAAGCTCCGGTAATCTTTGCCTGACCGGTCTTGCAGCCATTCAACATTCTGCATTCAGCAAGTAATTCCTTACCAGCAGCACGATGAATCGCTCCATCAACACCGCCACCACCTAGCAGAGAGGTATTAGCAGCATTCACAATAGCCTCAACACCATGGTCTTTTGTTATATCACCTTTTTCCAATATAATTATATTCCCCATTTACATCCCCCCTTGTGACTTCTCTAATCATTTTTCTTATTCCTCATCGTACGTTTAACTGTAAGTTATCTTTTATCCAACCAAATCGTTTTTACACTTAATGCTCCGTATAAACCAACGGTGACAGGCACATGAAAGTTTTATAAACTTTATTGTTCTTTCGGTGGTCGTTCTCCTATAAAGACAACCTCGTCATCACGCATATATGCGATGTAATAGATGCCTACATACTCTTCGCCCTCTGAGTCTCCATCAACTCCGGCAATATAAATCTTCCATCCGTCGTTATTGACATCATACATGTTGTATTGGAAACACGTC
>JAILEL010000163.1 GCA_024687845.1 Eubacterium sp.
TACTCTGCACCATGCATAAGATGTGTAGGCTGAACCAATAGATTCTTTACACCATTATCAACTGCACGATCAAGAGCCTGCTTTACATTATCGATTTTCTCTCCATCTCTTGAAAGGACATGATTTATAATAATCTGAGCAGTAAACGCTCTTCTTACAGACCAATCAGGATAAGCCTCTTCAATCGCAGCTTCTACTCCACCAATATCCATTGAACGGCTATCGTTAAATGATGTACCAAAGCTTACAACAAGGATTTCATTTTCGCCAATATCATCAGCGTTTCGTGGATCATCCTTAGATGCATCTCCTGTGTCTCTACCAAAGTAATCTGGATCAGCATTTTCACCTTCAACCATTTCCTTTTCTTCGTCAGTAAGTGCATCCCAACTTGCCTTTGCCTTCTCGCAAAGCTCCTCTGTGTCTTCACTCCACTCTTGAACATAGATAGCATCAATAAGTGAAGCACATTCAGCCACCTTTTCTTCTGAAGATTTTTCATCAGTATCTGTGTCTGACGCTTCCTCAGCTATCTCTTCTGTGGTTTCAACTTCTGTAGTTACTGCTTCTGTAACATCAGTAGTTTCAGCCTCCTTACCACAACCAGCAAGCATAGATAGCATAAAGCTCGCTGTTAATACGACAATTAATTTCTTTCTCATTAATTTTTCCTCCTATTTTCCTCATGAATATAAAAAATTATTGTCTATATAAAAAAATTACTCATTCTATAAAGAACGAGTAATTAATTTATCAAATATAAAAAAGCACACGAAAAAAGAGGACTTATCATCCTTCAATAACGTACAGCCAATTACTCGTGACTTGAAAATGCTGAGTTAAATCTCTTCTTAAAATTTTGACTTCAAAACCTAAAATAGAATCTAATCTCAAACATTTTCTGTACAGAAATATCGGCAGGTTTCCTGGCTTTCAGATCATCACTTACTATCTATCTTCCCAGTTACCCAGTGACTCATTCGATAGTTCGCTCCCTGAATACAGTGACGAGTTCGCACAGGTCTTTCACCTGTTTCCCTTTTACCCATCATTTATAGATACTATAGAAGCTGCTATAAAAATCCTATAAAATCCGGCACCGCATTTCTTTATTAAATTTATTTATTCAAATCCGGAATCAGATTATAGTAATCCTGTTCCCTGATTTAAATCGAACAAATTATAGCACAATCATTTTATTTCGTACATACTTTGATAACTAGCCCTGTAGACAATACATTCTCAGGGGCAGATTCGCTTTTTTATTTATATTTCAATTCTTTTCTTATTCTATAAAAAATTATATAATGTAACGCGGACTCAAAAATCAAAGAATTTTCAAGAAAAGGAATAGACACATGAGCATATTAAATGTTGAAAATCTGACTCACGGTTTTGGCGACAGAGCGATCTTTGAAAATGTATCCTTCAGGCTTCTGGCCGGAGAGCATATTGGACTTATCGGAGCAAATGGTGAAGGTAAATCTACATTTATGAATATCATCACAGGACAGCTTCAACCTGATGAAGGAAAGATTGAATGGGCCAAGAATGTTAAAGTCGGTTATCTGGACCAGCATGCTGTACTGAAGGAAGGCATGACTATCCGCGATGTTCTTGCCAGCGCCTTCGATTCTCTCTATGAGATGGAAGCCAGGATGAATGAACTCTATGAGAAGATGGGTGACGCCACTGAAGATGAAATGACTGAATATATGGAGGAAACAGGAACCATTCAGGACCTTCTGACTAATCACGACTTTTATATGATTGACGCAAAGGTTGAAGAAGTGGCAAGAGCTCTTGGACTTCTGGATCTGGGACTGGATAGAGATGTTACTGAACTCTCTGGTGGTCAGAGAACTAAGATCCTCCTTGGTAAGCTCCTTCTTGGGAAGCCAGACATTCTGCTTCTCGACGAGCCAACAAACTACCTGGATAAGGAACATATCGAATGGCTGAAGAGATATCTTCAGGATTATGAAAATGCATTTATACTCATTTCCCACGATATTCCGTTTCTAAACAGCGTAATAAATATCATATATCATATGGACGGCCAATATCACAGTCTGGACAGATATGTGGGAGATTATGATAAATTCACAGAAGTATATGAAATGAAAAAAGCTCAGCGCGAGGCTGCCTATAATCGTCAGCAGCAGGAAATCGCAGAGCTTAAGGATTTCGTTGCAAGAAACAA
>JAILEL010000104.1 GCA_024687845.1 Eubacterium sp.
AAGGGCAGGTGGTTGGCGTTATAGGAGACACAGGCTCCGGAAAGACAACATTTGTGAAGCTTGCAAGCGGACTTCTTCTCCCTGAGTCAGGAAGAGTAAGTTTAATGCATAGAGATCCTCTCGTAATACGCGGAAAGAAGAATTCAGATCTTGGGGTATTTATAACAGGTGTTCCATTTCTGAGTAACGAGGACAGCGTATTCACAGGTATGGATATGATTAGAACTATGTATGCTATATCCGGGGAAGAGTATAAGAATACTTACAAAGAACTGGCTGAAAGGTTTGGATTTAAGAGTTATGAGCATGAAAAGATTAAGAATCTGTCAGCAGGTCAGAGAAGAAGAGTTGAACTTGCGGCTGTAATGTCCATAGAGCCTAAGATAGTGATTTTAGATGAACCGGATGTTGGACTTGATGCTGAGGGAAGGCAGATACTGGATGAATATGTGACAATGAAAAAGAAGCAGGGAGTTACATTTCTTATTACATCTCATAATTTGACAGGACTGTCTCGCATATGTGACAGGATAATGATTTTGTCAGAAGGAAAATGTATATTTTACGGAAGTGAAAGGACGCTTAGATATGAGCAGCTGCCGATAAATAAAATGACAGTTTCTTATGATGGACCTGTCCCAAGTATAGATGATCTTCCGATTGTGAAGTACACTATGGATGAAAATGAGCTTGTCCTGGAATACAATTCAAGATTTATAACTGCTTCAGAAATAGTAAATGTACTTATGAAACAGACAAAGATACTGGATATAAAGATTAGTAAACCCGATCTGGAACATATGATTATAGGCCTGCATAATAAGGAAAGAAGAGGACAGAATGAGCTATATTAAAGTAGATAACATTTACAAGAAATACAAAGTCAGTAAGAGAGGCAGCGGTATTCCGGGAATGGTTGCGAATCTTTTTGCACCTAAGTATGAGAATAAGGAAGCGGTTAAGAATATCAGCTTTTCGATTGAAAAGGGCGAAATGGTTGGGTTTGTCGGACCAAATGGAGCCGGGAAGTCAACTACTATAAAAATGCTTTCAGGGATTCTATATCCTGATAGTGGAAGTATCAGTGTAGATGGAGTTATTCCCTATAAACAGAGAAAAGAATATGTCGGGAGAATCGGAGTTGTATTTGGACAGAAGTCTCAGCTTCAGTGGGATCTTCCGGTGATAGACAGTTTCGAGCTGCTTAAGGCAATCTATAGTGTTCCGGATGATGTCTATAAGAAAAATCTGGATAGGTATACTGAGCTTCTTGATATGAGTAAGTTTCTTAAGCAGCCTGTGAGACAGCTTTCTCTTGGACAGAGAATGAGGGCAGATATAGCCGCAGCTCTTCTTCATTCGCCGGAGATAGTTTTCTTCGATGAACCTACCATTGGAGTTGATGTTGTGGGAAAGGAAAATATCCGAAACTTTATCAGAGAGTTAAATGCCGAGGATAAGGTCACTATGATTTTTACTACTCATGATATGCAGGATATAGAGAAGACCTGTCAGAGGCTGATTATTATAAATAAAGGCACTAAAATATACGATGGCTCGTTGGATGGAGTAAGGAAACTCCATGGTTCATCAAGACAGTTAGATGTGATTTTGGCAAATGATGAAAACATATGCCTGATTCCGGATGTAGAGATTCGGAAAGTGGACAAGAGACATTATCAGCTTATATTCGATGGAAATAAAGTTCATATAAATAATTTGATGACGTATCTTCTTTCAACATATAGTGTGAAGGATATGAGTATTTTGGAACCGGATATAGATAGTATTATCAGAAAGATATATAGCAAGGATAAGGTGGCATAATGAGACTTGGAGCATACCTTGCATACGCGAAGAAATCATTTCTTGGAAAAAGCGCATACAGATTCGATCATCTTATGGGAATCCTGTCAACGATTTTGCAGTTCTTTATCTTTTATGAGATATATAGAACTCTTTACGGACCAGGGAGAAGCGTAGATGGAATTACCATGTCTATGGTAACTACAAATTTTGTTCTTTCTCTTGGACTTAGTACCATATTTTCTCCAAATGATTACTTTCTTCCGGGAAGGATATGGGATGGAAGTATCTCTACAGAACTGCTTCGTCCTATGAGCTTTAAAGGAAGAATGTTAGCTGAAAATGTGGGGGAATCATTTTTTAATCTGATATTCAAATTTATACCGGTATTACTTATCGCAGTATTTACAACAGGTATGGAGAAGCCTGCCGGAATAATAAATATGGTTCTTTTTGTTTTTAGTGCCATTCTTGGTTATGGAGTTCTTTGGACCATCAGTTTTATGCTGCAGATGACAGCCTTCTGGCTGATAAATATATGGAGCCTTATGACCATTAAGGATGTTCTTGTAAATGTATTATCAGGAAAAATGATACCCCTTTGGTTTATGCCGTTATGGATGAGCGGGATTCTGAAGTTTACGCCCTTTGCATCCATATATTTTACACCTGTAGAAATCTATCTGGGGCAGCTAAGTGGAAGGGAAACTTTAGTTAAATGTTTAATTCAGTTAGTCTGGATAATAATTATATATATAATCGGAAATATACTGTGGAACAAGGGACAGAAGAAACTGGTTGTTCAGGGAGGATAAGTAATTGGGCAATACGATTCATTTAATAGCTGTATATAGTAAAACAACTGCAAAAGCCTGGTTCCAATACAGAGTTGATGCTTTTCTCAGATCCCTTGCGGTTTTCCTGAGAGAAGCAACAGGTATAATAGTGATATATTTTACGCTTCTTAAGTTTGACAGCTTAAATGGCTGGAATATCTATGAAATGTTATTTCTTTTCAGTCTGCTCTTTCTGACATATGGAATAATGATAATCTTTTTTACAGGACTTAGGGATTTCGGGAAAACAGTAAGGGATGGAAGTTTTGACAGATTTATGCTCCGGCCACGGGGGCTTCTTTTTCAGATACTCTTCGTAAATGCAGACTGGTTTGCGGCTATAGGACATGGAGGCCTCGGAATTACACTTTTTATTCTCTCGGCAGGAAAGGTTGGGATAATCTGGAGAGGGGCAAATATCATTTATTATATCATTACTGTAGCAGGTGGTGTTCTGATTCAGGGAGCAGTATTCCTGTTTATTGCAACACTGAATATATTCCTCCTTCAGACTGACAGCCTGAAGGAGATGCTCTACTGGGATATGCGTAAGTTCGCCGGTTATCCGATCAGTATATTCAATAAGCTGATTCAGATACTTATGATATATATAATGCCATTTGCATTTGTGAATTACTTTCCTGCACAGTATTTCCTCAGAAAAGAGGATATGGCAGCGTATCCGGAAGTGTACATTTATCTCACTCCGGTTGTAGGTGTAGTAATGTATATAATCGCTTATCTGTTTTGGAGATACTCCATAAGGTTTTATAAAAGCTCAGGTAATTAATCTTGTACGGACGAACGAGGCTGGGGAGTTGTTGTGAAACTGCGCTTATGCCAAAAAATATCATTGCGCAAAACTGCGTATATACCAAAGTTTGATAACGGATTGAATTGCGCTTTTTGGAAAATACGTCTTTTTTTTGCCTGTTTTAAGAGTTGATTTTTGTGCGGATTGTAGACAGAGATACAAACGAGTGTTATTATATGATGTTAGTCAAGACTAACCAGGGGGCGGCTATATGCCAAGTATACAGGCAAAATAGATTGAAAGTTTTGGGAGGCGCGAAATGGATATTCTAAAACCGTTAGCTGTTGTGGGAACTAATTCTTGGGGAAGCGCGACATATGGTAAGGTTCTTCGTGGAGAAAGTGTTGATATTGATACGATCAGAAAATGCTATGACAGAGCGAAGGAAAAGGATCTTCGGATCTTTGGCCGGGCGCAGGACTGTGGGCTTGGCCAGGCTCAGAAAATGATCGGAGAGTTCGGAACCTATGATGTGATCATATCTTCGAAGTTCACTCCGACAGGGGCTTATAAAGCAGGACAAGTCCGAAAGTCTCTGGAAAAGGATTTACAGGACTTTGGGCGTAAGTATGTAGATATATACTGGCTCCATCTTCCTTCAGATATAG
>JAILEL010000256.1 GCA_024687845.1 Eubacterium sp.
AAGGCTACGGAACCTATTATGTCCACGATACTGGTGGTATGAGTTCAAATGTTATCGATATATTCTGCATCTCCTACGGAGAAGCTATAAACTTCGGCCGCAGAAGTGCAAACGTATATATTCTCGATAAAAAATAGATTCCGAGGAAGGGAACTTATGTGCTCCTCAAATTAAAACCTTAATATCTCCAAGGCCTTCTCATATTTTTTGAATCTGGCTTCGTCCATCTTGGAAGGATTTGCTATGCGGGTTCTGTCAGAATTATGTGACAGATCCGCAATTTTTATCTTTCGGGCAAGTTCATTCTTCTTTATCTCTCTAATATAATCCAGGTAAATCTCAGTTCTTTCAGCTTCAGGAAGAGACGGATCAATCCTTTCATGAGTCAGTAGTTCTACAGCCTCCAGCTGTCGCCTGGTAAATCCCAAAGCTTTAAGCTCATCAAGTGTCATATCGGAATCTTCCACAACATCATGCAGCAAAGCAACGACACAGGAATCTTCATCGTCCATCTGTTCTGCAAGATGTGCAGGATGAAAAATATATGGAATACCTTCTCTATCTTTCTGCTCATTATGAGCCTTATACGCTACCTTCATTGCCAGTTTTGTTAAATACGTATAAACCATATTGTTCACCTTTCCCCCATTAAAAAACTTTAACTTAGAAGAAAAGCTCCAGTATAACACCGGAGCTCTTTTCTTTTTACATATATAAATTTACTTGTTTGCAAATCTCTCCTGCTGTGACTTAATCATTGTTGGATCTTCGAAATAATTAATTCTCATAGCATTCTTAACTTCAGCTAATGTATTAGCTGCTTCAGCACGAGCAACCTCAGTACCTTTTCTTAAAATTTCATAAACTGCAGGAATATCCTTTTCAAATTCTGCTCTTTTTGCACGTACTGGAGCAAGCTCCTTATTGATTACATTAAGAAGAAATTTTTTACATTTAACATCACCCAGACCACCACGTTTGTAGTGTTCTTTCATCTCATCCAGGTTCTTATAATCAGGAAGGAATTCTGCAAAATCCTCATCAGTAGCAAACGCATCAAGATATGTAAATACTGCATTTCCTTCGACCTTACCCGGATCAGATATCTGGATATGATCTGGATCAGTAAACATGCTCATAACCTTCTGTTTAACTTCCGCCTCGGAATCAGACAGATAGATACAGTTACCAAGCGACTTACTCATCTTAGCCTTTCCATCTGTTCCAGGAAGTCTGCAGCAGATAGAATTGCTTGGAATAAGAGCTTCCGGCTCAACCAGAACATCAGCGTTATAAGTAGAATTGAAT
This sequence comes from Eubacterium sp., assembly GCA_024687845.1. The sequence continues at coordinate 1,309 of JAILEL010000256.1, forward strand.
TTTCTAACTATTTCCCTGGTCTGCTCAATCATAGGAAGCTGATCCTCACCAACTGGCACAGTAGTTGCCTTAAATGCGGTAATATCAGAAGCCTGACTTATAGGATAAGTAAAGAATCCGACAGGAATACTTGTCTCAAAATTTCTTAACTGAATCTCAGCCTTAACAGTGGGGTTACGTTCAAGCCTTGAAACAGTAACAAGATTAGCATAATAAAATGTAAGCTCAGTAAGTTCCGTAACTGCAGACTGTATAAACATATTTGTCTTTGCAGGATCAAGTCCCACTGAAAGGTAATCCAGTGCTACTTCAGTGATACTATCACGAATCTTATCCGGATTATCAAAATTGTCTGTCAGCGCCTGAGCATCTGCAATCATAATAAATATTTTCTCGAACTCACCGGAGTTCTGAAGTTCAACTCTTCTCTTAAGTGAACCTACATAATGTCCCAGATGAAGTTTCCCAGTCGGTCTGTCACCTGTAAGAATAATCTTTCCCATATTTTTCCTCCATAAACTTATCTGATATGTTTTTGCGCCCATCGGGGACGGTTCTGTGCAGGTATATAATAACCTGCACAGAACCGTCCCCAATGGACTAAATAAATAACCATTTATGGTTTATTTTAATCAACTCGCTTTTTGCCCACAAAGAACAGTGCTACTGTTCCCGGGCCTGTATGACTTCCTATGGTACAACCGATATCGAATCTCTTAACCTTACCCTTAAGATGAGGGAAGTTTTCCTCTATTTCGGCTACAACCTGTGTCCCAAGCATGTAATCTGAATCACTTAAAAAACACTTTCCAGAATACTCAGTACCATTCTCAGCCTCTTCTATCATTTTCTCTACGATTCTTTTCACAACCTTTTTCTTGGTTCTGATTTTTTCTCTTGGAGTAAGTTTTCCTTCATAATCCACATTCAGAAGCGGACAAATATTCAAAACCTGTCCGATAGTGCCTGCTGTTTTCGAGATACGACCACCTTTTATATAATAAGTCAGATCAGTAGAGAAAAACCAGTGAATAACATTTAGCTTATTTTGCTCTATCCAAGATGCCAGTTCTTCAGCAGAAAGCCCCTCATCTCTTTTATCAGCAGCCAGATCAACCAAAAGTCCATAACCAGAAGATGCAGCCATTGAATCAATAGCATAAACCTTCCTGCCAGGAAATTCTTCCATAACCTGTTTAGCTGCAATATGAGCACTTTGAAATGTACCAGAAATTCCAGTAGATAGAGATATATGAACTACATCCTTTCCTTCTTTTAAAAACTTTCGGAAAAAGTCCATGTAATCTCCAGTGCTTACCTGAGATGTCTTGGCATCAGCACCTTCAGCCATCCTTTTATACAGCTCTCTAGGAGAAAATGTATTTCCCATATCATCCAAATACTCTTTTCCATCAAGACTTACTGTAAATGGTATATAACTGAGTTGCCTTCTTTCAATCCATTCATTCGACAGATCACAGGGAGAACAACAGCTTAAAACATATTCACTCATTTTGTAAAACTCCTTTTGTAACTTCTGATGTAACTACAAAGTTACATACCTCTAGTGTATAAAATATATGTCCTTATTAAATGTGCCATCAGCCTTCAAATAAACTGTAAAAGATTTATTTGCCGGGCCTGTAGCATTATCACATACAGCTCTGGACTTAGTATGTAAACCCCTTGAATAAAAATGATTACCTGAATAAGGTTCTATTCCAAGACTTGCAAAAATAGCATCTGTATGCTCAGTAGGATCTGTTACACCAACAGTAGTAACAGAAGTGCCAGTACTAGTAACCGTTACCCTAAATTCAGATGCCGGATTAGTCATATCAAATTCTATCTTATCAGATAACAGCTCATTTGACATGGCCCTATATACTTCATCAGCAGCATCCAGATCGACTGCTTCTCTGGATTTCTCTATATATCTGATCAAAGCCGGAGCAATAGCTGCGGCAAGAATTGCCATAATAGCAATTACTATAATCAGCTCAACAAGAGAAAATCCCTTGTTTTTTAGATTTTTCATTTTCCATCCTCTCTCTTCAAAACCCTCAAAATATTTTGGCCATAAATTACAATAGCTATCATTCACCTCTCACGATAGCTTAGTATAATAATCAGACACTCTGGAATATCGCTGAATCCATCACAATATTTCCTAAATGAGAAACTGTGTATCAATCGCTCTCACCCGATTCTTTCAGCATTTTCTTGTGTTCATACATCTGATTATCGGCTCTCTCAAAAACGCTTGCTACTGTTTTATCAGTTGTGGAATTATACTCAGCAAGTCCGCAAGCAAGGACTACTCTTCCCTCTTCCCTATTGATTTCCACCTGAGTTCTTAATTCTTCAAATAGGTATACTCTGTTTTCGTAATCATCTCCTTTTAATAAAGCTACAAACTCATCTCCGCCTACTCTATAGACAGGACTTCGTTTAAATATTTTACATACTATGACACAAGCCGCTCTGATATATTCATCGCCTGCCTTGTGGCCATAAGTATCATTAACTATTTTCAGATTATTTACATCACATACAATGATTGCAAACTTAAGTTTTTCACCAGCCTCAATCTGACGATTCAGATCTGCCTCTGTCATAGCATAAGAGTTCTTATTCTTAACACCCGTCAGAGCATCGCGATTAGCCATATAGATAACATTGTCCAGCTTTTTCTGAAGCTCTTCTTCGTGTATAAATGCATCATTTACATTTATTGCACCTACGACAACATGTTTATTATCATTTTTAGGTCTGACAGCACGAAGTTCCATATACACAGGTTTTCCATTCAGAACCAGTCTGTAATTGACAGATATAACACCTGATGTACTTAGCTTTTTCAGAAAATATTCTTTTTCCATGGTCTTCGCCATCATCGGATAATCATCAGGAAAAATATCTCGTTTCATATTCTTCTGAGTATCTTCAAAAAAGTCCTTGCCAGTATCGCCTATTTCAAGCTTACTATATTCATCGCTGGAGCTATATTCTACATACTCATTGGTTTCAATATCAACAAAATACAGAACCTCATATCTGGAAGCAAGTGCCTGTGCAATCTTTCCGAAGGTTTCTCCTTCCTGAACTGCCTGTCGATTTTTTTCTTCCTGTCTGACCTGAGCATCTACATTTTTAATTCCGATGATGATGTATTTTTCATCCTCATCTCTGCCATGAGTAACCTTAAGATTGTAATAAACCGGCTTTCCATCCGTCATCACACGATAGCTGAGAACCATCGTTTCTTTCTTGTTAAATGCATCCATCAGCCTCGATTGGCTCAGAATATCAGTGGACTTCTTCTGATCATCTTCATAAACAAACTTAGAAATACTCGACTGAACATCAGAATAAAAATTCTTTCCTGATGAAATAATACTTAATTCTTCGTCCTTGCTATCAGACATACCATATTCTATATAACTGCCATCTTCTGTATTGATATAATATACAGATTCATAATCACTTGCCAGAGACATCGCTATTCGAGAATATGTTACCTTATCCTGAATATAGGTATCACCTGTTTTTTTTACATGATGATTGATCAGATACAGATATACTACCACCAAAAAAACCAGAAAATATGCTACACCAAAATACATAACACATTCAGTCAATTCCCCGGATTTATGTACATAAATGGCTCTGACATGGAATATTGCACTGATAAGAACTACGCTGATACTGAAAATGTAATGCAAAAACCTTGTTCTTTTTTCTGTCATATTCCCCCCACTTTTATTTCACTCTGCAACATTAGGTTTTATAATCTACGAATCATCGCATAGCTGAATATATTATACTAAAATTTGCATAAAAAATCAACATTTCATCGTCGAATAATTGGGCAAGTTTGTGAAAAGAATGTTAAGAAAAGTTTAATTTTTTGTACCTTAGAATTTAATCATAAGATCTTAGATTATTATGTGTTTTACACCCACATCATATGTTTTCATTGCAAAAAAGAATAATAAAGTGTATTTTAGAACAAATCAAGGAGTATATATGTATGATTAGGAAATCTATTGCAAAAATAATATTTTTACCAGTGATATCGTTCTTCGTAGTTTTTCTGACGCTGATATTAGTCTTCAGATTTGCCGTGCCAAGAATAATAGCTCGTAGAGAAGCAGCTGAATACTATGCAGAAGCCTCTGATGAGCAGTCCTTCGTTGAGAATACCACTTATGAGAATTCTGATAGTTCATCAGGTGAAGGAAATTCGAACATTTCTGAAGAGGATGAATATCAGAAACTAATTGAAGAAGGGCTGAAGGAAGCTTCTTCCTCAGATAATTCATCTGATAACATTTCTAAAGGCAATTCAACCGATAACGAAAAAAGTTCTGATGAAGAAGAATGGATGCTGGTTCTCGTAAATCGCACCCACCCTGTTCCTGCAGGATTCTCTAAAGAATTTACCGATCTTTCAAACGGTCAGCGTGTTGATTCCAGAATATATCCAGATCTTCAGGATATGTTTGATGCCGCAAGAGCAGACGGACTAGAGCTTTTTGTAAGAGAAGGCTACAGAACCAGCGAGGACCAACAGGCTATAATGGATGAAAGAATCTCCCAATATCAAGAGGAAGGTTACTCTTATGAGGAATCAAAAGAATATGCAGAACAATATGTAGCACTTCCAGGCACAAGTGAGCACGAACTTGGAATCAGCGTAGATATCAATGCAGATAACGAAGTAAACTCTGACGAAGTAGTTTATGACTGGTTATATGAAAACTCCTATAAATACGGTTTTATCAAGAGATATCCCGAAGACAAAATAGAAATAACCGGTATCAACAACGAGCCCTGGCACTACCGATATGTTGGTAAAAAAGCAGCCCAGGAAATGCATGACACCGGTTTATGTCTTGAAGAATATCTATCCAGCAATTAAATACAGCATACGGATTGCGAAGAATTTTAAAGTTCTTCCTCATCACGGTTTCTTGTAATATCATTTGCCCATTTATAGCTGTAGAAATGTTTAAAAACCCATGGCCATTTGACAAATTCATCTGTGCAAAGAAGAAAATATACAACCTTAACTGGCAGCTTAAATACAAATGCAGCCAGCAGGCCAAGTGGAACAGCATAGCACCACATATCAATGGTGTCACATTTGAAACCGAATTTGCTGTCCCCTCCTGCCCGGAAAACCCCTGCTATAAGACAGGTATTAACTGATGTTCCCGTAACATAGTAGGTATTTATCAAAAGCATAAACTTGAGGTAGTCCAGAGCCTGTGGAGTTAGCGAGGCATGGCTCACCGCAAATGGCATTATTGCCAACACAATGAGTCCACCTATAATACCTGTAATAAAAGCAAGCCTGAGCAGGATATGTCCCATCTTTATGCCCTCTTCTCTGTTTCCAGTTCCAAGAATCTGTCCCACGATTATTCCTGCAGCTGAACCTATTCCATAGCAAAGAACACACCCAAGATTTCGAACTACGACAACAATAGAATTTGCCGCAACTGCGTCGCTTCCCAGATGTCCAAGTATTACAGAATACATAGAAAATGCAAGAGACCATACAAGGTCATTACCTATTGCAGGAAGCGCCATAGTCATGAAATCTTTCTCTAACAACGCATGTCTTTCAAACATTGTTCTAAAAGTAAGTCGTACTTTAGGTTTTCTCATAGAAACAATAAAACAGCCAGCAAGTTGTATAAATCTGCTTATAGTTGTAGCAAGTCCAACCCCTACTACACCGAGCTTTGGAGCGCCAAAAAGTCCAAATATAAACACAGCATTCAGGATTACATTTGATATGAGTGCAATAGCTTCAAGAATTGTACTTGTAGCAACTTTACCGATACACCTGAGTATCGACATATATACCGCACTAACCGCCCAGAAAATCAGTCCCGGAGCTATAAATATAAGGTATTTATGTCCTATCTCCACAAGCTCAACATCAGAGGTATAAATATACATCAGATATTTAGGAATAGCGAGGCAGGCAATCATTCCAAGCATCGCAACTCCAAGCGCAAACTTAAGTCCGATGCCCTCTATTACTTCTATAGTCTTATAGTCACCTTTTCCATAATACTGAGCTGCAAGCATGGCTATTCCCGTTCCTATTCCATATAGAAACATGAACAGAATTCCAACCATACTGTTTGCAAGTGACACAGCGCTGATAGCACTCTGACCAACAGAGTTCAGCATCAAAACATCAACACTATTTACCGCAGCATCCAGAACATTCTGCAAAATTATAGGAAATGCAACCATCCATATTTTTTTGTATATATCTTTGTTATTCTTTAAGTATGTATTAAATCTCATTTTAAATCTTATTTCTTTCTATTATTTCTTTAGTATTTTAAGTAGTGCGCGAGTTTCTTAATAGACGGAGCAATCCGTATATCATACAGTATCAAAGGTTACAACCTTCGTTGCCAGCTCCTCTCTGAATCTTACATCATGTTCCACCATTATCATAGTTGGTTTATAAGTTTTTATCAACTTCTCAATCTGCATTCTTGAGAAAACATCTATATAATTCAGAGGTTCATCCCAAATATATAAATGAGCTGGTGTAAGCAGGCTCGCTGCTATCAAAACCTTCTTCTTCTGTCCTTCAGAATACTCTTCTATATTCTTCTCGAACTGAATACGGTTCATATCAAGCTTACGGAGCAAAGTTAGAAACAGACTGTAATCAAGATGCCGTTTCTCGGAATATTCCTTAAGACTCCCCTTTAGATGAGAAGTATTCTGATTTATATACGAAACCACAAGGCCACTTGCAACCTCCATCTTACCTTCAGTAAACATATTTGAAATGTCATCAGCTGATTCTTCAGGAGTTCCAGTTGAAATCCCGCTTAATATCTTCTTTATAAGACTTGATTTACCACATCCATTAGATCCACTCAGGAACAGAATGTCTCCCTGAAAAAGTTGAAATGTTAATTCAGAAATCACTTTTTTCATATCAGGTGTATAGCCTAATGAAAAATCCCTGCAATCAACAAGACATTTCTTATGATGAGTCATAGGCATGATTTTCAGATCATCCACATTTTCAATATCCTTAAGCAAGCCTTCCTTTTCCTCTATCTCGCGGTCAATCCTCTTCTCATAATTCTTCACACGTGCTTGCATCTTCTTAGTTTTTGCACCGATATAAGATCTTGTGGCTATGCACCTGTCATGTTCTTTTATAGGGTCAAAGCCAATTTTACTGTTCTCACTTTTCTCAGCCCATCTGCCAGTCCTGTCAGCAGCCACCTTAAGCTTGCCGATTTCTTTAAGGTGTTTTTCATTTTCTGCCAATGCAAATGCATCAGCTTTTTGCTTATTTTCCCACCAGCTTTCAAAATTTCCTGCTACTACTTCGATAGATGACCTATTAAGAACCAGCATATGATCAGCTACAGCATCCAAAAGATCTCTGTCATGAGAAACCAGTATAAATCCCTTCTTTTCTGAAAGATATTTTTTTATTATCTCCCTCCCGCCTATATCTAAATGGTTTGTAGGTTCATCAATCAGCAGAAATTCATTATCCCCCGAAAAAAGAACAGCCAGCATAGCCTTGGTTCGTTCACCATGGCTAAGTGTTCTTACCGGTCTGTACAAAATCTCAGAATCAACTCCGAGACTATTCAACTCACATAGAATTCTCCAGCTCTCTACACCAGGCTTCCACACTTCACTCAGTTCATCCACCGTTTTATCCATATCAGACTCCTTAAGTCTATATGGAAAATAATCAAAATGTTTATTAGTACTTATACTGCCTTCATACTCATAGCATCCAAGCAGAAGGTTTAAGAATGTAGTCTTCCCTTTCCCATTACGACCAATGAAACCAAGCTTCCAGTCAGTATCAACAGAAAAGGATACATTTTCAAATATATTATCGAAGCTGCCTTCATAGCAAAAGGTCAGATCTGATACCTGTAATAATGACATATGCATTCCTCCAATCCTATAAATAAAAAATCACCGCAAGAACTAATCCTGCGGTGTAGATTTCCAGAAGAATCGTCTGATATATCTATAGGCACTAATAACATCCTGT
>JAILEL010000295.1 GCA_024687845.1 Eubacterium sp.
GGAGATGTCTCAAGTCTTACAAGTACTACCTTCTCTCCCTTAGCAGCCCAAGCAACAGCGTCATCAGCTGTAAATACAACCTTACCACAAGCAGCACCAGGAGAAGCTCCAAGTCCCTTTCCAAGTGGTGTAGCAGCCTTAAGTGCTTTAGCATCAAACTGTGGGTGAAGAAGTGTATCAAGGTTACGAGGATCGATCATAGCAACTGCTTCTTCAGGTGTCTTATGTCCTTCATCAACAAGGTCACAAGCAATCTTCAGAGCAGCAGGAGCTGTTCTCTTACCATTTCTACACTGAAGCATGAAAAGCTTCTTATTCTCTACTGTAAATTCCATATCCTGCATATCATGGTAGTGATTCTCAAGTGTATCACAAACCTTAAGGAAATCAGCATATGCTTCTGGGAATTCCTTCTCCATCTGAGCGATTGGCATAGGTGTACGAACACCAGCAACAACGTCCTCGCCCTGTGCGTTGATAAGGAACTCACCCATGAGCTTGTTCTCACCTGTTGCAGGATCTCTTGTAAATGCAACACCTGTACCTGATTCATTATTGAGGTTACCAAATACCATAGGCATTACGTTTACAGCTGTTCCCCATGAATAAGGGATGTCGTTATCACGACGATATACATTTGCACGAGGATTATCCCATGAACGGAATACAGCCTCGATAGCAAGTTTAAGCTGCTGAACAGGATCTGAAGGGAAATCCTCTCCTAACTGATTCTTGTACTCAGCCTTAAACTGTTCTGCGAGTGTCTTCAGGTCTTCTGCTGTAAGGTCAACGTCGAACTTAACGCCCTTCTCTTCCTTCATCTTGTCGATAAGTTGCTCGAAATACTTCTTACCAACTTCCATAACTACATCAGAGAACATCTGAATGAATCTTCTATATGAATCATAAACGAATCTTTCAAAAGCTGGATCTGGGTTACCCTTAATCATAGCTTCAACAACTTCATCATTAAGACCAAGGTTAAGGATCGTATCCATCATACCAGGCATAGAAGCTCTTGCTCCTGAACGAACTGATACAAGAAGAGGATTGTTAAGATCACCAAACTTCTTGCCGTTGATCTCTTCCATCTTTGCTACACCTTCCATAGCCTGAGCCATGATTTCATCGTTAATCTTGCGTCCGTCCTCATAGTACTGAGTACATGCCTCTGTAGTAATTGTGAATCCCTGTGGAACTGGAAGACCGATACTTGTCATCTCTGCAAGGTTAGCTCCCTTACCACCGAGAAGATTACGCATGGTCATGTCGCCTTCGCTAAACATATAGACCCATTTGTTTGCCATTTTGTCTAGTACCTCCTAAAAAAATTAATATTATTTTCGGATTTTTGATTAACAAAAGTCCGTAACTGCTAGGATTATAACATAAAGAATTACATAAATGAATAACAAATTACAGATTTTTTTTCATTATTTTTACAAATATATTACAAAACTCAAAAAAACACCTCATATGCCCTTATAGGGCACCTTCCCATTTAAGGGAAGGTAATAGAAGTGTTTAGAAAGCAAGCTTTTCTTCAAAGTATGCTTTAAGATCTTCAATTTTAATTCTTTCCTGCTCCATGGTATCACGGTCACGTACTGTAACAGATCCATCTTCTTCAGAATCGAAATCATATGTGATGCAGAAAGGTGTTCCGATTTCATCCTGACGACGATATCTCTTACCGATGGCACCTCTGTCATCATATTCACAGTTCCAGTATTTGCTAAGCTCTGCATAAACTTTATCAGCACCTTCAGCAAGCTTCTTGGAAAGTGGGAACACACCAATCTTTACTGGTGCTATTGCAGGATGGAAATGAAGAACTGTACGTACATCATTCTTTTCTGCATCAAGCACTTCCTCATCATATGCTTCACAGAGGAATGCAAGCGTTACACGGTCAGCACCAAGTGATGGCTCAACAACATAAGGAATGTATTTTTCATGTGTTTCATCATCAAAATACTCCATAGGTTCACCAGATGTATTCTGATGCTGTGTAAGATCATAGTCAGTACGTGAAGCAATTCCCCAAAGCTCACCCCAGTCAGTGAATGGGAATGCATATTCAATATCTGTAGTATGATCACTGTAGAAAGAAAGCTCCTCAGGATCATGGTCACGAAGTCTCAGATTCTCTTCATTTATTCCAAGAGATTTAAGCCAGTTAAAGCAGAATGCTCTCCAATATTCAAACCACTCTGTCTGAGTTCCAGGCTTGCAGAAGAATTCAAGCTCCATCTGTTCAAACTCTCTTGTTCTGAATGTAAAGTTACCAGGTGTTATTTCATTTCTAAATGATTTACCAACCTGTCCTATACCAAAAGGCACCTTTTTACGTGAAGTTCTCTGAACATTTTTAAAGTTTACGAAAATACCCTGAGCAGTTTCTGGTCTGAGATAAACTGTATTCTTAGCATCTTCAGTTACACCCTGGAATGTCTTAAACATAAGGTTAAACTGTCTGATTCCTGTAAAGTTATGTTTTCCACATGATGGACATGGTACATTATGCTCTTCGATGAATTTCTCCATTTCCTCATTGGACCATCCATCTACAGATGAAGTAAGTTCTATACCATTTTCAGCGGCAAATGCTTCGATAACCTGATCAGCTCTGAATCTTTCATGACATTCCTTACAATCCATAAGAGGATCAGAAAAACTTCCAAGGTGACCAGAAGCAATCCAAGTCTGAGGATTCATAAGAATAGCTGTATCTACACCTACATTATAAGGGCATTCCTGAATGAATTTTTTCCACCATGCCTTCTTTACATTATTCTTAAGTTCAACACCAAGATTACCATAGTCCCATGTATTTGCAAGACCACCATATATCTCAGAACCCGGATATACAAAACCTCTTGATTTTGCAAGAGATATTATTTTCTCCATTGTTTTTTCTGATCTGTCCATTTGTTTTTCCTCCTCTATTTCTTAAAAAAATTTAAATACATAAAAAATCTGTAATTAACTCTAATAATCAAAATTGAAAACTATAACTGCCTTTCCATCTCCAGCTGCTTTAGCTGTATTCTGGTCAATAGCATCAGCGTGACGGTTTGTATAGAGCAGTTTACCACTGTTGAAAACGAATCTGTAGTCTAAATCAGTTACGATCATTTTAAGATCAGTAGGACTAATAGTATCTGCTTCAACAACTTCATTACTAAGAGCATTTGTCATTGTTGCTACTGCATCAGTTACAGTTGCAGTTTCTGTTGCAGTTTCTGTTGCAGTATCTTCTATATCATCTCCAAGTAATTCTTTCTCAAGTTCCTCCAGGTCTGACAGGTCATATCCTGCAGCAGCAAGTTCTTCCTCAGAGATATTTTCTATATCTTCTTTTGTAAGCTGATTAGCATCTGTTTTAGTAGCTTCAGCAGCTTTTTCAGCAGCTGCCTTTGCTGCTTCTTCTATAGCTATATCATTTGCAGCTTTTGCATTATAATCAACTATCTGAAGGTCGAGACCGTTAAAACTATTATATGCATCAAGGTCGGTATATTGAATAGCAGTACGAACCAGATTATTATCATTTTTATATTCAAGAAATGTAATCTTATTAGTTCCTTCTTCAGTATTAAAATCATCAATTTGTTTCTGAATATAGCTTTCCAGTGAGCTTGTATCAATTCCTGAGCCACTATAATTCTCACAGGCAATTTCGGTAACTACTCCATTAGGGCTGAACTTGATAGTGTTTTCAGTTACATCTCCTATCATTGATGCCTGAACAACAGGGGTTGTATCAACAACCGTCTCTTCTGTCTTCTTGCCACATGAAACAAGGCTAAAAGTAGTAAACAAAACCAAAATCGTACTGATTTTTTTTAATTGTTTTCTCATTATTTTTCCTTCTTTTTGTAAATATGAGTTACTACTTATTACATACTTCAAAAACATCAGTAAATCCATGTTATGAAGGTACAAAATAGTAACAAGCGCCATTCTAACATAATGGTTTTAATATATCAAGTGATTTGAAATGTCTGTCAATATGAATTGGAAGGTATCTTTTCAGAACCTTTTCAAGTTCGTTACATGTATTTATTGAAACGTCAAAAGAATACACCGCACCAATATCTCTGCTTAGTATATATCTGATTGCATAGATCGCATCATCTGATACATAGATTGCATCTTTTACATTTACAGTTTCAGAATCTGTTATCAGACCGCCTTCACGTGGACTGATATGATGCAGACCATCAGTAGCTCCGTTCTTGATGCAGCAGGTCATTTCGAGTCCAAGTCCTTCAATGTCAAGAAGCTTAAATTCAAAAATACTTTTAATAAGAGTCAGTGACTGTCTCTCAGCAAGAATAGCTTTTATCGTCACATAAAGTAGATTCAATTCATCAACGGCAGGAATTCCTTCTCTTGTAAAATATGAAATCATTTCACATGCGTATGAAGCATATGCCATTTTTTCTATATCCTTAGAAAGATTCATGAACATCTCTGATATTTCTACATTTTTTAATGTATAAGTATTTCGTCCTGGGAAAAGTGTAAAGCTCCCCATAACAAACTGCTGAGACGCAGCGGTAAATGGAGAATTCTTTTTTCTGGCTCCGTTTGCAAATACAGTAATTCTGCCAAGCTCAGGAGTAAGAATCACAAGGCGTTTATCATATTCTTTTAATTGTGTAGCTTCAAGGATTATACCTCTCGTTACAATTTCATCTACCATAACATTCTTACACCTGATATTTTTCAAATCAATACATTAAAATATATATCGATAACACATCAAACTAACATCTTTTTTCAGGGTTATATTATAGGTCTGCAGCAGTTATAGGTTTTTCAACCTTCTTTCTTGTAAGCTCCACCAAGCCGAGACCTGTAACATCAATAAAGTTTACTTTTATTTCATCTCTTGCTATTTCTGATTTCAGGTATTCAATCAGTTCAGAAGTAGCCTTAGGATCCTTCATATTTATAAAATCAACGATAATAATTCCGGAAATATTTCTCAGTCTGATGACTCTCGCTATCATCTGGGCAGCTTCTTTATTTATTTTAAGAAATATGCTTTGAACATTTTTACCATTTACAGCCTTAGATGTATTTACATCAATAACAGTCATGGCCTCTGTAACATCTACTACAATTGATCCACCGGATTTTAAGTGAATCGTTCTGGCAAAGCCTTTCTCTATCGCTCTATCCAGACTATATACAAGACTGAGAGTTGTCATATCATCTTCAAACAGCTTCAGAAAAACTGTGTCCTGATATTTTTTTAATCTATCATACTCTGAAAAGGCTGTCTTCAGATTCTCATAAATCGATTTATCATCGGTAACTATATCAAGTTTACTGAATCTACCCTTGGCAAGTAGATCACTAATTATTTCAGTCACTGAATTTCCAGCTGAATATACAAGAGTTTTTTCCATCAGATGAACGGATTTATTGATAATATGCCTCATTTTTTCAAAAAGTTCTTTTGCTTCCTTTAAGACATTTTCAATATCTTCCTTCTCAGCAGCTGTTCTGACAATTACACCTGCATTTATATCCTTATACTCTTCTATAAGTGACTTAAAGGATTTTTTTAAACTTTCTCGTTTTTCAGAGTCGGAAATTTTCGAGGAAATCCCAATATTACCCGTTCTATTAACCACCGAGTAGATACCCTTTAGATTAATATTTGCAGTAGCTTCTGCTTTTTTTGACTTGATATAATCTTTAGAAACCTGAACGAGTATCTCGTCTCCTATATTCACTTTATCAGAATTACCATGGCGCAAAAAAATATGATTATTTTCATTATCTGCAAGCGGATAATATAAATAATCACTCGTTCCAATATTTAAAAATACTGCATCGATTGATTTAATCTTATTGACAACTTTTGCAGTATATATATTTCCGACTATACTGGACTTATCTAAAAAATGTACCTTAACTAATCTTTCTTCTTCAAAAAGAAAGGCCATTTTCTTATTTTTATATTCAGTTATAAGAAAACGACCTTCCATATTATCACCTCTTAGATATATTAATTCTTAAACGAATGAACTGGAGCTGGTATTCTTCCAACTCGATTTACGAAATCAGCGCAGCCGAACTTGCTCACCGGCATAACTGGAGCTTCACCAAGAAGTCCTCCAAATACTGCTCTGTCACCTACATCCTTACCAGCTATTGGCATGATACGAACAGCAGTTGTCTTCTGATTAATCATTCCGATTGCCATTTCATCAGCAATAATACCTGATATTGTAGTTGCTGGTGTATCACCAGGAATAGCAATCATATCAAGTCCTACAGAGCATACACATGTCATAGCTTCAAGCTTTTCAATAGTAAGTGCACCAGCTTCTACAGCTTTTATCATACCCTGATCCTCAGAAACAGGAATAAATGCACCTGATAGTCCACCTACATATGAAGATGCCATGATACCGCCCTTTTTAACCTGATCATTCAAAAGCGCAAGTGCAGCTGTTGTACCAGGAGCTCCGGCATATTCAAGACCAATCTCACAGAGTATATCAGCTACAGAATCTCCTATAGCAGGAGTTGGAGCAAGTGAAAGATCCACAATTCCGAAAGGAACGCCTAGTTTCTCAGATGCTTCTCTTGCAACTAACTGGCCAACTCTGGTTATCTTGAAGGCTGTCTTCTTGATTGTCTCACAAAGAACCTCGAAGCTTTCTCCTCTAACCTGTTCAAGAGCAGTTTTAACAACTCCAGGTCCAGAAACACCAACATTTATAACACAATCACCTTCGGTAACACCGTGAAATGCGCCTGCCATGAAAGGATTATCATCCGGTGCATTACAGAATACTACGAATTTTGCTGTTCCGAAACTGTCTCTTTCCTTAGTAAGCTCTGCAGTTTCCTTGATTTTTTCTCCAATCAATCTAACCGCATCCATATCGATTCCAGTTTTAGTAGAACCACAGTTTACAGATGAACATACCAGGTCAGTCTGTGAAAGAGCCTGAGGAATGGATTCTATAAGAAGCTTGTCAGCTTCAGTCATTCCTTTTGAAACAAGTGCAGAATAACCACCCAGGAAATTAACTCCAACCTCTTTTGCAGCTCTGTCCAGAGTTTTTGCAATGCTTACAAAATCCTCCACAGTCTTACAAACAGAACCCCCCACTAAAGCAACGGGAGTAACAGATATTCTCTTGTTAACTATAGGAATTCCATACATGGATGTGATTTCTTCACCTGTCTTAACAAGATTCTTAGCCTTTGTAGTGATTTTTTTATATATTTTATCATTAGTCTCCTCAATTGTGCTTCCGATACAATCAAGCAGACTGATCCCCATAGTAATAGTTCTGACGTCAAAATTCATACGTTGAACCATTTCATTAGTTTCTAATACTTCATCTAATGTAATCATGTCTTCTTCCTTTTATATATTTAATGATGTGATAAGAATAATTAGATACGGTGCATCATCTCAAAGATTTCTTCCTTCTGAGCTTTGATCTGTACTCCGATTTCATCTCCAAGTGAAGCCAGCTCATCACAGAGCTCTCTATGATTCTTCATTGACTTGGAAGTATCCACAAGCATCATCATATTAAAATATCCCTGCATTGTAGTCTGAGTAATATCATTAATATTTATATTATTGCTAGCCAGATAATTACAAACCTTTGCTATGATACCAACTGCGTCTTTACCAACTACGGTAATTATTGTCTTGTCCATTTTATATGTCCCTTCTTTTAGTTTATTACTAGTTAGTAACTATAGTTACTATAATTCTACAATATCAGAGCACTCACTTCGTGGGGCAACCCCAAGGTTAAAATCCCTGACATCGCTGGTAAATGCATTATCCTGAATAATCTGTTTAACGGTTTCAAATGCAAGTGCAGGATAATTATTTTTATCAGATAAATGTCCCAGTGAGATACATTTTACTTTTTCATGAAGCAGTCTTTTTATGAGTGATCCTCCTGCCTCATTAGATAGATGGCCTCTATCTCCTTTTATTCTCTGCTTTAGAGGATATGGATATGGCCCAACTTCAAGCATTCTCACATCGTGATTAGCTTCTATCAGCATATATTCACTTTCACTCAGAAAATCCACAAGAAAATCATCATAGATCCCTAAGTCTGTAGCAAAGGCCGCTTTTTTACCACTATTTTCAAATGTATAAGAAACCGGATCATTTGCATCATGGGATATGCTATGTGTATTTACTCTTATATCGCCTATATAGAAATCTGAATCATTTTTAATAGGTTTCAAAAGATTATAATCAAAGGTTCCGAGTGAGCTTGTTGTCATTATTCCATCAATAGTGCCATAAGTAGCATAGACGGGAAGATGATATTTTCTTGAAATAACACCAAGACTTTTTATATGATCAATATGTTCATGGGTTATAAGAAGTGCATTCACTTCTGACAGCTTAACATCGGCTTTTTTCAGACCTTCTTCAATTCTTTTCATGCTTATACCGGCATCTAAAAGAATTGAAGTATCAGAATTGCCAATATAATAAGAATTTCCCGAACTGCCACTGGCAATACTCATTACCCTCATAATACTGCTTTAGGACTCTTATCTAAAGGTCTGTATCCAAGGTCTTTCAGAACATTTACAATTTTTTCTTTATGTTCAGGTCCAAATGCTTCAAGAGTTATTATTAACTCAACGGCAGCATTTCTATTAAGAGATACAAACTGATTATGATCAAGCTTAATAATGTTACCCTGCTGTTCTGCGATTATATGTGAAACCTTTTCCAGTTCACCCGGCTTATCTGGAAGAAGAACTGATACAGTAAATATTCTGCTTCTTGCTATAAGACCGTGTTGAACCACGGATGAAAGAGTAATTATATCCATGTTTCCACCGGATATTATTGCTGCAACCTTTTTATTCTCTGGCTTAAGATGCTTAAGTGCAGCAACTGCAAGAAGACCAGAGTTTTCAGCTATCATCTTATGATTTTCTATCATATCAAGAAATGCAACTATGAGTTCACTATCATCAATTAAGATAATATCATCAAGATATTTCTGAATGTATGGAAAGATATTTGAACCCGGAGTTTTAACAGCTGTACCATCAGCTATAGTATTAACTCCATCCAGGGTTGTAACCTCTCCGTTTTTAAGAGATGTCTTCATACAGGCTGCACCTGAAGGTTCTACACCAATTACTTTGATGGATGGATTTAACATTTTAGCAAGGGCTGAAACTCCTGTTGCAAGTCCGCCTCCACCAATAGGAACAAGAATTGTATCAATAAATGGCTGTTCCTTAAGGATTTCCATAGCAACAGTACTCTGACCGGTAGCAACCTCCAGATCATCAAATGGATGAATAAAGGTTATTCCCTTTTCTTCTGCTAACTTAAGTGCGTATTGACAAGATTCATCATATACATCCCCATACAGAATAACCTCAGCTCCATAGCTTTTGGTTCTATTAACCTTAATAAGTGGGGTTGTTGTCGGCATTACAATGGTCGCTTTTACGCCATATGCTTTTGCGGCATAAGCAACTCCCTGTGCATGATTACCTGCTGATGCAGTAATAAGTCCTTTCTCTCGAGCTTCGTCAGAGAGCTGACTTATCTTGTAATATGCACCACGGATTTTATAAGCACCAGTAAGCTGCATATTCTCCGGCTTAAGAAAAACCTTATTTCCAGTCAGGTTACTGAAATATTCACTTTCTATAAGACCAGTATTACGTGCAACCTTAGAAACTATTTCATATGCTTCTTCGCATTTTTTTCTTGATAATTTATCCATTTTTTCTCTCCATATTCTGTAAGCGTTAAATTCATAGGTTCTATAATAAGAATAAATAATATGTTATTATACCTCAGAAAGAATATCTGCATCTGACTTCATTTCGAAGTCAGCAAAAAGTGCATTGATATATTCTTCCGGATCAAATTTCTGAAGGTCATCAATCTTCTCGCCTACGCCGATATATTTTACAGGAACCTTAAGTTCTGACTGAATTGCTACAGCAATTCCACCCTTAGCTGTTCCATCAAGTTTTGTAAGAATAATACCGTTAATTTCTGTAACAGTTGAAAATTGTCTAGCCTGTTCAAGAGCATTCTGTCCTGTTGAACCATCCAAAACTATAAGTGTTTCAACATAGCATTCAGGATATTCTCTTTCTATAACCCTTCTCATTTTTGCCAGCTCATCCATAAGATTCTTCTTATTGTGAAGACGTCCAGCAGTATCTATAAGAGTAATATTTGTTTTACGCGCTTTTGCAGCTTTAACTGCGTCATAGACAACAGCCGAAGGGTCAGCACCTTCAGCCTGAGCAATAATATCTACACCGGCTCTCTCGGTCCAGGTACGGAGCTGCTCGATAGCTCCAGCTCTGAAGGTATCAGCTGCTGCAACGAGAACAGATCTTCCCTGATTCTTATACTGAGCAGCAAGCTTTCCAATAGATGTAGTCTTGCCAACTCCGTTAACACCAATAATAAGCATGACGGTTTTGGCATCTTCGAAGCAATATGCATTATCTGGAACATGCATCTGATTCTTCAGACTTTCCATTACGAATTCCTTACATTGTGTAGCATCTTTAAGCCCAAGCTCTTCAACCTTTTCACGAAGATCATCGATTACTCTTTCAGTTGTTTCAAAGCCCATGTCTGAGGATATGAGAGTTTCTTCAAGTTCATCATAGAAGTCATCATCTATCTGAATAGGTTTTGAAAATACGCTAGCTATGTTGTTGCTGGTCTTCTTAAGACCTTCTTTTAATCGTTGAAAAAATCCCATTATACACCTCACTCTTTGTTAACATTCAGAAGTATTCTTATCTTCTGTGAATAATAATCATTCATCTAGTTTATCTTCTATCAAATTAACGGAAACAAGTGTTGATACACCCTTTTCCTGCATTGTAATTCCGTAGAGTCTGTTAGCAGCCTCCATTGTACCCTTTCTGTGAGTGATTACAACAAACTGGGTATGCTTTGTAAGTTTATCCAGATAATGTGCAAATCTTCCTACATTGGAATCATCAAGGGCTGCTTCTATCTCATCAAGAATACAGAATGGTGATGGCTTAAGACTCTGAATAGCAAAAAGAAGGCTTATTGCTGTAAGACTCTTTTCACCACCGGAGAGCTGCATCATATTCTGAAGTTTCTTTCCTGGTGGCTGAGCATTGATTATAATACCTGTTTCAAGCAGGTCGTCTTCATCAACAAGTGTCAGACTTGCTTTTCCGCCACCAAAAAGTTCTTTAAAAACTTTACTGAACATATTCTGAATGTCACGGAATTTTTCAGCAAAGGTTTCTTTCATTGCTCTATCTAGATCTGCGATTATCCCCTTAAGGTTATTTTCAGCATCTATAATATCATCACGCTGAGTACTTAAGAAGGTATATCTTTCAGATACCTCTTTAAATTCTTCAATAGCATTAACGTTTACATCTCCTAAAGATTTAATCTTCTGCTTTATGGAGTTAATCTCTTTCTTTAAAGCAACAGGATCTGATAACTCTGGATTTTTAAGAAGCTCTGCAGAACTATAAGTAAGCTCATATTCTTCCCACATATAGTTCGACGCACTATCTCGTTCTTCTTCAAGTTTTTCAAGTGCAAGCTTCAATGTGTACGAAGATTTTTCAAGTCCATGAATACTGTCTGACAGCTTCTCACGTTTTTCAAAAAAGTCTTTATGATTCTTATTAATATTATCTTTTTCTTTAACAAGATTCTCAAGACTCATAAGTTCATCATTGATAATTGAGTCATTCTGCTGCTTTGAAGTATGAAGTTTTTCAAGCTCTGCTTCAAGATTTTGAACAGAATTTGCATTTCCTTCAAGTCTTCCTTCAGCAGTTTTTATCTCTATATTATATTCTTCTTTTTCTGCTTTAAGACGATTTATATCTGAATCAAAATGGCTCAGATTCTGCTTTATTCCCGCAAGTTCAAGATTAATAGAAGAAAGCTTCTCTTCAATTTTATGCTTTATGTCTCTTTTTTCAGCGAGCTCTGTTTCCCATCTGGCTATCATTGTTTCTCGTTCAGTGATAGAGCTTTCATGCTGTTTCTCTGTATCGAAAAGATTCTTTTTATTTTCATCTATCTGTTCAATCTGAACATTGAGCTGAGTATCCTCAGTTTTAATATTCGCAAAGCTGTTATTTATATTTGAAATACGCTCTTCAACATTTTTCAGACCAATCGTAACAGAGTTATGGTCAATTGAAAGCTTCTGAATAAGATTATTCAGGTTATCCTTTTCACTTCGAAGAGAATCTTTTTTCATCTTAAGAGATGTTTCTTCTTCCTTTGCCTTACGTAGAAGATTATTTGTCTCTCCAATCTGTTTCTGAATATCCTCAAGCTCTCTTTTACGACCAAGAAGATTACTGGAATTCTTAAATGCACCACCTGTCATTGCACCACCTGGATTAATGAGGTCACCTTCAGGGGTTACAAGTCTAAGTGTCTGATTATATTTTCTTGCAAGCTTTATCGCATTATCAATGTTATCTAC
Source organism: Eubacterium sp. (assembly GCA_024687845.1). The sequence goes on from JAILEL010000295.1 coordinate 12,516, forward strand.
AACGATACTTCTTCCAAGAAGACTTTCTATAATGTTTTCGAATTTTTTATCTGCACTTACAAGCTTTGAAGCAATTCCAATAACGCCCTGTTCATCAAGTACATCCGGATTAACATTTCCACGCTTAACGATACTTGTTATCGGGAGAAATGTAGCTCTTCCCAGTTTGTTAGTTCTGAGATAAGCTATCATATTTTTAGCGGTAGTTTCATCCTCAGTAACTATATTCTGAATACTGGCTCCAAGAGCTGTTTCAATCGCAATCTCATAATCCTTATCAACAGTAATAATATCAGCAACAACTCCAATGATTTTTTTATCTGTTGCTTTTTTTTCCATTACTTTTTTAATACTCTGACCATAACCTTCATATCTTTCAGTCATGTTACGAAGTATTTCGACACGGGATTTAAGACTTATAACAGTCTGATTGTATTTTTGGATATTTGCTTTAACAGAACTTTCTCTTTCAGATATTGCTCTGAGATCAGCATCACATTTAACAAGCTTGGAATTGTTTTTTTCAAGAGAAGCGTTTATGCTGTCCATCTCATCCTGAAGAGTTTTTCTATCAGATTCAGCTATGGCCTGTTCACTCTTACTTGACAGATATTTTGACTTAAGCTCAGTTTTGCGAAGATTAATATTCTCCAGCATGGTATCATACCTGGCAATCTTCTCCTTGAGATTTCCGCCTTCATTAATGAATTCAATGATATCTCCCTTTGCTGTATCAATCTTTGCAGCAACTTCCGTTTCTTTAGTCTCTGCTTCAATTCTTGATTTATCTATTTGGGAAGCTTCCGCCTCCTTATCACTAAGAGTCTTTTTTACATTATTTTTTTCTGATTGAACTGCTTGAAGTTTCTGATCAACTTCATTTACTCTATACCTTAATCGCTCTATCTGAGCATTAATTTCAGCATTAATTACGCCTTCAGATGATATTTTTTCTTTGATAACTCGGATTTCACCATCTGCGTGCTCATTTTCGAGCTTTTTTTCATTAATTACAGACTTTGTATTTTCAATCTTTACATTTAAAGCTTCAAGTGATTCTTCAAGTCTGTCATATTCTGTTTTTGTATATTCAAACTCTTCCTTTAATCTGTCAATCTCTGCTTCAGTTATATCAAGTGAGTTTTGTTTTGCATCCAGTTCATCTCTTATTTTATCTATCTGAAGGAGAAATGAATTAATATCGAGAGTTTTCTGTCTATCTTTGAGCTCCAGATATATCTTAGCTTTTTCCGACTGTTTTCTAAGAGGCTCAACTCTGTCTTCAAGTCCGGAAATAATATCATTTACTCTGTTGAGATTTGCATGTTCAGCATCCAGCTGTTTTTCAGTAATAAGTTTATTCTTTTTATATTTAACAATACCTGCTGCTTCATCGAAAAGTGCACGTCTGTCATCAGGCTTATCAGAAAGAATTCTTTCAATCTGACCCTGTCCAATGATTGAATATCCTTCTTTTCCTATACCGGTATCAAAGAAAAGAGATGTAACATCCTTAAGACGAGTTACATTTCCATTAATAAGGTATTCACTTTCACCAGAACGATATACTCTTCTTGCAACAGTTACTTCATTATAATCTATAGGTAAGCTATGATCAGAATTGTCAAGTGTAATTGCTACATAGGCAGCTGCCTGTGGCTTTCTAAGCTCAGTTCCTGAAAATATAACATCCTCCATCTTTGAGCCTCTCAGCTTTGAAGCACTTTGTTCACCAAGAACCCATCTGACTGCATCAGCAACATTACTTTTGCCTGAACCATTAGGACCAACAATTCCGGTTATACCTTTTTCAAACCTGAAATCTATTTTATTGGCAAATGATTTAAAACCATTTACTTCTATACTCTTAAGATACATTTAAATTAAATCCTTATCATCAAAGTTTAGTTTGATTATAGTTTCGTGAGCAGCCACCTGTTCAGCCATCTTCTTTGTTGGACCAGAGCCTGTTGCAACCTGTTCGCCATTAAGTCTGGCAATTACATTATATATTCTGTTATGCTCAGGACCATCTATTGAAATTAACTTATAATCAAGCTTAAGACCAAGTCCCTGTGCGTATTCCTGAAGAATAGACTTAGCATCATAGAAGGTTGTTTTATTTTCTATATCAGTGAGAAGGAATTTTTTGACATATTTCTCAGCTTCCCTCATACCACCATCAAGATATATCGCACCAAGAACTGACTCAAAAAGATCGCATAAAATAGAAGGTCTTTCCTTACCACCTGTAAGCTCTTCACCATGACTTAAATATAAATAGTCACCGAAACCAAGTTCTTTGGTTATCTTCGATAAAGTATATTCGCAGACAAGACTTGCACGAAGTTTAGTAAGTTCACCCTCTGTTTTATCAGGATATTTGCGAAAAAGATGTTTGCTGGTAACAAATTCCAGAATTGCATCTCCCAAAAACTCATATCTCTCGTAAGATACAGCACCAGTATGACTCTCATTGGAATAAGACTTATGTGTAAATGCTATATCTAAATGATTGATATCCTTAAAATGATATCCTAATATTTTTTCAAGTTCCGTATAATCTTTACTCATTGACCTCTTCGAATCCTTTGATTATTTTACCATTAACATCATTTTCAACAAATGATACACATTGTGCTACAGCGGAAATAACTTCATTTTCTTTAGAATTTCCATGAATCTTAACCACTAAACCTTTAAGTCCAAGAAGAGGCGCACCTCCCTTATCGGAAGCATCAAACTTCTGAAGTGTTTTCTTCATGCTCTTCTTAACAAGAATAGCCCCAACTTTACTCTTAAAGGATGAGAGAAATGCTCCTTTTAGCTCTTTAAGTATCATTTTGGAAAGACCTTCATAGAGCTTGATGATAACATTTCCCACAAAACCATCCGCAACTATAACATCCGCCTTTCCGTATGGAATGGCTCTTGCTTCTATAGAACCGACAAAATTAATGTCTGATTCTTTTTTTAAAATAGAATAAGCAGCCTTAACAAGTGAATTACCTTTCTCTTCTTCAAGACCTACATTGGCAATAGCCACTCTTGGGTTTTTGACTCCACATACACTTTCCATATATATAGAACCCATCTTGGCAAACTGAACAAGTACCTCAGGTTTAACGTCTACATTAGCGCCGCAATCAAGAAGAAGTGATGGTTCTTCAGCAGTTGGCAGTAGATGTGCCAGAGGAGTTCTTTTAACTCCTTTTGCTCTTCCTACCACAAACTGACCACCGGCAAGAATTGCGCCAGTGCTGCCAGCAGAAATAAATGCATCAGCTTTTCCTTCTTTTACAAGATTTAGTCCTACAACTAAAGAAGAATCTTTTTTTTCTCTTACTGCTTTAACAGGTGGTTCATTGAGAGTTACTTCTTCAGTAGTATTAATTATTTCAATTCTATTTTTATCGTAATCATATTCAGACAAATAACCTTCTATCTCATCTTTATGTCCTGTAAGATATATCTTAACCTGTGGATTTTTTTGAAGTGCTGCAGCTGCCCCTTTGACACAAACTGCTGCACCATTATCTCCACCAATTGTATCAATTACAATATTAATCATTTTGCCCAATGCATTCTCTCCTCAATGAATTATTTAGACTTTAACTTCCATATTTTAGAACAAATGTACTTTTATTGCAATAGAAAAAAGATGACAAAAAGCTATTACCTTTTTGTCATCTTTTAGACATCTTTTTATTATACTTTGATTTAATCTCTCAATTAATCTACAGCGATAATCTCCTTATTACCGTATGATCCGCAGTTCTTACATACTCTGTGAGGCATCATAAGCTCTCCACATTTACTGCATTTTACAAGGTTAGGAGCAGCCATTTTCCAGTTAGCTCTTCTCTTATCGCGTCTTGCTTTAGAGACTTTTCCCTTTGGACATATTGACATTCAGAAACACCTCCTTATATAAGAATTGGTTAAAAACCACACTCGACCTATTATACTGATACATTCCCAACTTGTCAACAAGTTTTTAACAAAGATATTAAAAAATTTTCAGATTTTTTAATTATATCGTTACTAGGTCATGAAATATAAATTACAGAAGCGCTGCTGTCTCTCTTGCAATAGCAAGTTCCTCATTTGTAGGAATAACAAAAACCTTAACCTTTGAATCTGGAGTTGAGATTTCTGCCTCATCGCCATGAACTGAACTATTCTTTTCAGCATCTATTTCAACACCCATATATCCGAAGCTTTCAAGGATAGCAGCTCTGATCTTATCATCGTTCTCGCCAATTCCTGCTGTAAATGCAATCATGTCAACACCATTCATAGCAGCGATATAACTACCAATAATCTTTACTGCGCTATATACAAAGGAATTGAATGCAATAATTGATCTTTTATCACCTTCCTTTATTCCAGCATCAATATCTCTACAGTCACTTGATCTTCCAGAAAGTCCGAAAAGTCCAGACTGTTTATTAAGAATATTCAGAACTTCATCTACTGATTTATTCTCTTTATTAACAATATACTGAATAATTGCAGGATCGATATTTCCACTTCTTGTACCCATGATAAGACCTTCAAGTGGAGTAAGTCCCATTGAAGTATCAACTGATTTTCCGCCCTGAACAGCTGTTATACTTGCACCACCGCCAAGATGGCAGACGATAATCTTAGAATCTTCAACTGGTTTTCCAAGAAGCTCTGCAGCTCTTCCTGATACAAATCTGTGACTAGTTCCATGGAAGCCATAACGACGAATCTTATAGTTCTCATAATAGCTATATGGAATACCATAGATATATGCCTTCTCTGGCATGGTCTGATGGAATGCAGTATCAAATGTAACACACTGAGGAACACCAGGCATTATCTTCTGGCATGCTCTGATTCCAAGAAGGTTTGCAGGATTATGAAGTGGAGCAAGATCGCAGCATTCATCAATCTTAGCAATAACATCATCATCAACCTTAACTGAAGAATTGAAATACTCTCCTCCATGAACTACTCTATGACCAACTGCATCAATTTCATCAAGAGACTTAATAGCTCCATCCTCAGGATCTATAAGTATATCAATAACAGCCTTGAGAGCTACACCATGATCTGGAAGATCTATATCCTTTTCTTTCTTCTCACCAGTCTGAGAGCTGTCGTACTTGATCTTACCACCCTCGATACCGATTCTCTCACATAAACCTTTTGCGAGTACACCTTCAGTCTCAGAATCAATAAGCTGATACTTGAGAGATGAAGAACCTGCATTAATAACAAGTATTTTCATTTTTTTCTGCTCCTTATTCTTTATAGTATATTTATCCTGTAGTTCATCCACTGTCTGAACTGCAGAAGGATTATCAATCTGATTTTGAGTGAGGCTTTCACCTTCTCTTCCATCAATTACAATCATACCACGGCCATGCTCTTTACTGAAATACATTGCCTGGTCGGCACGATCTATAACTTCATCAATATCTTCACAGGTTTCCCTGTAGGAAGCAACTCCTATACTTACATTTACATTTATTTCATAATCTTCAAATCTGACAACCGTTGAAGCTATCTCCATTTGAACCTGTTTCAGAATAGAATATGCTTCATCAATTTTTATATTTCTAAATATTAAAAGAAATTCTTCTCCACCATATCTTACAGCAGTTGCATCATATCTCTCTGCGAATTTTTTGTAAACACTCGCAACCATTTTAATAACTTCATCACCTGCAAGATGACCATAGGTGTCATTTACAGATTTGAAATGATCAATATCCATCATAGCAACAGTAAGATCATCGCCCAGTCCTTCAACCTCGTTAATTAGCGATGGATAAAACTGATTGAAATACTGTCTGTTATATACCTTACTAAGACCGTCTTTTTTAGCCATCTCTTCTGCTTTTAGATAGAGTCTGTCAGAAATGAGTGCCGAGGTGAAATCCATAATAGAGGATTCATAAAATGAAAAGCCTTTATCAAAGAAATCATATTTGCTGGAAATAACGATCATAACTCCATATACTACTTCATTTTCATAAGCAGGAAACGCAACCGCATTGCATATATTTCCTCCTGACATAAATGGATATTTAAAATCATAATTATCAACCAGAACGACTGGATCAGTGTTTTTACGATTTAAAACCATTTTATAAATATTATATATATCTCGAAGCAACAGAGACTCTATAAGAGAATTTTCAGAGACCACATCAACAAACGCCTGATCATTCATATAAATATCAGCATTTATAAAGAAACCAACTGTTCCAGCCTTTTTAATGTCCATAACATTGTTCATCATGATTCGGGCATTTTTTTCAACATCAAAGCTCGATGTAAAATACTTCATAACCTCAATCAGAGAACGTGTTTCTTTATTAGTTTCTTCAAGACTATCATTTGCTTTAGTAAGATTAATTTTCTGTAAATTAATTTCGTTATTAACCTTTTCAACCTTTTCACGAAATTCAATCAGTTTATTATTCTCTTCTATTATATCTGAGTTTTCAAAATAAACTTTGGTATATCGATCATCTAGATATTTAATAGCATCTGCCAATAATCTATATAGAAAAATAATAATAGCCGAAATCAGAAATCCGGCTGCAAAAAAAACTATAAACCAAACGCCAGTAACATCATGTCTAAATTGAAGCACCAGAAATACAAAGCATGAAAGGCCCATGACTATGCCAATACGAATTTCATTTGTGAAAGAATCAAATATATCCCGCAGAAAAAGCTCCTGAAGAATCATAAATAACATAATAACAAAAACTGACAAAAAAATTATCGGTGGCAGCTGTTCAAAAATCGCAGCAAATGCCAGAAGAAATACATATATATACGTTCTGATGGACATAAGAAACGACGGAAAGCTCTCTTGATCTTTTATCAATTCTGTTTTTTTATAAATGAGATATTCATCACTTAATAGAAATGCATTTGCTATCAGAATATAATATCCTATTATAAAAATGCTTCTGGTAAGTCCTGCACCCGCACTCATAACAGAAACCAGAATCATCAGAATATATACTAGTCTGTTCATTTTTTTCAGTTTTTTGAGACAATTCACCTTAAAATCTACGGGCATAAAAAAATCTCCCACGATTATGATATATCATATCCTGATCAGCTAATATTACCAATAAACTTATGACGTACAAGCTTATCATTTAATTGTATCATACCACTTATCAATCATCAAGAATAAAGTCCCCTCATCAGAATCATTATAAATCACTCTGTCCGAGTTTTTTATATAGAATTCCTCATCCGGCTGATTCATAATAAATGCCTTAGCTTTTTCTTCGCTATAGCCTCTGTTTTCAATAAGTCTTTTTACTCTGATTTTTATATCAGCAGTAATGCACCACAGCTCATCGCAGATTTCTTTGTAACCATCCTGAATCAGAAGAGCTGCTTCAATAACATAAAGATCTATTCCATTTTTTTTCGCTTCTTCTATATCCTTTAAAATGTATTCTTTAACTGCTGGATGAACTATCTTATTAAGCTGTTCTAGTTTTTCTTTATTATCTGTTACTATCTTTCCAAGTTTTTGACGGTCTATATCCCCATCATCATTAAGAACAGAACTTGAAAAGTTTTTAACGATACTATTGTAAACAAGCTGTCCTTTCATTTGGAGAAAATGTGCCACCTTATCAGCTTCAACTATATGCGCATTATATTTTTCTTTTAATCTATTGAGTACGAGAGATTTGCCTGAACCAATCCCTCCGGTAATGCCTATTATTTTCATATTTCTTTCCTGATTATATTGTAAAAAAGCATCATAGTAGCCTATAAATTCAAATTACTTTGTATCAAACAGAGATTTTCCTTCATGTACATCTACATACAGAGGAACTGACATTTGAACCGCATTTTCCATATTTCTTATGAGCAGTTCTTTAACCACCTCTTCTTCTCCACTTGCTGTTTCTATAAGAAGTTCATCATGAATCTGAAGGATAAGCCTTGATTTAAGATTTTTTTCTTTCAGCTCCCTATTAACCTTGATCATTGCAAGCTTAATAATATCTGCAGCAGTACCCTGAATTGGAGAATTCATAGCTACTCTTTCTCCGAAGGACCTTTGCATAAAATTAGAGCTGGATAATTCAGGAATCGGTCTGATTCTGTTCATCATTGTACGAACATAACCAGCTGTCTTAGCTTCTTCAACCTTATTATCCAGATATTCCTTAACTTTTCCATATGTCATGAAATATTTTTCAATATATTCCTTTGCTTCTGAACGACTAATACCCAGATCTTCTCCAAGTCCAAAAGAACTAATACCATATATTATTCCAAAATTAACCGCTTTTGCTTTTCTTCTAAGATCTGGTGTAACAGCTGTCTGATCAACACCAAATACTTGTGAAGCGGTTATCGCATGAATATCTTTTGCCTGATTAAAGGCATTAATCAGAGTTTCATCATCAGATATGCTCGCCATTACACGGAGCTCTATCTGAGAATAATCAGCATCAATAAATGTATAACCATCTGCTGGAATAAATGCTTTTCTTATCTCTCTTCCAGTCGCTGTTCTCGCAGGAATATTCTGAAGATTAGGCTCTGTAGAGCTGATTCTGCCTGTTGCTGTAACCGTTTGATTAAATGTACTATGGATTCTTCCATCAGATTTAATAGTTGAAAGAAGTCCCTCTACATAAGTTGAACGAAGCTTTGTAAGTGTTCTATATTCCAATATAAGTGGTATTATCTCATGTTCATCTTTTAATTTGTTAAGAACTTCACTATTTGTAGAATATCCAGTCTTAGTTTTTTTACCACTCTTTAATTGCAGCTTTTCAAAAAGTATTACTCCCAACTGTTTAGGAGAATTGATATTGAATTCCTCACCAGATAATCTATATATTTCTTTTTCAAGAGTTTCTATACGTTCTGATAACTCATTTCCATATTCAGTAAGAATCTCAGCACTTACTCTGACTCCTGTCTTTTCCATTTCACTTAATATGAATATAGAAGGATATTCGATATCATTATATAGTGAGTCCTCACCGAGCTGCGCAAGTTTGCTGACAAGTTTTGGTTTCGCAGACCAAGCTATAAAAGCATTAACTGAAAGAAATTTTCTATAGTCAGGATCATCGAAAGAAAAAATCGTTATTTCCTTTTTTCCAATAAGAGTTTTTTCATCACTAATTGTAATTCCTAAAATGCTATCTGCAATCACATCATAACTATAATTTCCAAGAAGAGGATTAGTTAGATATGTAGCAACACTAATGTCATATACATCATCAGATTCAGTTATATTCAATTGAGAAATGTAAGGCTTTATACTAATCATAGAAAAGCTCTTAGTTGGATTATCTCGAATAATATCCTTAACATTCTCATCTCTAACGATATAAAGCTTTCCATCTACACAAACTGCACCACCAGCTATAGAATCATTTATAACTGCAGGATAAAGGCCTATAATTTCTGAAGAAGATTTCTGAATCACTTCAGATAACTCCTGATAGAACATTTCTTCTATATCTTCAAATATTTTCTCATCATATACTAGATTATCTTTTGTTTTTAATGTATCCTCTGATGAATTATTCTCCGATGCTTCGGAATCTCCAGAACTAAACTTGAATTTTTTAAGAAGGCTGTTAAGCTTTAAATCCTTAAAAATATCATAAACCTTATGATTTAATAATTCTTCCGCATCAACGAAAGTATCTTTAACAGATGTTTCAAGTTCACAGTCTAGCTTTATAGTTGCAAGGTCTCTTGAAAAAATAGCCATTTCACGTTCAGCATCAAGATTCTTTCTTGCTTTGTCTGGTTTGATATTATCTATATCAGCAAGTGCAGCTTCAATAGAATGATACTTCTGAATGATTGCTGAAGCTGTTTTGGGGCCAATACCGGAAACACCAGGAATATTATCTGACGTATCTCCCATAAGACCTTTCATCTCAATAAATTCAAGAGGAGTAACACCATACTCCTTTACAACATCTTCAGCGTAATAGTTTTCAACAGTGGTTTTACCAGCTTTGGTTTTAGGGATTCTTACAAGTACTTTATCGGTTGCCAGCTGAAGCAGATCACGGTCACCGGAAAGAACAGTTACCTCATATCCATTCTTAATACCCTGTCTTGAAAATGTTCCAATGATATCATCAGCTTCATAGCCTCCCTTTTCTACAGTTTTAATTCCCATGGTATGAAGTACATCCTTAATAACAGGAAACTGTTCTCTTAGTTCATCATCCATACCATGTCTTGTACCCTTATATTCCGAATACATTTTATGCCTGAAGGTTGGCTCATGAACATCAAAAGCAACTGCAATATGCGTAGGTTTTTCTTCATCATAAACCTTAAAAAAAACATTAAGAAATCCGAGTATAGCATTCGTATGAATGCCTGACCCGGCTGTAAGAGTTTTGGGTAATGCAAAATACCCTCTATTCATTATACTATTTCCATCAATCAGTAGTAGCTTCGACATTCAGCATATCCTCCCCAACTTTTTCCATAACATCATAGTCTTCTTCAATACTTCTATAACCTCGAATACGGTCAAAATTCGTAATTTCTTTTTTGGTCTTATAAGATTTACTGTTTTCAATCCTGTCAAGTTTATCACCGATGATAAGTCCATCCAGCTTGTCAGAAAAATAATAATCTCCCTGATTAATAAGCTTAGTGCGCTGTTCAAAATCATAAACCTCACTCAGACAACCAGCATAAAGAAGACCGACAAATAAAATGACAAAGGCCATTATTATTGAAAAAAGAGAAACCTTAACGCTTCTTCTATTACGGACCTTATGTTCCATCTGTTTAAGTTTATTTTCAAGATCTTTGCTGAAATCAACAGACAAGCTTTTTTTATTATCCAGCTCCTTCATTCCAACAAGTAAGGTATAATAAATCTCCAGTTCATCATGACATTTTTTGCAATTCTTCATATGCATAACAAAATCACCCTTTTTATTTTCAGGGATTTTTCCATCAATAAATGGCATGATATATGATTGCGCTTCAAAATGATTCATGATGTAGCACCTAAACTAATATAATTTTCAACAGGAATAATATAATTTTTTTTAAATCGTTAACTATTCTACCATAATATATAAAAAAAATAAATAAGGAGCCGGACATTTAACCGACTCCTTAAAACTATTAAATCATAATGATTAACTATTTATTTTAGAGATTGAAAAGACTATCTGCAATACTTACTGAAGATGATGCAGTTGTGCTCTCTGGTCCATTAGCAGGTGACATAGTTGTACCAGCCATTGTAGGAGCCATAAGAATCTTTCCTGATCCTCTGTAAACGTTAACGAATCCTTCGCCTGAAGCAGCTGATCCGAAAGCATTTCCTGTAAGTGTCTCAACTGTAAACTGAAGTGAACTGGACCATGCAATAGCCATATTTCCATCAATCTTTACGCAGTCATTATCAAGAACAAACTCGAAAAGCTCTTCTCTAGGAACTGGGCTCTCAAGAACTGCATAACCCTGACCTGAAAGGCAAAGGTTGAACAGACCTTCTCCACCAAGAAGTGCAGAAGAAACATTAGATCTCTTATTGATCTGCTCCTGAAGAGATGTATCGCAACAAAGGAAAAGTCCATCATCAAGAACCATACCAGATCCCCATGATCCTACATCTTCAATAAGAAGATACTTATATGTAGGCTCAAGCATTACAAAACCTGATCCTGAATATTCAGGTTTAACAGCTGATTCTCCAGTAACAGCGCCTTTAATAGCATTCTTAAAGAAACCACCAGCGCTCTTGATACCTGATGAAGCCTGAATATTTCCAGAAACCCACTGCATAGCTCCGGCCTGCATCTTACAAGACGAATTATTCAGCTGAATAAGAACCTGACGCTTTCTTACATTCATTTCTTTCATGAAGTAATCAGAAGCAGCTGAATAAGGTGAAACAGAAAGATCTTCCTGATGCTCATAAATGAAGTACTGTCCACCACTTGCGATAAGTTTCATGTTCTCATTGTCAAAGACATTGTTTAAAGTTACCATGGTATATTACCCCCCTTATTTTAATTTTATTTTTATTGAAACTTGGACTTCAATTTATAATTAATTTGAAGTCTAAGTTTCATAAGGTACAATTTAATTAAACACACATTCTATAAAATAATTAGTTATTGATAAGTTTATCCTCATCTGACCAGCTGTAAAGTGAACGAATCTCTTTACCTACTATTTCTGATGGATGCTCAGCAGCCTTCTTACGAAGCGCCTTGAAATGAGCCTGACCACTAGCTGATGACATATCAAGAAGGAAGTCTTTTGCAAATGTTCCATCCTGAATATCAGCAAGAACCTTCTTCATAGCCTTCTTAGTATCTTCGGTTACAATCTTAGGTCCTGTAATATAATCACCGTACTCAGCAGTATTAGATATTGAATATCTCATTCCTGCAAAACCACTCTGATATATAAGATCAACTATAAGCTTCATCTCATGGATACACTCAAAGTATGCATTTCTTGGATCATAACCAGCTTCTGTAAGTGTCTCAAAACCTGCCTGCATAAGAGCAACAACACCACCGCAAAGAACAGCCTGCTCACCGAAAAGATCTGTCTCTGTTTCAATTCTGAATGTTGTCTCAAGAAGACCAGCTCTTGCACCACCGATACCAGCACCATAAGCAAGTGCAAGATCCTGTGCATGACCTGTAGCATCCTGATATACAGCTATAAGACAAGGTGTTCCCTTACCAGCCTGATACTCTGAACGTACAGTGTGTCCTGGAGCTTTTGGAGCGATCATTGTTACATCTACATCTGCAGGTGGAACAATCTGTCCAAAGTGAATATTGAAACCATGAGCGAACATAAGCATATTACCTGGCTCAAGATTTGGCTCGATATCGTTCTTATACATAGCTGCCTGCTTTTCATCATTGATAAGAATCATAATGATATCAGCCTTCTTTGCAGCCTCAGCTGTTGTATAAACTTCAAATCCCTGTTCTTCAGCTCTCTTCCATGATTTGCTTCCTTCATATAATCCAATGATTACATGTGCACCTGAGTCCTTAAGGTTAAGTGCGTGTGCATGACCCTGGCTACCGTAACCAACAATTGCGATAGTTTTTCCGTCCAGGAGAGATACATTACAATCCTGCTCATAGAAAATCTTTAAATCCGACATTTTAGTGCCTCCCTTAAAATTAAAAAATATATTAAATAGTTTGTTAGCTAAAACAAAGTTTAACTAAACAAACTATATAATTATGCAATACTAAGTTTATTCATAGAATCCTCTTGTAAGACCTGTAATACCAGTTCTAACAAGTTCCTGAATCTCAAATCCATCAAGCAAATTAATAAATGCATGAATCTTATTTGCATTTCCAGTAAGCTCAACTATTATTGATTCTGGTGAAACATCTACAATGTTAGCTCTATATACATTTGCAACAGAAATAATCTGCTGTCTCTGATCATTATCAGCCTTAACCTTTACAAGAACAAGTTCTCTGCATACAGACTCACCATCTTTAAGCTCTGTAATCTGAACAACATCTTCAAGCTTATTAAGCTGACTCTTAATCTGACTTACTATTTTATCATCACCAGTTACAACAACTGTCATACGGGAATACTTAGGATCTTCAGTAACACCAACTGACAAACTATCGATGTTATAACCTCTCCTGCTGAACATTGCTGATACACGACTGAGTACACCCGCTGTATTATCTACTAGAAGTGAAAGTACTTTTGTTTTCATGCTAAAACTTCCTTTCCTGTATATTTCGCAAGTAAATCTTTTACTGTTTTAGGGTACATGATAATTAACATTGAATAAATGTATAAAAGTACCAAAACACACTATATAATTTTATAATTTATTGCTAACAATGTCAACATTGTTTTAAATATTATCTGTTACTATTTATATCCTATCAATGATACCCATCAGAAGTGCTTCAAAATCATTTTTTACCTTTGCAGCAACTTCCTGCACCTCTTCATGGCTTAATGCTTCACCTGTAATTCCGGCCCCATAATTAGTTAGACAGCTGATTGCGGCGACTTTTGTACCCAGTGCATGAGCATACATTGCTTCTACAACTGTACTCATACCAACAGCATCAGCTCCAAGAGTTTTATACATTTTTATTTCTGCTGGAGTCTCATAATTAGGTCCGGATGTCTGAAGATAACAGCCCTGTCTGAGAGTAATATTTTTATCTTCAGCATATCCAGTAATTAAACTGATAAGTTCCGGATCATAAACATGAGTCATATCATGAAATCTCGCTCCGGTTTTAGCCGTCAGATTCACTCCAATAAGTGGAGATGGTACAAATGAAGATATATGATCCGTAATAAGCATGAGCTCTCCAGGAGCAAATTCAGTATTAATACAGCCAGCAGCATTAGTCAGAATCAATCTGTCAATGCTTAACTCTTCTATCATATAAACAATCGGGCGGACAACATCTTTCATGCTATAGCCTTCATAATAATGAACTCTGCCCTGCATTACGACTACATCTTTATCACATAGTTCACCTATAACATATTGTCCCTTATGGCCTTCAACACTCGAAGAAATATTCCCCAATACGTCTTCATATTTTAAAATTTTGGGATTATTAACCTGGTCAGCAAAGCTACCTAGACCAGAACCAAGAACGATACCTATTTTCATTTTGTCGCCTCCCCATACAATCAATTAACCCCAACGTTAATTTAAATAAAATACCTAAAATTTAATAAACTACAACCGGCATACCATCTTCAACATAGCTGTACAATTCTTCAGCTGCTGAATAAGGCATATTTACACAGCCATGTGAACCGCTATAGTAGTAAATATCACCACCAAACCAGCCACGCCAGGTTGCATCGTGAAATCCGATTCCGCCATTAAATGGCATCCAGTAGGTTACTTTTGACTCATAATCCTCTCCAACAAGTACAGCTGGAGACTGCTTATAATATACATAATATAATCCACCCGGTGTTCCTCTACCAAGTCCTACGCATCCAGTAACAACATCAGAATGAAGTACAACCCTTCCATTCTTATAAAGATACATATGCTGGTTCGTAATATCTACCTCAGCATAGAAATCTCCAATATCATTTGAGCTATTAACATAAGCAAATGCAGTATGTTCAAAGATAGGAGCTCTGTAAAAATCTCTTGTATGAATGATACTATTATAGAGCTCATTTGTTTCTTCTTCAATATTGATCAGCCATCCATAATCATCACTATTAATACTGATTGTAGCTCTGTCATGAGTTTTAAATCTTCTTATATGACCAAATGTATCATGAAGCCTTGAAAAGCTTTCAAGCAGCTTAGTTACTCGGAATTTACTTACAGCTGTACCGTATTTTTCATTTATTTTTATCAGTTTAAAAAGCTGCTGTGGTTCTAATGCAATGTCTTCATCAGCATATCTGTAAACCAGTTTTAGACTTGTTATTTTATTACAATAATCAACACATTTTTTTACAACTGCGGATTCTGGATTATATTCAGAAGGTTTATAGCATCCTTCGACATCTATCTCAACTGATTTATCAAGCTTTACCACCGCATCTTTAACTAGCTTGTGTACTTTATCAGGATCAGCAATAACACTTCCCTGATCATGTTCTACAGCAACTACAACATCATCAACAAGTTCAATAGTCGGATTAAGTGGCTCAACCATATTTTCAGGTTTCATTTCTTTAAAACTGTCAATCTTCTTATCCAGAAGTTCTTCACTAAAAGAGATATCCTTTTCTATTTTATACTCTTCCTGCCAAAAAGCTTTAAACCAAAGAAAAGGATTTTGATTAGCTTTTATCTCATCCAGACTTCTGCTGTAATCTAATACAAGTCCGATATCATGTCCATTTATTTTTTCAGTGCCATTTCTAAAATTTACTTCGATATTATAATTACGTGGATCTTCGTGAATACACTGTTCAACATATGCCGGACTTTTAAAGCTGTAATCAACACCATTTATCACCGTATTCGGATAATAGGTATCCAATGCTGCCAATACCATTACAACATAGCCTATGATCAAAATAGCAAGAATACTAATTAAAGAATATCTGAATATCTTATTTTGCCACATTTTATTTTCCACTAACCCGCTTTCTCGAAAATATATTTCACATAAATCTAATAAATATTTATGTGAATGATATTAAAACAATTTCCGGAAGATTATTTACTCGAATCTTTATAGAGTGTTGTCCCAATCCACCAGTAACTATCATTTTTGTAGAATCATTTTTTTTATCTCTATTTTGTAAATCTATATAACCATTACTGTTTTTATGATTATACTCACCATAAGTATAATCCGGAAATAGCCTTAGCCTTGGCGAAATCACCCCTCCTATAAAAGGTATTCTTATTAATCCGCCATGAAAATGTCCTGACAAAACAAGATCAGCACCCCACCGGCTATAGCCTTCAATAAAATCAGGTGCATGTCCAAGAAGAATTGAATATTCTTCTTGATTTTTACAGCCTAAGGATTCATTAATAAATGCTCCTGAGATTTTTGGAAAGGATATTCTGCTATAATATTCCAGTGGAATATCAAGTCCGTATACAGATACATTATCTATACCTATATCTTTAAGTTCATATTTTTCATTTATCAGTAATTTGATTTTAGGATTCAATTCATTATTAAATCTATCCCACAAATTCATCATACTATCATTTCTATGTTCATATACCTTTTTTTCATGATTTCCAAAAGCATATAAAACAGGAAATTCATCTGCAAGTGGATTTATAAGGCTTAACATAGGAAATATGTTTTCATTCACAGAATGACCATTTATCATATCCCCGCCTACAAGAATTAAGTCAGGATGCAGATTTCTGATCTCACTTTGAATAACAGGATTAATCTTTCCATTTTCCGCTTCATGGTAATCCGAAATAAATACAAGCTTCTTACCTCTCAGGTTTTCAGGATAGCCTGTAGAAATATCATATTTTGCGATTTGCAGACTGTTAATCTCTCTGGAACTTTCCCATAATATAAGTGCCGCTAATCCCGAAGCAAATGAAACAGTATTTAATAAAATTTTAAGAGCCTTTTTATGTTGTGACCTCAATTCCTGCTTCCTCCTGAGCCTGTCTCCTGAAATCTTCGATTTTATCTGGAGATATACTTGGAAGATCATCCATTGATGATATTCCAAAACTTCTAAGAAAATCATCGGTAGTACCGAAAAGAATAGGATGACCTGGAGCATCTAGTCTTCCAACTTCACAGATCAGATTATATTCAACCAGACGGTTTACTGCATGACTGCAGGAAACGCCTCTTATTTTCTCTATTTCCATCCTTGTAACAGGCTGTTTATATGCAACTATTGACAGTGTTTCAAGAAGGACATCTGTAAGCACATGTTTTTTTGGCATATTTACGATTCTGGATAATATCTCATAATAATCATTTTTAGTACATAGCTGATATTTTCCATCCAGAAAAAGAAGTCTGATTCCTCTGTCCTCTGACTCATATTCTTGCATCAGAGCATCAAGAGCTTCTTTAAATTCTTTTTTATTTACCGGCTCTTCTTCTGTCCCCAGAGCCTTAAGCAAAACATCTTCTTCAACTGCAGATCCCAGCGCAAAGAGTACGGCTTCAATAGCAGCTTTTATGTTTATATTAGACATACATTTTTACCTGTTTATTCCAACGAATCTATCATAATATCTCCAAACATTTCGTCCTGACGTATGATGATTACGCCTGTTTTCATTAATTCGAGGATTGCAAGAAAGGAAACAATCATATTAAGCTTTCCTCTTCTTGTTCCAAGAAGAGTTCTGAAATTGATGCTTTTCAAACCTTTTATTTCTGAACGTATTTCAACCATACGGTCTTCAAGCTTTATTTCATCTCTTGTTATTGTACCAAATTTGCTTCTGACAGGATCAACTCTATCAATCTCTCTTCTAAGAAGAGTCTGAAATATCTCATTAAGCTTCTGCATGGTGACTCCATCCATCAGTTCATCGAGATTTACTTCCTGTTTAACTTCTTTTACTTCTTTCGGAATTGATGGTTCCTTGTAATATGAATTACCCGCATCAATAGACATATCCTTGAGCTCTGCTGAAGCATATTTGTACATTTTATATTCCAGCAAGCTTTTAACAAGTTCTGCTCTGGGATCCTCCTCTTCTTCCTCAGGATCTTCTTCTTTTGGTAGAAGCATTTTGGACTTAATAGAAATCAGAGTTGCTGCCATAACAAGAAACTCACTCATTACGTCCATATTTTCTTCTTCCATTTGATCCAGATATGCAAGATACTGTCTTGTTATTTCAACTATAGGAATATCAAAAATATTGAATTTATTTCTATCTATCAGATGTAGAAGCAGATCTAATGGTCCTTCGAAGTTATCAATTTTTACATCGATTTTTTCCATTATTCACTCCATGAAAGTGATGTAACTTCTTTTTTTCTATCTCTGGTCAGAAGCTCATGAAGTGCTTCTTTAGCAGAATAATCTTCAAAAAGAACCTTATTTACACTTTCAACTATAGGCATTTCAATATCATATTTATTAGCAAGCTTAAGTGCAGCCTTGGCAGAATAAACTCCCTCAACTACCATCTTAACTTCATCCATTGCCTCATGGTAGGTTTTTCCTTGTCCTATAAGAAATCCAGCTTTTCTATTACGGCTGTGAACAGACGCACAGGTAACAATGAGATCACCAATGCCTGAGAGACCTCCAAAGGTTTCTGCCTTTCCGCCCATCGCCATTCCAAGTGCTGTAATCTCGTAAATACCTCTCGTAATTAGAGCAGCTTTTGTATTATCACCACATTCAAGGCCATCAGCAATACCTGCAGCCAGAGCGATAACATTTTTTAATGCTCCGCCCAGTTCTATTCCAGTCATATCTGGACTGATATAAACTCTGAAGAAATCAGCCATAAAAGTATCCTGAACCTTTTTAGCAAGTCCTTTCTCATTAGCACCAACTACAACTGTAGTCGGCATGGATTTCCCAACCTCTTCAGCATGACTCGGGCCAGATAAAACAGCTACCCTCGCCTGTGGAATCTCCTCGTTTATAACCTGAGAAAGCAGTTTCAGACTACTATCTTCAATTCCCTTTGCCACATTTACAATTATAGTACCTTCTTTAATATAAGGAGATACACTTTTTGCTGTACTTCTGACAAATGGGGATGGAACAGCCATTACAACAAGTTCCTTATCTCTAAGAGCTTGTTCCATATCCGTTGTATATTCAATATCTCCCGGCAGAATAACGCCTGGAAGCTTAGTTTTATGCTGCGAATACTCTTTCAGCATAGAAATCTCTTCTGCATCAATAGACCATACAGAAAGTTCATGTCCATTAAGTTTTAGTAATCTTGTAAGAGCTATTCCCCAGCTACCTGCACCTAAAACACATATATTCACCTAAATATCCTCCTGTTTTTTAAAACGGAATTTGTTTTCTTCATGATTTTTAAGTCTGATAATATTGGCTTTATGCTTATAGATTGCAATTCCTGCGAAAGCTGCAACAATAAAAGCACTTTCAATAAATGCATTTCTTGATGATGGAATCGACACATCATAGCAAAGCATATGATTCATTCCAAATATGATAAAAGCAATTACTATCTCAACCATAAGAGAGATTGAACCAACAGACATATATTTAGTAATGGCAATTGTCAGTACAAAAACAGCAAGAAGAATAACAATCATAAGAGGCTGCAGAAGCCCTACCATTGTACCACCTATAGTTGCGATTCCCTTACCACCTTTAAAACCTAGATAAAATGGAAAAATATGGCCTAATACTGCGCCAAATCCAACATATAAGACGAAAAGCTGGTATGAATCTGGAAATTTCCCAATAAATATAAATCTTGTAATAAGACATGGAATAAATGATTTACAGAAGTCTCCAAGAAATACAATAAGACCCGCTTTAAACCCAAGAACTCTAAGTGCATTTGTTGTACCTGAATTACCGCTTCCATGTTTTCTGATATCAGTACCTGAAAGTTTGCCGTATATAACACCGGTCTGGAGAAGTCCACATCCATAGCCAATAACAAGGCAGAGGATTCTAATAAGTATCATCATCTTTCCTTCTCTTTCCTTTCTCTGATAATTATTTTAATAGGCGTTCCTTTAAAAAGAAAAGCCTGACGTAATCTGTTTTCAATATATCTGATATAGGAGAAATGAGCCAGCTGCTTACTATTTACAAATAACACAAATGTAGGCGGTTTAACCGATACCTGTGTAATATAAAACAGTTTAAGTCTTTTTCCTTTATCATTTGGAGGTTCATTTTCACTCACAGCCTCTGTTAGTATCTCATTAAGAATTCCCGTCTGAATTCTGAGACATGCATTCTGTTCAACTACATCAATCAGATCAAAAAGTTTATTCAGTCTCTGACCAGTAAGAGCAGAAACAAATAGCATTTCAGCGTATGGCATATAAGCCAGCTTGGTACGAATCTCCTTCTGCATTCTGTTCATTGTATTGGTATCCTTTTCGATAAGATCCCATTTATTTACAACTATGATCATACCTTTACCGCGCTCATGTGCAATTCCGGCAATCTTAGTATCCTGATCAGTTACACCCTCTTCAGCATCTATAAGAAGAACAGCTATATCACATCTCTCAACAGCAGCAACCGTTCTAATAATACTGAATCTTTCAATCTCATCCTTGATCTTACTTTTTCTTCGAAGTCCGGCAGTATCTATAAAAATATATTCACGGCCATTTCTTTTAATTCTTGTATCTATAGCATCTCTGGTAGTTCCGGCAATATCAGATACTATCAGACGATCCTCCCCAAGAAGTTTATTGATCATTGAAGATTTACCTGTATTAGGTTTTCCAATTACAGCTATTTTAGGTATATCTTCATCTTCCTCATATTCATCCTGATCTCCAAATTCAGCAACAACCTTTTCAAGCATGTCTCCTACACCAAGCTTACTTGAAGCAGATATAGGACTAGGTTCGCCAATTCCAAGATTATAGAATTCATAAACATAAGGCTCATATTTTTCAAAATTGTCTACTTTATTCACGCAAAGAACAACAGGCTTTTTGGACTTTCTGAGCATATCAGCAACTTGAATATCGGACGCAGTAACGCCTGCTCTTACATCAGTCACAAATATAATAACATCAGCAGTTTCAATCGCAATTTCAGCCTGTTCCTTCATAGAACGCATTATAATATCTTCTGATTCAGTATCAATACCACCAGTGTCAATAATAGTAAACTTGTAATTAAGCCATTCAACATCAGCATAGATCCTATCCCTTGTAACACCGGGATAGTCCTGAACAATTGCAAGTCTTTCACCAGCCAGCATATTAAATAAAGTTGATTTACCAACATTAGGTCTGCCCACAATGGCAACCATTTTTTTAGCCATAATAATCACCCAAATCTTTATATTATAAAAAATGTTACTATAATGCTTTATGAATCATCAAAATATTACCCGCAACTAAATCATTCTACATTATATAAAAATAAATGTAAAGTTAAAAGTTTCCTGCCAAATACAAGCAAAGGACAAGCCCGGCAGATTAAATACCAGGTCTGTCCTTTTGTTTTTGCTAAAATGCGTTTTCTATATGTGTGATCTTATCGCCAAGAATTCCTATAACATCGAATCTTATTGCTGTTTTTTCAATATCTAAATCCTTCTCTCTAAGAAAATAGAGAGCTGCATTCTTTATTCTTTGTTGTTTTCTATAATCAACAGCTTCAAGAGGGTCCCCTGCCTTGACATCTTTACGATATTTTACCTCAATGAAAACAAGCTCTTTACTATCCTGTGCAATAATATCTATCTCAGAATATCTGGTACGATAATTCACATATAAAATTACATAGCCAGATAATTTTAAATACTCTGAAACCTTATCCTCCCATATTTTACCCAGCTTTCGCTTATTCATCCGGGCTTTGAACAGTTCATCTTTATTTATTTTATTCTGAGATTTCTGATTATGTTGATCATTTTTTAGATTCTTTACATTCCGGATAATATCACTCCTTAAACAAAGCTTGTTATAAAGCTTCTTCTGTGAATCTCGCAAGGACCAATAGTCTTTATTGCTTCTATATGCTTTGCCGAACCGTACCCTTTATTGCTGTCGAATCCATATTCCGGATATTTAATAGCATATTCTTCCATAAGACGGTCTCTTGTTACTTTTGCAATAATACTTGCTGCCGCAATGGATACTGACAAAGTATCACCCTTTACAATAGGAACCTGTTTCAAATCAAGTCCCGGTATTTTAAATGCATCTACAAGCACCATATCAGCAGATGTACTAAGTCCAAGAACTGCATCTCTCATAGCCGCCATATCACAAACTGCTATTCCTTGATCATCTATCTCTTTTTCACTTCTCCTGCCAATACATACAGAGACTGCTTTTTCCATAATTATATCAAAGAGCTCTTCACGTTTTTTCTCATTTACCTGTTTAGAATCATTGAGCCCAGGAATAATCAATCCTTCCGGTAGTATAACCGCCGCAGTGACTATAGGTCCGGCAAGAGGTCCTCGGCCAACTTCATCCACTCCACATATATGATGATATTCATCTGAATATTTCTTTTCGAAATAAGTCATTTTGTTTATACGTTCAAGTTCAGCTTTCAAAGCTGCAAGTTTTTTTTCAGCTTGTTTAATGATAGACTTAACTCCAGCCCTCTCATCAGAATCATACTTCTGAATAAAAGCATTTAAAAAAACCATTTCGGACTCATATTCCATGAGTCCGAAATGTGATACTTGTTTATATTCTTCTTTAATTTGCGTAATCGATATACTCGTCATTATGAATTACCTATATAATCAGTCAAGTTTTCCCATATTCTTAAATGGTGTAAGTCTGAAAACAGCTCGACCAACAATATTATCTTTATCAATATTTCCAACATCTGCCCATCGGCTGTCTCGGCTGTCATTTCTATTATCTCCGAGAACAAAATATTCGTCTTCACCAAGTGTTCTTGGTTCACTGGCTGTACCACTATCGAAAATAACTTCCTTACCATAGCTTTCAGCAAGTATCTTACCATCTATAAGAATCGAGCCGTCAGGAGCTATCTGAACAGTTTCTCCAGGAAGACCAATGATTCTCTTAATATAATAAACATCCTCATCCTGATAAGGAAATACTATAATATCGAATCTTTTAGGATTTTTAAAATGATAAGTGAACTTATCAATCCATAGATTATCACCATCCTGAAGAGTGTTTTCCATAGAATGTCCGTTTACTGTAGTTCTCTGTCCAACAAAAGTAATAATCAGATAACATATTAAGATAACAACGCCTATATAGATAACTAAACTAAACAATTCTTTAACTATATTAACTTCCTCTGGTTTTCTTTCTACCTTCTCTTTTTCAGATATAAGTATGGATTCATCAAAATCAGAGTCCTTCTCATTATCTATATTTTCAGAATCGGATTCAGAAACATCATTTGAAACATTATTTGAAGCATCTTCTTTTTCTAAAGATACTGTGGTTTCCTCTTTTTCATCCTCATTCGTTTCTTTTTCAGATGAATCATTACCTTTATTCTTTTTCTTAGCAAGACGTTCAGCCTTCTTTTGTTCTTTCAGCTGAAGCTTCTCCTGTCTTTTTATTTCTTTTTCTTCTTCGTAAGACATTTCTTCAGCCCATTTATTAAAATCAGAGCGTTTTTCTTCCGAATCAAACGGCATTTTTCCGTTACCCCTCTTTCATAGTTCTTTTAGTACACCTTATTGCCCATTAAAGGATATACCTTCATTGATTAGATAAAGCAACTACTGTGGTTTTTCAAGTGATATCCTTCCAAGTCTTCCAGATCTGAAATCATCTAACAAAAGAAGTGCAGCTCTTTCTATATCAGGTTCGCCACCCTTTGACAGACATTTTCTTGCAATAGCCATTTCAGAAAGAATGTCATGATTGTCACCAGACTCCTCTATCATATACCTATTCTTAATAGTATTGCAATAATTATATTTTAAATAATCTATCAGTATCAAAGTCAGCTCGTTCATATTAAGAATATTATCATTTACCGAACCAATCAGTGCAAGATTAACCCCTATAGTCTTATCTTCAAACTTAGGCCAGAGGATTCCTGGAGTATCAAGAAGGTTAATGTCTTTGGATATTCTTATCCATTGATTACCTCTTGTAACACCAGGTTTATTACCTGTTTTAGCTGTAGCTTTACCTACGTATGAATTAATAAATGTGGATTTGCCAACATTAGGAATCCCTGCAACCATTGCTTTTATAGGACGGTTAGCAATCCCTCGACGCTTGTCACGTTCAAGCTTTTCCTTGCATACCTCTCTGATAACGTTAGTACAGCTAAGCGTCTGCTTACGAACACGGCTATCCATTGTGACAACTCTGATTCCCTGTTCTTCGTAATACTTAGACCAAAGCTTCGTAGTCTCAGCATCAGCCAGATCAGCTTTATTAAATACAAATATTCTTTTTTTCTGTCCTATCAGATTATCTAAATCCGGATTCTTACTGCTCCTGGGGATTCTTGCATCAAGGATTTCAATAACTACATCACATAGTTTTATATCCTCCTGCATTTTTCTCCTGGCACTTGTCATATGTCCCGGATACCAGTTAATATCCAAATCAGCCACCGCCTAAATATATTATAAATTTAAATCAAACAAGCATCAGTAATCAAGTTTTCCTCTGTTTTCTTTAGGAAATAACCTATATACAACTTTGCCTTTGATCTCAGACTTTTGAACATTTCCATAATTAACAAACCGGGAATCTTCACTGTTGCTTGTATTATCGCCAATACAAAAATATTCTTCATCTTCAAGAGTTATTGTTTCACTCAGAACACCTGGCGTATTTATAAACGAAAACGGAAACTTTTCATTAGTTTGTTTTCCATTTATAACCAATCGCCCTGCAACAACAGATATACTGTCCCCTGGCAGTGCTACAACTCTTTTAATGTCATAATATTCGTTACTACCGATTTTCTTAATGGCAACAACATCATTTCTCTTAATTCTGCCTACCTTATATACAAGCTTATTAAGAACAAGCTCATCACCATCGGAAATGCAATGTTCCATAGAAGGTCCTGTCATAAACACTGTTTGTACACAGAACTGGACAGTTCCATAACCAAGAACACCTGCAGCAAATATTATTAATATAACATTAAAAAATCTTTTGATAAAAGAATTCTTTTTCTCATCATTTTTTTCTTTTTTCTGTAATTTGAAATCAGCTGATTTCCTGTATTTTCTTTTCATATAGTATATTTTACCATTAAAATATAAACTTGATGTGGGTGTCAAAAGTACCTTTTGACACCATATGACATACGGATCGCTCCATTTCTTACGAAATTCTCGCAATCCTAGAAACATTCGGAAACCGCTATTTTTCTAAGAAAAATGCTATTTCCTCATGTTTCAGCGTGTCATAAACTTAGATTTCATAAAAAAGAACAAACCGGAGCTATGAAAGCTCCGGTCAGAATTCGCTAAACTATTTTACAATCTCTTTAACCTTAGCTCTCTTACCAACTCTGTCGCGTAAGTAATAAAGCTTAGCACGTCTTGCCTTACCTCTTCTGATAACGTCAACCTTCTCTACAAGAGGAGAATTAACAGGCCATGTCTTCTCAACACCAACTCCGTTAGAATTCTTTCTTACAGTAAATGTTTCTCTTGCACCGTGTCCCTGAATCTTGATAACAGTACCTTCAAAAACCTGAATTCTTGTTTTCTCACCTTCCTTAATCTCAGCATATACCTTAACAGTATCACCGACATTAAACTTAAGTGGATTCTCACGAAGCTGTGCATCTTCAATGTTCTTGATAATGCTTTCGTAACTCATAGTAAAACCTCCAAAATATTAAATATATTTTCAGACGTTCATTCTATCTATCATATAACTTTTAAGCTGTAATATAATAATCTTAATCGTTATTATTTGACTTAAAATAAAGATACAGCGGACCGTCTTAATAAAACAACCACAAAAATATAACATATACAAATTATTTATGCAAGAGTTTTTTACGAACATTTTTGAAATTCTGAGCTGCTGTATCCAGATCGGAATATGAAGCGGCTAATACAGTTTTTCCATATTCAAAATCCTCTTTTGATATCTTCATATAATCACTAAGAAACTGCTCTTCTGTCATACCATGATCTTTGAAATATTCAATAAAATAATCATCAATCTTTTTAAGTTTACGTTTAAATTTCGGAGTTTCAGTATTTACAGAAGCCATGTTTTGTATCTGATTATAGATCATATCTTTATAATATACTTCCTCGTAATAGAAAGTAACTTCGTTAAAACTTTCCTTATACATAGACTCCTGCGAACCTTCATTTGCAACTATTTCATACTCACAGTTTATATATATAGGTTCAATAGTTACAGAAAGAGTCTGTCCTTCATACGCCTCAAGTCCTAGAGTATGATGAGGAACTGTGTACTCTACTGTTCTGGATTCACCAAGATGCATATCGAGAAGCGCTTCATTTATTTCATCGATAACGCCGTAATCACCTACTGTAATATTTGTAGACTCAAGATACATGATCTGATTGCCATTTTCATCTCTTAAATCAAGATTTAGATATAGAGAATCAAGCGGCTGAATACTAGTTCTTCCCTCAAGATTCGAGGTATGGATTCCAATAGCACTACCAACACGGTATTTATACACCTGATCTATTTCATTTTCTATATAATCGCAATTTCCATTAATATAATCCTTTGCGATATCAAGGTCATAATCATCTGATACATAGCCATTATCACGCATGGAAATTATTTCAGGAATACTAACACTGTCCTTATAACGATCCTTAAGGTAAGCATAATAATAATTCAGGCTGCCACCAAAGTTAGAATTCTTCTGTTCTTCACCGATATAGTATCTTTCTCCAAGTCTATCCATACACAAATCAACATCAGATTGTCTGTATGGAACTGAAGTAAAAACTCCACTATGTCTGTATCTTCTCTTCATCATACGTCCTCCGAAGAACACGTCTTTATAAGGAAAATAACAAGTAGAATCATCTATTGGATAGAAGTTCAGATCATTATATTCCGTTTCATATATCGGATTATAATAATAGCGTTTCTTTGCATCATCATCCCATCCGATTTTGTAATTAAGTCCATTCCCTTTAAAATGTATCGCATTTTGAGGAAGTGTTTCATTATATGGGATAAATATACTCTTACTATCATCATATTCAGTTTTTTCAAGCATTTTATCAAATGCCTTATCAAGCCAGCTATACTGATAATTTGTTACTAGACCTTCACCATAATAAGTTGATGTAGGCATTGATTCAAAATTTATAGTTTTTCCATCTCCAGTATCAAGCTGTCTGAACCACATTTTTGTAAGCGGATCAAATGTAACAAAGGTTTCTGCAAAGAATATTACAGTGATTATTAACAAAACAACTGAATAAACTATCTTAAGAGCTTTTTTTGATCTTGTTACCTTATCAAAAAGAATAACTGTATAAAGAACAAGACATACAACAAAATAAGTATCATATCTCTCAAGAGCTGCTATAGGATAAAAAATATTAAAGAGTCCATTCAAGGTCATCGCACCCATCAGGGCAAGAAGATATGATGTAGAAATATCTATCTCAGAAGTTTGTATTTTATCTTCACCTTCAGAACTATTTAATGAACTATCATCTTCAGCATCTGACTTGTTTAATTTCTTATTCTTATGATTTTTAATAGCACCAAATACAATTGCAATCATTGAAATTATAGAAACAATTGTAATAAGCCAGGTGAAATTCGTAAAAAAATGCTGTTTTATTCTTACATAAGCATAATAAAGAACAACTGAGCCACCATAATACGAATAAACCCCAGGCCCCTGACCTGTATTAGTCAGCCAGTTACCACTAGACAGGAAGAATACAGATAAAAATACAACAGCTGTAGATAACGCAATCCAAATAGAATCTCTTCTCAGTTCAGCCTTTATCTTTTGAGTAATTGTACCTTTAGTTTTTATAAATTCATAAATAATCCTGACACCATAATATCCAAAAACCATAAGTGCAGCATTTTCTTTAGTCAGGCACATCATAGACATCATAAATGCTTCAATAATGCTTTGTTTCTTATACCCAAAATACATAGCATATATGAAGAAAAGAATCAAATAATAATCAGTTGTATTATACGCATCAAGTCCATAAAATATCGGAATAAAGCTAATAACCAAAGTTCCAACGAACGCTTTGACAGGATCCATTTTCCATATTCCAATAAGCATCCTGAATATAGCAGCAATTGCAAGAACCGAAAGAAAAATCTGTAACGATGTGTAAGCAACTACAGATCTTGGGAACAGAAACAGAATAATACTATTAAGAGCTGTATAAGCATAATTATTATGATAACATACAGCATAATTATATAAAAAGTTACCTATAGTATAATCATATACAAGGCAGGCATTTCCTGTCTTAAAGAAATATTCACCACTATCCCATCTCTGCATAGTTCCAATCATAGGAATCCTGACGAGAATGCAGATAAACAGGAGAACCAGCAGGAATATCAGTTCTTTTCTATCTAATCTCAAAAACTTATTTTTGTCCTTAACCGAATCTTTTATTTCAACATTTTCTGAAGTATCAATCAAAAGACTACGCTTTTTAAATGCAAAAGACAGTACACCAAATATGATAAAAAACAAAAAAAGAACACCTGGAAGAAGCATCTGATGAAAACTTTCAGGTTTCTTTGAATATGGGCCTAAAATAGCCGCAATATTAAATAAAACAGGAATCATCATACAAAAAAACAGCTGTTTAAATATATTATATAATTTGTTATATTTTGAAGTCATCTTCATATGATACATCCTCAAAGTTTTAATAAAGATATTATAACATAACAATAGGGTGGACTTGTCCACCCTATCAGACTGTCTATACAATAAAATTAATCAGATTACTCTTCATCCTCTGCTACAGCTTCTTCAGCATCACCAAGATCAATACTATCCATAGGGATTGACTCAGCAATATCTTCACTTTCTACTGTTTCTTCAGATTCTTCCTCAGCAGGAGCTTCTTCTTCAGCAGGAACCTGGTCTCTAAGAAGAGCCTTGATTGAAAGACTTATCTTCTTATCTTCAACCTTAAGATCAACTACCTTAGCTTCAATTTCCTGACCGCTCTTAAGAACATCAGATGGTTTCTCAATATGATCAAGAGAAATCTGTGAAACATGAAGAAGTGCATCAATACCTGGTTCAAGAACAATGAAAGCACCGAAATCTGTCATTCTAGCAACTCTGCCCTTTACAACAGTACCGATAGCATATTTCTCTTCTGCATTGATCCATGGATTCTGATCATCAAACTTAAGAGAAAGTGCAATCTTACTTCCATTGATTTCTTTGATAAAGCACTTAACCTGATCGCCAACCTTGAAAAGCTTCTTAGGATTATCAACTCTTCCCCATGACATTTCTGAAATGTGAAGAAGTCCATCAGCTCCACCAAGATCAACAAAAGCACCAAAATCAGTGATATTCTTAATAGTACCTTCTACTGTATCACCAACATTTATACTTGCAAAAAGCTTCTCAGCTGCAGCTGCCTTAGCTTCTGCAACAATCTTCTTTCTATTACCAATAACTCTTCTCTTACGTGGTTCATATTCTGTAAGTACAAACTCTACTTCCTGATTGAGATATTTTGTAAGATCTCTCTCATAAGTATCAGATACGAGACTTGCAGGAATAAATACTCTACACTCACTAACCTGAACACTAAGACCGCCTGAAAGCACCTGAGTAACTTTACCCTTAAGCACTTTATTATTTGTGAACGCATCTTCAAGTTCTGCATATGCTCTTTCAGCAGCGATTCTCTTATAAGAAAGAAGAACCTGACCGTCTCCGTCATTAGTCTTAATAACTTTAACAGTGATAGGATCACCAGGCTTTACAACAGTTGTGAGATCAACAGGAGTATTTGAATACTCGCTTGCAGTCACGATACCATCTGACTTGTAGCCGATATTTACAACAAGCTCATCTGGCTTAACTGTAATAACCTCTCCTTCTACTATCTGTCCCTGTCTGATTGATACGAGTTTTTCATCTTGTAACATTTCTTCAAAACTAAGCTCTGACATACTGTTTTGAACCTCCTTAATAATATAGTTCGGGGTAGATGCCCCAGCAGTAATACCTACCCTCCTGGCGGATTCAAAACCTGTCAAATCCAAATCAACGAGTGTCTGTATATAGTAAGTTTCCTTACATTTCTGTCTGCTTATTTCATATAATTTTTGTGTGTTAGAACTATTCTTGCCTCCAATAACGATCATAGCGTCGACAGTTCCTGCAAGCTCTTCTGTCTCCTTCTGACGTTCCTCGGTTGCATTGCAAATAGTTTTACAAACATTAACATTATAATATTTATCTTGTAAAACTGCAACAATTTCTTGATATTTTTTTAAACTATATGTAGTTTGTGCTACAATTGTTATCTTTTTTTCATTAAAATCAGGTAAATCTGCAATTTCTCTGACGTCATTTATTACATATGGTTTACTGAGAGACCATCCAATAGTTCCCTCAACTTCTGCATGCCCTGGATTACCAATGATAAAAATCTCATCCCCGTCAGCCGAACGTTCACGTACAATTTTATGAATGTTACTTACAAAAGGACAAGTAGCATCAACAATATTAAGCCCAGCCGCTTCTATTGCATCATATATATCTTTACCGACTCCATGTGACCTTATGATTACCGAAGCTTCTTTAGGCAGCTGAGACAGTTCTTCTAAGCTATTTACTATTCCAACTCCTGATTCTTCAAGCTTCTTAGTTATCTCTTCATTATGAATGATCGGTCCAAATGTATAAACTGAATACTTTTCAGATTTGGCCTTTTCAGCTTCTTCAAAGGCTGTATCAACAGCTCTTTTAACACCAAAGCAGAAGCCAGCCTTTTCAGCTAATATTACTTCCATTTAATTTGCCTCAAATAACATATATTTAGATTTCATTTTTAAGTCTGATTATCTCACTAACAACTTCTTCTTTTGTCATATCAGAACTATCAATAAGTACAGCATCCTCTGCCTGCTTTAATGGAGCGATAGCTCTATTCATATCCTGATAATCACGGTTTTCAATACCCTTTTTAATTTCTTCAAGATCTGGCTTCTCACCGTGAAGGATCAATTCATCATATCTTCTCTTCGCTCTAACATCAACAGAAGCTGTAAGATAAATCTTAAGCTCAGCATTAGGAAGAATATTTGTACCTATATCACGTCCATCCATAATAACATCATTTTTTGCCGCTATATCACGTTGGAGATCAAGAAGCTTCTCTCTGACAGGAGCAAGAGCTGATGAAGTAGATGCCATATTTCCAACCTTTTCACTTCTGATTTCAGTAGATACATCCTGAAGATCAAGAAATACATGTTGAACATTATTCTCATATACAATATTAATCTGAATGTTATTTAGAGCAGCCTTAAGAGCCTTTTCATCATTTATATCTGTATGTGCATCCAACAGATATAAGGCTATAGCTCTATAAAGAGCACCAGTGTCAACATAAACAAACCCCAATTCTTTAGCAGCAATTCTTGCTATAGTACTTTTGCCAGCCCCAGCTGGTCCATCAATTGCAATATTCATATCATACCCCTTTGTTTAATAAAATAAATTATTTATCGTCATTTTTATATAAATATAAATCAGAATAGCAACCATTATTCATCAAAACCTGAAAGGTTATCCTCTGCAGTAGTTGGTTCTTCATAGGTTGGAGGCGGAGCCGCTTCTGTAGTTTCAGGTTCATAATAGCTTTCTGTTGTCGGATTAGAAATCACTGCAGATGTTTGGGCAGTTGTTTCTGCTTCAGTTGTAATTTCAACCCCTTTACTCACGACAAGCTTTACTACTGTACCTTTTTTGACCTTAGAACCTGCACTTACATCCTGACTAATTACATTTTTTTCATCAACAGTATCGCTGAATTCTTCTTCTTTTTTCACTTCAAGTCCAGCCGATTTTAAAATCTCAGATGCTTCATCATAGCTTTTCCCAGAAACATCCGGTACCTGAACACCATCAGGGCCTTCACTTACGATTATGGTAATAGTTTTTCCAACTACTATCCCACCATTACCATCCGTTCCGGCAGTCTCATCAGCTTCAGCATCAGAAGCAGGATTTTGTGAAATGACTTTACCTTCTTCTATTTCATCAGAATGATTTGTTTTAAGTTCAACCTTTAGACCTGCATCCTCTATGGCTTTTTGAGCTTCATCCGAAGTTTTCCCAATCAGTTCAGGGATTTTAACAAGCTCATTTTCACACACAGTAAGTTCAATAACACTGCCTTTACTAAGCTTAGTTCCTTCAGATACACTCTGAGTTATTACCTTTCCACTTTCTACCTCATAGGAATCCTCGTAATTAATCTTCGTTTCAAAGCCCTTTTCTGAAAGTATATTTTCAGCTTCATTTTGCCGCATTCCTACAACGTATGAAACTTCTTTTTTTGTAAAAAGAATGCTGAATACTAAGATAATTCCAACAATAAGCACTGGAACCAGAATAAACAACAATATTTTTCCAGATTTTTTAGGAGAATTATTTATATTGGAAATATCATTTTGATTATTAACTGTATTTTTACTATCTTCTTTTGAAAGACTTGTAAAGCTTTCTTTTTCAGCTGATTTACTCCGTTCTGAGGAAGCAATTTCTGAAAGCTCGGAACTATGAACTACTGAAGTAGCTCCCACATCAGACGCAGCAATCATTGCCTCTTTAAAAGCTTTTACATTCTGATATCTATTTTCAGCTCTAATAGAAAGAGCCTTAACGATTACATCAGAAAAAGCTGTACTAATTGCAGGATTCAGATTGACCGGAGGTACAACTGTATCTTCAATAACTCTATCAGTTGCCTGAAGTGGTACTTGACCTGTAGAAAGAAAATATAATGTTGCTCCAAGGGAATAAATATCTGTCCAAGGTCCTATATTTCCAACATTTGAATACTGTTCCAGGGGTGCATATCCCTGCTTCAGAATAACTGTACTGGATTCAGCAGCATTTCCAAACTTCTGTTTCATTGCGCCAAAGTCAATAAGCTTATATGTACCATTATCGCAGTAGAACACGTTATCCGGACTGATATCTCTATGAATTATACCCGCATTATGAACTTCTTCAAGAGCATCACACATGCTTACTCCGAGTTTTAAAAGCATTTCAAAAGGAAGCGGCTTATTGTTCTCAGCATATACTTCCTTCATATTCTTCCCTTTCAGATACTCCATACACATATATGCAGTACCACCAGCTTCGAAGAAATCATAAATAGCAACGGTTGTAGGATTCTGATTAAACCTTGCAAGACCACGGGCCTCTTTAAGGAACCTTTCTTTTCCTTTTCGAAGCTGTTCTCTTTCCTCAGCAGATGCAACATAAACATCCACGGAGTTATTCCTCGAAACAACCCCTTTAGGAAAATATTCCTTAATAGCTACTATATGTTCCAGAAGATTGTCCCACGCTCTATAGGTAATACCAAAACCACCAGCTCCTATAACTGTCCCTATAGTATATCTGTTATTTAACATCACTCCAGGACGTAGATAAGATAATACCTTCGGCGGAGTATTCTCAACAAAACCACAATAAGGACAGCGAAAATTGTTTTTTTCCTGTCCTTCTGGAATATTAAAAACACTCATGCAGTTTAAACAACGTCTGTTCAATATATCAGTTCCTTTATTAACCATTTACTAAATATGCTAGGAAATACATTAACTAAATAATAATACCATCTATTTATATTGATATGCAAGAGCAAATCCCAAACCTGATGTTACTATTCACGGTTAACTCGAAATAATAACAAACTGACAGCAATAAGTCATCTTACAATAAATGATTCTATATTGCTTGAAGAATAATATTTCCTAACACCATTTTCTATTTTATATGGTGTAATTCTAACATAGTATTTAACTCCAATTGTAGCGAAGCCGTCAATAACTCGCGAACTACGTTTTTTTAAAAATCCTCCTTTTCTATGTATCACTCTAAAGTCTGGATATAATGAAAATTCTGCATAATATCCATCATAAACTGAAGACGCAGTCCAGCTAAGGGTTACTTTTTTGCCTGATAGAGCTTTGCACTTAAGCTTAACCTTTGGAGCAAGCACATTTATAGATATTTTTTTTGTAGAAATACCATACTTCAGATTTTTCTTCGTTTTAATAATTATGTTGGCTTTACCAATTCCTTTAAGTTTTACTTTTCCAGTTTTTGATACTGTTAAGATTTTAGGATTGCTTGATTTATAAGTTACTTTAGCATTTCCCAATACCTTTACGCCCAAATTAAACTGTTCATCACTATATACAAGCTTGATTTTTTGATATTTACTTTGAATTTTCTGTTTACCACGTTTTACAGTAAGTATAATAATTTTAGTTTCTTTTTTATAACTATTTGTTTCTGAAGCTGTAACTGTTATTTTAGTTTTACCAGCACCCACAAGAATCACTTTTCCATATTTTGATACTCTCGCAACCTTGGAATTACTACTTTTATAAGAAATCTTACCATTTCCCGATGTCTTCGCTTTTAAGTAAAATGTTTTCGTTGAATAAGTCTTTGTAATATTCTTTATATTATCAATTTTCTGACTTTTCTTAGCTACAACAGGTGTATTAGTTTGGCCATCATTCTCTATCTTTCCTTCAGTGTTGCTTTTTGAAGTAGGGCGAAGCTTCCACGAAGCTTTTGAAAGATCAATATGAACAGCCGGACGAATACCTATAGAAATATCATCTACATTTACATCATCACATATACAGCCATCAGAAGCAACATACATAGCCTTACTACTACCAGGAGTACGAAGCCACCAGTTATCATTCAGACTTCTTGTAACAGAGGAAGTTATATCATTATTCGAAAAGCCATAAGACTCTTTAGTCACTTCTGAAGGAGAAAGAACAAAAACTTTATCTTCTGTCATTTCATCCTTTAAAGATTCTCCAGTTAGTCTATTTTCACAGGATAAAATCGTACTTTTTATCATTGCTTTTTCGTAAGAATCAAATGCTTCATCATAAAACTCTTTGTTTAACCAGCTCCTTATAGTAGAATCTTTCCACGATGATGATTCAGCTGTATCATTATAAGCCTTTAAGATCACAGCAGTTTCAGCAACTAAAAATACATCATTTCCATCTATACTTAACACTCTCCAATTTATATTTTTACCATTATATTTACCAAATGTTAACGTATCCCAATCACATTCTCTAACAGAAAAATCAATAATTTCCCCATTATTTACATTCGTGGAATTAAGATTCAAAATAATAACAGGTCTTACTCCATTCACTTTATTTACATATTCAAGAGAACGCGGAATATTTCCGAAAGCATTGACCACAAATGATTGTTCAAATAAACTATCATTTGTATTCATCAACCACCAGCTACCTTTCATATCAGTTGAAGAAACAGAATAGCTTGCTTCTTTTTCTCCCTGTTGCCTTGCAAAATCAGTCACCTCTGCTGATCGTGCAATATCTTTTAATAATCCATTTGAATAAAATCCTAACTCTGTGTCAACAGCCTCATCCTTAGATAGTAAAAAAACTTTATCACCAGAATCATCATCTTTTTTAGACATAAGATATTTTTGTTCATCTGCATCAAATGCATCATAAAGAAAGCCGCCAGATTTATTAGAATTAAGATTATTTCTAATTTCAGAAATATTCCAGGTACAACCATAGGAGCTTAATGCAATAGTTTTTGAATTATAAACACTTGTAAATAAAATCTTATCGGATATTAGCAGCGCAGTACCATCACTATATTTTTTTAATATTTGCCATTTTATAGGATTTTTTTTATCATTTGCATCAGCTATACCGTCGCTGTTTGTATCTTCCTGCCAGTAATTTCCAAAATATACAGTTTCCCGTGTCATATGTGTAACTTTCGGATTAGCTGGCTCTTCGTTTTGTTCTGAATTGTCTGCAGCAAAAACTAAAGTGTGAAATGAACAAGAACAAAACGTAATAATAAATACTATTACGAATAAATACCTATATCGTTTGCACTTCATTCCATAATTCATGCCACACCTCAACTAATCTTTTGTTACAACAGTTTCAACATTACTCCAGGAATAAAACTTCTGAGTTCCATTTACATATTTATATGGTCTCATTCGAATATAATACTTTACACCAGCTGAAGAAAAACCCGAAATTATTTGTGGACTTTTCTTTTTTTCAAAAACTCCAGCACCAGACAGATCTGTAAAAGCTGGATTCTTCGAAAACTCCGCATAATATCCATCATATATTGGTGACTCACTCCATTTTAAAAATATTCTCTTTTCTGAAATGGCATTACATTTTAGTTTAATCTTAGGTGGTGTTACATTTATTGTAATCTTTCTGGTACAAGCTTTGTATACTGAAGTTTTTTTAGATTTAATTATAATAGATGCTTTACCTAGCCCTTTAAGGGTAACCACACCCTTTGAAGAAACCTTAAGAATATTTGGGTTACTGCTTTTATAAGAAATTTTAGCATTTCCTTTAGCTTTAAACCCAAGACTAAATGGTTCAGTGGTATATTCCATTTTACAGCTTTTAACTTTAGAAGTTAGTTTTTGATTTTTTCTTTTTACTGTAAGTACAATTATTTTCTTTGCTTTTTTATATCTTGGAGATTCAGAAGCAGTTACTATGATTTTAGTTGTTCCAGGTTTTATGAGAGTAACTACTCCTTTCGAAGAAATCTTCGCAACTTTTTTATTACTACTTTGATAAGTTAACTTTCCATCCCCTGTAGTTTTAGCATTTAGCTTAAATTTCTTTGAAGAATAAACTTTTGTTATATTTTTAATATTTTTTATTCGTTGTGTTTTTTTGCTAATAGATTTAGTATTTTGGTCTGAATTATTGTTGTTTGTAGTTTTGTTATTTCCTGACTGGTCTGTTGTATTTTGATCTACAACACTTTGTTCTGTATTCTGTTCTTTTTCAGGAATATCCTGAGAAGCCTCCATAACTAATCTGGAATCAAGAGGAACAACCTGTCCTCCATCAGCATTTCCAGCAGAAGTATTACTTCCTTTTTCCCATAAATCTGACTTAAGACTGATATGAATAGCCGGTCTTACACCGTTATAGCTAACCTCTGTAACCTTTTCCTCAAATGAATTCACTTCTCCATCATCATTAACAACAGAAGCATAGCCTTCTCTTTTGCCAGGCGACCTGAGCCACCAGAAAAGAACATCGAAACCAGCCAGATTTTTACATCTTCTAGAAACAGCTGGAACATCATAGTTTTCTGCAAAGCCATAAGATGGATTTACTACGTCATTAAGTGATAACAAAAATACCTTATCAGTTGTATCTTCACCACCATTGGTATTATATATAGTATCAAATGAATTCTTAACGATTGTATCTTTAATTATCGCTTTTTCTTCTTCTGAAAAAGAAGTATTATAAAACTCGCCATTCAGCCACTCACGAAGAGTACTATCCTTCCATTCATAGGAATCATTTTCACTATTAAAAGCTTTTCGACATAATATCTTATCTGATAAAAGAAAAGCATCATCATTCTGAACATTCAGAACTCTCCAAATAATAGGATTACCATTATATGTGCCAAATGTAATAGTATCCCACTCAGCACCATTTTCAGCGATTCTTATATTCTCGCCCTGAGTAACATAGGCGGAAGACAAATCAAGTTTTATAACAGGTTTCACTAAACATGAATCAAAGACAGAAGTTCCGGAATAACTTATCTTCCGGCCATTATCAACTGTTGTTACACGAGAAACGTTTGTACCAGGACTTCTCAGCCAATATGAGTTCTCTGAATTATTTGAATATCTGTTTTTGATCCACGCATACGAAGACATAGCTGGCGAAATAATCTGAGTAAAGTTTCCGTCACTTATACAGCTCGATATATCAGTAATACTATACTCTTTATTATTTATATCAGCTAAAGATAATAAGAAAACTTTATCATTAGTATCAGCCCCGGCATCAATACCATTTTCGGAACTTTTTGCATTAATATTAGATACCGAAATTATGGCATTTTGTTCAGCATCCGAAAAAGCCTCCCGATAAAAATCCCCTTTATCATCGCCATTCAGCCATTTTCTAATATATGATTTGTCCCACATACAATAATTCTTTATATTTTCATTGTCAAAATAGCCATAAGGATTAAACACACAAACATCGAGTGCCTTTTCAGATATAACAAGCGCAGTATTATCATCATATCGTTTTAGAATCTGCCATCTGACCGGAAGTTTCTCATCCAATATATCAGCTTTAAAATCACCGTTAGTATCCTCTTGCCAGTAATTTCCGAAATAAATAGTTTCTGCAGTTTCAAATGCGACACGTGGATTACGTAAATCATAATCATTTACCGGTTCTGAAGCGTGGACAGTAGATCTATAACCGTTATTATTTGATAAAATAAATATGAATATAAGAATATAACAAAGAATCTTCTTTCCAATCTTTTTCATAATACATATCACCTTTTCATTTTTTGCTAATTCTTGGGATAGAATTCCCAAAAGTAGAAATCCATATGTCTCATAGTACCAATAATTTCCTTTTATAAATTATAAATCAAAACAAAATCTAAAATCATTGGGGTTAATATTTTATTTCCCAATCTTTTCTCTGATCATAGTTGTACTTATTCCCTGAGTATATGGGAAAAATTCCATATTAGAGCCTCTTTTTTTCAGTTCCTCAAGAATATCATTCCAGTGATTCACATGATCGTCACCTGAGAAATGACAGTCATAATGCAGCTGTTCCCAGGCATCTAGTTTATCTGTATTAGAGAAATCTACTGGAATAACTTCATCCACTACTTTTAAAGCTTCAATCAGTCTCGCCCGTTCTTCATACGGAATCACAGTACTTCTTCCCTTATAATATTCCACAAGCTCATCTGTAAGAACTCCCACTATAAGATATTCACATCTGGATTTACATTTTTCCAAAAGATTAAGATGTCCTACATGTAAAAGATCAAACACCCCCGGAACATAACCAATATGGTATTTTTTCTGATCTTCTTCCTGGTCATTATCATTTACGAATAGACCAGTCACCTTTCTCATATTTTCATAAATCATGTCATAATCCGGTGTTGCTGCTTCAAAAACAGCCTTATTGTCATTCATTTTTCTGACTGATTCAAGAAACTCAGATTCGATTTTTTCAAATCCATCTATGTCTGATTCACTTATCCCGTATCTCTCCCTCAACTTTTTTTCAGGGAAAAACTGTTCAACATCTCTAGCTGATGCATAGAAATATTTAATAGTCCTATATATAGAAAACTCTGAAGAGACATTATCTAATACGAACTCCTGATCATAGAAAATAACATCATCCTTATCTTCATCATAGAAGCCATTACATGGTGCCAGATCAATAAAAGTAAGTCCACTTTCATCGTCACGGGAAATCTTAATGTAATCATAAATCTTATCAAATATCTTCAGAAACTGATCAATATCCTTTTTAACTATACTTTTAAGATAATCATCCAGACTTATACTCTGAATATAAGGCATAGCAAGACACTGTCCCATATCATCTTCAAGGAGCCAGGCATCAATTACTGGAACTCCGTAAGCTTTCAGCTTCTGCATATTGTCATACAGAAAATGAAGCTGCTTATTTCCATTTTCCCAAAGAGCTCTTTTTTCAACCAAAAGCTTATCAGCACCAGATAAAACACAAGTAGACATTCCATAGTCTTCTCCACGATCTGTAGTAGATACAGCATAAACTACATCCGATAATTTCCCGGTTCTGGTTGCTTCAACAATAAATGTATTTGCCCAAAATCCAATATTTCCACTCTTGATAACGTCCTTCACTATTCTGTGAGAAACACCGAAATGTGACTCAATATAAGTGTAATCCACATATCTTTCAGCCACATCTTTTACCATGCCATAGTCATCAGTCATAATCATTTGAGGCATAGAGCCATCAGGAAGCGGATAATAAAACTTGTACTTTACATCACCAGTCGAATCATAAAGCGCTTCTATCTCAGACTTGCTATTACAATAGCCTTTTATTTTATTCTCATTATTATTTTTATCAGCTTCACGAGACGCTTTCAGATAATTATTTATCCCATCATAAATAACTCCAGAATAAGGATCTGGAGTTCCACAAAAATACTTTAGACCATATCTATTGTTAAAAGTTGCAATCAAAGTACCATTTTTCGCAAGACTATCCATAACACGACTGATCATTTTAGACGGAGATGAACAGACTTCGAATAATTCCTGAACGATAATATAGTCATACTTCTTCTTGATTCCAGAAAGCATATTCTCGATATCATCATTATCAAGTTCATCAAAATAAATCGAATCAAATGTCTTGGCTCTTCTTTCAAGTAAGGAAATAATGGAATCTTCCTTCTTACAGATTTCTAAAAAACTCGAATTTCTTCTGAAGCTATACCAGTTTAATATACTTTCATGATATTTTCTTTTAATCGAACGAATATCCATATCATTTTCCCTTCGTTTTTCTTATCTCATTGACTGTGAATAGAAACTTTATTTTGCATAATCGGGCATTTTGCGGCGTCTTGCCTCTATAAGATAATTCAGATCTATGTTTCTTCTTCCACCCCACAGCTCATCATCGATCTCCACGTTTTTGTACATTTCCAGATCGTTTCCCCGCACATATCTGATAAATGCTTCAAATGGCATTGCTGCATCGTGGTATCTTCCTGTCATAATTTCAGTATATTCACCAAAATATTTAAAATAATCTTTTATATAATCCAAAGCTCCACGTTGCATTTCTCTTGCTATTTTCCCATAACCGGGAGCGGGACCTTTATCATATAGAGGTTCTCCTTTTTCATCATAGCCAACACATGACGGAGCTATCTCAAGATATGAATATTCTCTGAGAGTAGATTCCATATATGGATTAAAATCAAAAAATGTTCGTATCTTTATTCCTGCCTTTCTCTCGTATCGAAAATGTTCTCTTGGATCTGTATGAAAATAATATATAAATACTTCTGCATCAAGAAGTCCTGCAAGGGCTGCAGCTATTCTTCCACTATATCCCATATCGAAGATTGCTATCTTCCTCTTATTATCAGAAGTCTCTTCAGATTTGTTTTTATTAGATTTAAGAACTTTATCTCCCAATTCATTTGATATATATTTTCTTATATTTTCTCTACATGCCTCTGCCTTATCTTCATCATAATAATTCTTTATAAAGAAACTGATAAATCTCTGGAAAACGTCATTTGAGAGAGGTTCATCTAGAATTGTAAGTTTTTCTTTTCCCTTTAATACTGCATCACTGGAGACCTTTTCTTTCTTTACTACACCATCCTTAGAAACTGTTTCCTTTGTAAATAATATATCCACCTTATCAATTATTGTATCGATAAACGCCTCAGCAACTGTTTCATAATCAGATGAACTGCACCATTTCAGAAGCCTTGCCAATTTTCTGACAGTATATTGTTTTTTATCAATTGGAAGTTCATAAAAATCCACTTTTTCATTTATCATCACTGGCATCAGAGAAAGTCTGGAAACTCTTAGATATTTTGAATCTGTATTCGAAGCCAGCTTATCATACACCTTTTTAACAAGATATCCATCTCTTGAAAGGAAAACAACTTCATCTACACCATCACGCTTACAATTATCCCAAACCCATCGACTCAGAGATAACAGATGAGTTCCGAGTGCTGCGTAGCCAACGAAATATGGATTTGCATTGTAATCTGAATCCTGATCAAATTCAACAAATGGATTATCAAAAAATCGATTTGCTGACATAACGTGCGCAGACCTAAGTAAAAGAGAGCTTTGAGCCTTCTCCCAGTCAGTCAGATCACCGCATATTTTTTCAACCTGGTGACTACATCCATAGCTTTCAAAAACAGATATAGGACTTGGAATGCAGATTGTTTTTATTCCAAGTGAAGACGGTAGTTCACAATCATATTTCTCGTTATCACCTATATGAAGCATATGCTCTGGAGCAATATTTTCAAGTTCAAGAACCTTTCTATAGAGATTACCAGTTATCTTTCGTAATCCGACCTCAGAGGATACATATATTGGGATATTTTTAAAATCTATTCTAAAAGGATCAGCTTCATCTTTCGTGACAAGATAATCTCCATAAGCCTTCTCAAGCATCTTAGTCAGTGTGTCAGATTCAAGATACATATCTGAAGTTATTATCACTCTTTTACCTGTCTTTATGGCTTTTTCCATAAGTCCAAGTCCAGTATATCTCGGCTGGCAGAATATAGGATAATTCCTTAATTCCAATTCTTTAAGAATCTCACAGGTTTTATCATCAAATAAGAATTCTTCCTTTAATATATCGTAGCTGTCATCTACAGTGATATCTTCTACATCTAACTCACCATTACTCATTCTTCTTCTAAGAATAGAATCAGCTTCCATTCTTATTGTGCCAAAATTACTTATAGCATCTGACATTTCTGTATATTTCGGATCTAAAAGATCGAATATATCCTGATCACCCATGAGTGGTCGTAAAATAAGTGTATTAAACATATCAAAGCTTATTACTTTAATAATTTCATCGTATAAAGCTTTCTCAATTTCTTCTAAACAATTATATTCCCAAGACAAATTCATAAAATACTCCGATGTAACATTTAAATTATGTAAACCTTTTGGTTAATATATTCTATCTAACGCCCTCTGATTCCGGACTATGCTGCGGATATCTGGATTTCATTGAAGGAAGGTGATAATATTCATAGTAAGCTCTCTTAAGATATGCTTCGATATCATTTGGTGCTATTACCTGCATATCTCCAAGCTTTACAAGAGTACCTTCGCCAAACCATTTTTTATCATACTTTGTATGAATAAATGGCAGATATCCATTAGAACAGAAATAGCTGCTAGTATTTTTTTTATAATATCTAACGCTAACTCTGTCATGAAGTTTAAAAAGCACTTTGGCAGGAATAAGTTTTCCGATTCCTGAAAGTATCCTGACAGCTGCTTTTACATAGAACTTTTTGTCTTTATATTCGCTCTTATCAATATATGCTCTATGCCCCATAGCAAGTCCATATATAGTTCTGATCATAAACATATGAAGCTTGTGCTGAATCTTATTATCCGACGCCGCATCTAAAACAAATATATCCATAGGTAGATATTTTTCATATTTAGCCTTGCACTTTCCACTTACCTTATTGAATACATTTACCTCAGTTTCTTCTTTGGTATATAAAACTCTGCACATAAAATCAAGAAATGCACCATTTCCAAGTCTGGAAGCATCAAGATATTTAAAATCACTTTCCAGATCCTTACACGCTGTACGTCTGAACTTCTCAAAGTCTTTTCTTGTCATTGCCACATCTATATCATCATCCCAGGGGATAATCTCGCCATA
The DNA here is from genome assembly GCA_024687845.1 of Eubacterium sp. Next base: position 56,195 of record JAILEL010000295.1, read on the forward strand.
TCTGTAGGCTCCAAGTAGGCCTCCAAACACAAGATAATATTTTATATTATGAAGCTTACACACCCTGTCTATTTCTCCAAGAAGAATATATAGTTTTCTGTGTACATCCTTGAGATAAGCCTTCTCAGCTGCTTTTATTCCTGTAACATCAATTACTTCTTCTATACATCCATTTTCATCAAATGTATATTTCCCAACATTTTCTCCTGCTATGGAAATATTTACACAGTTTCCTTCTGGTTTATTCAAGTTTTCTTTCTTTGTAAGGCTTATCCTCATACCAGTTTTACTTATGCCTGTATCTTTAACTATATAGTTTATTTCATTTTCAAAGCTCTGATTCTTAATTCTTGGAAGAACATAATCATCATTATCATATTTTTCGCCATCATATTCAGGCACCGCAGCTCCAATATAATTAACTATAACATTACAGGATCCTACGCATTTTATATTAATTTCATAGCCTCTGGCATCTAAAAGATCTATCATTTTTTTAACAGTCCTTCCGCAAATTCTTTGTCAAAAGAATCCTTTTTATGATCTGGAATCCTTGAAAGATATTTATTAACTTCATCAATTGATTTATTCATTTCTCTATAATAATACTTTGCATAGGTAGGCGTCACTTTATACTGGGCAGAAAGATAATACTCAACACTATAACCCCAAGGGAATTCAACCTGCAAAGGACGGATTCTTTCTTCTACAACATTCATAATTCTGGACATATAATAGTTTGAACCACCATGTCTGTTCTGATATTCCAAAAATACTTCTGTGCTAAGATTTCCAGCTCCTTTTCCAATTCCGAGAAGTGTTCCATCTATCATAACCTCTCTGTTAAGATTAAGCCCCGCTGCCATAAGCGCAATCTGAAATGACAGCTGCATATTATTATGTACATGAATACCTATTGCTATATCTTCGTTAAGGATACTGTCAGTAAGAATCATTCTTTTTTGGACTTCTTCAATAGACATTGCTCCAAAGCTATCGACGATATATATTGCCGCTATCTTTGGAAGCTTCTTTTGAAAATCATCCACCATACTTAAAAATTCTTTGTCCGTATATCTTGTCGAAACCATTGGCTGAATATAAACTTCGTATCCCTTTTCCATAATTCCCGCAGCCTCATTAAGAGCAGGTTCCTTATCTTTTTTATGATAACAAAGTCTTATACCATCAACTGTATTTTCGTTTTTTTCAGGAAGCAGAGACACATTATATCTTCCAAGATCATACATCACAAGATATTTAACATGATTCTTCCGGTTCTTTAACAAACCGTTTTTATAAACAGCATTCATATCGGCAAAAAAACTTCTGCCAATATCACTTCCTTTTTCATTATCCAGATATCCCAGTTCAATATAACTTATTCCGGAGCTTTCGAGAGCTTTCTCAATTTCGTTCATATTCTCGACTCCGAATCTAAAATCATTTACCCATCCACCATCCCGAAGGGTGCAATCTAAAACACTAATCGTATTCATTTTAAGTTTCCTTATCCATCTATTATTTTAAGATAAATGTAGTGCTTATATATCTTAATTATATATTTACACAACAATATGACAAAAAGAACGTCAAGAATCTTTTTGTCATATATCAAGTATAGTATATAATTTTTTAAAGCTTTATCACTTCATCAGAAATTCTCGCGTTTCTTAATCAAAAGTCCAATACTATCCTTAAAAACGCGTGTTTTATAGTATATCATAAAATACATCAGACTAACAATAACAATTGAAGCTATCCCTTTTATTATAAGACCTCCCCAGCCTTCTATTTTTATAAATGAAATGCCCCAAAAAGCTGCAGCAGATATTCCTCCAGCAATTAATGAATATTTTATATGATATAGAAAATAATCTTTTATATCATCAAAGCTGAAATACTTTTTAAATAAAATAACAGCTCCACCTATAAAGTTAAATGCAAAATAGGAAATGAGTGTTGCTAATATAATTCCAGAAAGTCCAAGGAATTTTATAAACAGCCAGTTGAATATCAAGTTAGCAGCTGCTTCTGCAACGGAGATATACCTTGCCTCCCACCATATTCCTACTGATTCTGAATACAGAGTTCGAATATCACTCATTTTAAGAATATAAAAATATATTGAGAACAAAGCTGCAAACTTAAACGTAAGCATCATTTCTTCGCCTACCCACAGCTTCATAAATGGCTGATAAAGGCAAAGGAGCATTGCAGCACACCATCCACCGATCAACATAAACAGAAAATCGATTTTCTTCATATCGCCAAGATTCTTCTCAACACTCTCTGTAGCTATACTATTTCCAACCCCACCTGCCATAGAAGTTTTAACAACTGCAATGATCATTACAACAGCATCTAATATATAATAATAATTGTTATAAATTGCTGTAATCTTAAGTCCTAAATATGCAGATACAAAAATACTATCTATTGCATTACGAGAAAGAATAGCAAGCTTTCTGATCAGAAGTCCTGCAACCTGCTTTTTTATACTCTTATATAATTCCTCGTCCAGTTCCCCATTTGGTCTATAGTCAGGATATCTCTTCTCTGCCATCCTTCCACAGAGAATACTGTATATAAGTGATGAAACCGGCATCATAAGCGCATATAGATAATAATCCCTGGCAAAATATATAAACACCATCTGCATTATATACATTCCAAGCTGAGTGAATATATGAATTCTCCCGGACAGATCATCTCTCTGGTGCGCAGTTACGAGCGCCTTCATATTAGGATATACAAAGAAATTGATACAAGTATTTACGAGATAAATCAAATACAAATAATATATATTTATATCCTCAGGCGGCTCATCCTTAATCAGGAACGGAAGAAAAAGCATTATAATAAGTCCCAGCCCAAAAATGATGCATCCACTTATTCTGTAAATCTTCTGATAAAATCTAAGAAGCGCATTTATAGTATCCGTATCTTCTTCTGCAATAGGCTTATATAAGCTATAAATGATTGCCGTTCCAAAACCCATCTCCACAAGATTCAGCGCTTGTAAAATAGAATAATAAAGACTGGTAAGTCCAAGATACTCAGCACCAATCAGGTGAATGATCATCGTTCTTACAATAAATGGCAGGATAATTCCAGATATCTTATCAATCTCTCCAATTACAATATTCCGTTTTGTGTTTTTGGATCGTTCTAGTTTCATTAGTTTTTTCCAAATAAGTTTATATTATCGTAACTGTTCAGTTACATATTATCTATAATCTATTGCGCAGCCATATAAGCAGTTGACCACGCAATCTGCAGATTGAATCCACCTGTAAGAGCATCACAATCTATTATCTCTCCCACAACTCTAAGATTCTTTATTTTTTTTATTTCCATAGTCTGCGGATTTATTTCCTTAACAGAAATCCCTCCACCTGTGATGATAGCCTCATCAAAACCACGAAGTCCCGTAACTGTTAATGTAAAATGCTTGAGTACATCCAGTAGATGTTTTCTCTCTTCCGTCTTTATCTCGTTAACTTTCTTATCAGGCTTTATTCCACTTCTCTTTACAACTTCTGCAACCATCAATCGTGGCAAAAGTTTACCAAGAGAATTCTGAAAATCTTTATTATGAAATTCATCAAAATCTCTAAGAATTCTTTTTTCAAGCTCTTCTTCGCTCAGTGCAGGCTTAAGGTCTATCTCGAGTTTCAAATTTGTTTTTTCCGAAGCATGTTTCTTATCGAAAATAAAAGAACTGACATATGAAGATGCCGATAAGCATAACGGACCACTTACCCCAAAATGGGTAAATAACATTTCTCCGAATTCATCATATATCATCTTATCTTTTTTGAGAGATGGAAAATGTTCTTTTTCAGCTACTACTTTAACCCGAACATTTTTAAGAGACAGCCCCATAAGTTCAGAGACATCTTCCTTTGTGACAAGCGGAACTAATGAAGGCCGAACCGGACTTATATCAAGTCCCAAGTCTCTTAAAAACTTATAGCCATCCCCAGTTGATCCTGTTGCCTGATATGAATTACCTCCAGTTGCAAGAACAACAATATCGGCATTTATTTTTTTTAATTTCTTAGAACTTGAATTATTACTTACTATCTCTACTCCAGTAATTCTTCTCTCATACTTATCTTTAGGATTATCTGAAATATAATCCTCCGTGATAAGATTCTTAACAGTAGTATTATATAAAAATGTAACTTGCCTTTTTTTCAATTGCTCAGAAAGCACTTTTATTATATCAGATGAATGATCAGATATTGGAAACACTCTATTTCCACGTTCTGTCTTTAGTCTGACTCCCCACTTTTCAAAATCCGCCATGACTCTAGACTGATTATAACTATAGATTGAACTATAAAGGAACTTAGAATTGGTAATAACATTTTTAAGAAACGTTTCTTCATCCGAATCATTTGTCACATTACAACGTCCCTTCCCTGTTATATAAAGCTTCTTTCCAGGTTTTTCATTTTTTTCAATTACTGTCACATCATAATTCTCTGATGCATGAATCGCTGTCATCATTCCAGCGGCTCCGGCACCAATAATAATCATTTTTTTCATTACTAAGTCCTCTAGTTTAGTACTCTGTTTTTATATTATCCAGATTATAAATCTCTTTAAATCTTTGTTCATCTTCAGGAGATCTAATAAGCATAACATCTATAAAATGACCATCCGTCTTATTTTTAAATCCAGCAACCTTTTCGCCAGTACATATAGAACTACGAATTACAGCATACTGAGTTTCTGGATCAAATAATATATCATCACTTAGATGTTTCTCATAGTATGGGATATCAGCAAAATCCTGTCTCATCTCTATAGAAAACAAAATGATAAATGAAACAAGAATCACACCTCCCAGTATAACCAGTGTCCAGATAATCTTATGCAGGACAAACCATAGAACTACCGGTAAAACAAGCCCTATAATAAGTCCAGATAAAATCCAGATACCACCATAGTGAATTGAATTAATCTTCGGAAAACGTCTTTTATCCTTTCCCATAGACATACCTCCACAAGACAAAAACAAATCCTGATAACCTCTATATTCAAATCTCCATAACTATAACAAAAATCAGCACCTTCCACAATGGAAAAGTGCTGATATATTGTGACTTAAATCAATATGATTAATTAAGCAGGATATGTTTTATTTTTTGTATCTGCCTTGGACAGATCCACACCAGTCTGCTGAGCTTCTCTGTATTTAAAGAAATCTGTAGCAACCTGAGGGAATAATGCATATGAGAGCACATCCTCATCCTGCTGGATATACTGCTTAATCTCTTCTCTAAGCTTATCAAGCTCTGGTTCAAGATCATCTGCAGGTCTATGTGTTATAGGTTTTGTATCACCGATAGCCTTCTTCTGTACTTCAGGATTAAATGGCTTGATAGTCTGACCATATTTTCCTGAAAGAAGGTCTTTAGATTCCTTAGTAACCATCTTGTATCTCTCGCCCATAAGGACATTAAGAACTGCCTGAGTACCAACAATCTGTGATGAAGGTGTAACAAGTGGTGGTTCACCGAAGTCTTTACGTACACGTGGTACTTCTTCAAGAACTTCCTGAAGCTTATCATCCTGTTTAGCTTCCTTAAGCTGTGAAACAAGATTTGAAAGCATTCCACCAGGTACCTGATAAAGAAGTGTCTTGATATTAACACCAAGAATCTTTGTACTCATAAGTCCGTTTTCGAGACATTCCTCTCTATATGGTCTGAAATACTCAGCGATTTCAGCAAGAAGTCCCTGATCAAGTCCTGTATCTCTGTCTGTACCCTTGAAAGTCTCAACCATAACTTCTGTTGCAGGCTGTGATGTACCAAGAGCAAATGGAGAAATAGCTGTATCAATAACATCAACTCCTGCTTCAGCAGCCTTGAGATATGTCATTGAAGCAACACCAGATGTGTAATGTGTATGAAGCTGAATAGGAAGGCTTGAACCTGCCTTAAGAGCCTTTACAAGTCTCTCTGCTTCATATGGAACAAGAAGACCTGACATATCTTTGATACAGATTGAATTAGCACCCATCTCTTCGATACGTCTTGCTGTTTCTTTCCAATAATCAAGTGTATATGCATCACCCAGAGTATAAGAAAGAGCTATCTGAGCATGTCCACCTTCTTTATTTGTTGCCTTTACTGCTGTCTCAAGATTGCGAAGATCATTAAGACAGTCAAAGATTCTGATTATATCAATACCATTTGCAATAGACTTCTGAACAAAATACTCAACAACGTCATCTGCATATGGTCTGTAACCAAGGATATTCTGACCTCTGAAAAGCATCTGAAGCTTTGTATTCTTGAAGCCAGCCTTAAGTTTACGAAGTCTGTCCCATGGATCTTCCTTAAGGAATCTGAGACATGAATCAAATGTTGCACCACCCCAGCACTCAACTGAATGGTAACCAACTTTATCCATTTTATCTATAATTGGAAGCATTTCTTCAGTTGGCATACGTGTTGCAATCAGTGACTGATGAGCGTCACGGAGAACAGTTTCTGTAATGCCAAGCTTCTTAATTTCTGCCATGTTATTATTTCCTTTCTAATATATTATATTTACTACGCAAAACAATCGCTCTATTAATGTACGTTGAAAATCGCCATGAATGTTCCGGCGGCAACTGCTGTTCCGATAACTCCGGCAACATTTGGTCCCATCGCATTCATAAGCAGGAAGTTCGTAGGATCATACTCTGCTGCAACCTTCTGTGAAACTCTGGCTGCCATAGGAACAGCTGAAACTCCGGCTGAACCAATAAGAGGATTAACCTTACCCTTAGTAACTGCACACATTATCTTACCAAATAGAACTCCCATAGTCGTACCAAGACAAAATGCTACAAGTCCAAGAATAACGATCTTGATTGTTGTCATCTGAAGGAATGCTTCAGCACTTGTTGTAGCACCAACAGATGTACCAAGAAGGATAACAACGATATACATCATAGCATTTGAAGCAGTTTCAGTAAGCTGTTTAACAACACCTGATTCTCTGAAAAGATTACCAAGCATAAGCATACCAACAAGTGGAGCTGTTGTAGGAAGAATCATTACAACAACAAGTGTAACAATGATAGGGAAAACAATCTTTTCAAGCTTTGTTACCTTACGAAGCTGTGGCATCTTGACAAGTCTTTCCTTCTTTGTTGTGAAAAGCTTCATAAATGGAGGCTGAATTACAGGTACAAGTGACATATAAGAATATGCAGCAACTGCTATAGGTCCAAGAAGTGTATCTCCCATTCCAAGCTTACCAGCAAGGAAGATAGATGTAGGGCCATCAGCACCACCGATAATTGAAATAGCTGCTGCTTCTTTTCCTGTAAATCCAAGAGCAATTGCAAGGAAATAAGCTCCATAAATACCAAACTGTGCCGCCGCACCTAATATAAAGCTTGGCGGGTAGGCTATAAGCGGTCCGAAGTCCGTCATGGCACCTACACCCATGAATATAAGTGAAGGAAGGATACTCCATTCATCCAGTTTATAGAAGTAATGCAGAAGTCCACCTTCTTGAATAATACTCGGAAACATATTTACCAGAAACATACCGAATGATATCGGTACAAGCAGGAGTGGCTCAAATCCCTTTGCTATAGCAAGATACATGAAGAAAAATGCAACAAGTATCATGATATAGTTTTTTACATCAAGGGTAGCAAAACCTGTCTGTCCGGCAAGATTAAGTATAATATCTTTCATTTTTTACCTCCTCAGGTTTTACACTAATGTTAATCTAAGTATAATTTTTCTGTTATAACATTATAATCAGCTGATTATAAGAAAAAATGTATAACAAGATAAATTAGTTCAGAGTAACAAGTGTATCTCCGGATTCAACCTGAGCACCAACTGTTACTTCAACTGTTGCTACTGTTCCATCTCCAGGAGCAACGATTTCATTTTCCATCTTCATAGCTTCAAGAACGAGAAGTACATCACCCTTCTTAACAGCCTTTCCAGCTTCTGTCTTTACACCAAGAATCTTACCAGGCATAGGTGCTGATACGATAACACTTCCCTTTGCTCCTGAAGAAGCAGGCTTAGCTACTGGAGCAGGTGCTGCTGCAGGTGCTGGAGCTGCTGCTACGGCAGGAGCAGGTGCTGCATAATTCTGAACAGGAGCTGCGCCGGCACCAACTTCCTCAACAGCTACATCATAGGTATTTCCATTAACTGTTATTCTATAGTTTTTCATTTTAAATTTCTCCTTGTTTTTATCAATAATTATTTTACTCTACGAATAGATCTGACAACTAATTTATCATTACTAGCTGTATAAGCAGGTGGTCTTACTCCACCGGCGCTTGCTGCATAGATAGCAGCTGTAATAACTGCAACAAGTTCAGAATCATTCATAAGATTCTGGGACTCTGCAGAATCAAAGTAATTAGCACTTTCATTTTCAGGAAGAATAACTGTTGTATCAGAACTTTGTTCTGCTGATTCATCAGAACCGCCTCTATCAGCAATAATCTTCTCTTCTGTTTTCTTCTTAGCTTCTTCCTGAGCCTTCTTCTGTTCTGCTCTCTGCTTTCTGATTTCAGCATCGAATAGAAGTGGAAGATATTTAAGCAGGCTGATAACAAACGAAATAAATATAAGAACAACGAATACTACTCCCATACCTATGATTGTATTCTTACCTGCCTGAGCTATAAGCTCTTTCTTGGAATATACTGCACTAACTTCACATTCTTCAGCATTATAAGCTGTTTCGTTCTGTGATAAGTACAAATAGCTTTCAAGAAATGAATCAACTGATGTCATGTCAAGTTCTTCATACTGTCCATAAACCTGCATGATGAAATCTGTAACTGAAAGGCCATATTGCTCAGCATTTCTTGAAAGATTATCATATAATTCAGCTTTTTCAATTTCTATCTTACGATTCTGTGAATAAGAAACTGTAACTCTTACATCTCTATGTTCAAATGTACAATACACTGAGCAGTTAACTTTACCATTTGCACCATTCTTAATCTCATAAGAATCAGGGCCTTCTTTGAAACCGATAAAGTGTCCAACATGATCAGTATCTTCTGCTGCAATAAAACCACTTACTGCTGATTTCTCAAGTTCAGTACCATCATTAAGATAGTAGTCAACCTGAGTCTCATCAACTCCGTAATACTTAACTATAATATCCTGAGTTAATTTCACAAGTGAGTTCTCTTCAACCTCAAAATTAAGAGGTTCTTCTTTACCACATCCGGTAGCTGAAAGGGCGAGCAGAAATGTAAGTATCATACAAAGAAGCATCTTCTTCTTAAACTTATTTTTCATCAAACTACTCCTCCTTAGAACGCCATATGTTTTCTATATGGTCTGTCCTCTCTTTTTGTTGCAAGCATATCAAATGCAGCAATAAGTCTCTTTCTTGTAGCATCAGGCTCTATTATATTATCTATATAACCTCTTCTTGCAGCTGCAAGAGCACTTGACTGTTCTTCGGTAATCTTTTTAGCTGCAGCATCAATTGCACTGACTTTATCAGTTTCAGAAGCAATGTCATCAGCATAAATAATCTGAGCAGCTGTCTTAGGATCTGTAATACCAATCTTAGCTGAAGGCCATGCATAAACAAGATCAGCACCAAGTGATTTGCTATTCATTACAATATATGCAGAACCAAAAGCATCACCAGTAATTACATTTACCTTAGGAACTGTTGCATCTGTAAATGCAACTGACAGTTTAGCCATAGCCTTAGCTATAGTTTTCTCACTTTCAAATGTTGCCTCAAAGCCTTTAGCTGATGTAATTGTAAGAACAGGGATATTGAAAGAATCTGCAAAGTTTACAAACTCAGCTGCCTTGTCAGCACCCTGAACAGAAATAATTCCGTCCTTATTTCCAACAACTGCTATAGTAGCACCATTGAGCTTAATAAATCCTGTAAATACATCCTTACCGTATTCAGACTTTGATTCAAAAATGATATTATCATCTGAAATCTGTTTTGCTATCTCACCTGCATCACCTGCATAGGAAACGATATCAGGAATAGTTCTGTTAAGATCATCTTCACACTCAGAAACAGCTTCTTCCATATTGTTGGAAGGAAGCATTCCGATAAGATTTCTGATTTCAAAAAGTGCTTCTGCATCTGAAGCTGAAACCTTATCTACTACTGAAGTATTTCCACTAACATACTTAGCTGAAGAAGTATCACATTTTTCCTCATAGTTATTTTTTATTGCATTAGGGCTGTTAACAAAAAGCTTTGACCCTTCAACCATAAATGAAAAATCAGACAGCGCTGCAAGAATAGCTGCTCCTCCACCACAGTTTCCGAATACTGCAGTAATCTGAGGAATTACTCCTGAAGCAATGGAACATTTTCTGAAAAGTGATCCAAAGCTGTGCAGTGAATCTGTTGCCTCCTGAAGTCTGAGACCGGCACAGTCAATAAGTCCGATAACCGGAGCTCCCACCTTCATGGCAAGATTATATATAGCAGCAATCTTTTTAGCATGCATTTCTCCGATGGCACCACCGAGAACGCTACTGTCCTGACTATATACGTAAACAAGTTTTCCATCGATAAGACCATATCCGGTAATTACACCGTCTTTTGGAGTATCGAGGGTTCCTTCGTTAAAATCAGTTGCTCTGGCAGTAACCTCAGAACCGATTTCAACAAAACTTGAGCCATCAAGTAAAGTATTAATTCTTTCACTTGCTGACAGGGTAAGCTTGTCGCCCATTATTATGTCCTCCATATAAAATATATTATTTCCGGGTAAAGGGATTTACCCATATAAAACAGCTTTTCTAAAGCCGCAACTTTTGCCTTATATACTATACTTCTTTTCACCTTTGTTTTCAACCTAAAAAATAACCAAAATATTATAAAAAATATAAGTATTTTAAAAAAAATCAAAGGTATAACGAATCTTAATTCATTACACCTTTGTAATCCATATATCATAAATTATTTAAATGTAGTAATAACATCCTTATTCTTCAGGATGTAATCAACAAGCGAAATAACAGTCAAAAGCATTGCTGCATAGATAAGAACCATTTCAATAACATGAATAGCACCTGCTGCTCCTGCAAATTCATTTCCAAGATCTGCAATAAGGAAGATGACCATTATCATCTGTACGGTAGTCTTTACTTTCCCCCACATGCTGGCTGCAATTACCTTCCCGTTATCAGCTGCAACTAGTCTAAAGCCACTGATTGTGAATTCTCTTGCGATAATTATTATTACGACCCATGCCATTATCTTTCCAAGAGAAATAAGGGCAATCATAGCTGAGCATACAAGAAGTTTATCTGCAAGCGGATCCATGAATTTACCAAAATCAGTAACAAGATTATATTTTCTTGCTATTTTTCCATCAGCCATATCTGATAAAGAAGCTACAATGAAAATCACAAGCGCAATCCACTTATTTCCTGGAATCTGTGGCACCATTAGTGCTACAATAAAAAACGGAATCAGGATTACTCTGAATAATGTTATTTTATTTGGTAAGTTCATTTTTTATCCTTCTTTCTGCTGTTAGATTTGTATGTAATCACCATATGTATCATACTCACTGCTATTTGTAATTTTAACTCTTACTATCTCACCAGATATAAGTTCACGTTCGCTATTTATAAATGTTAATCCATCTATATCAGGTGCATCCATAAAAGAACGTCCTACGTAGACATCCTCATCAGGTAAATATCCATCAACAATAACATACAGTTCCTGGTCAATAAGACTTTCTAGAAATTCTGCTGAAATATCCTGTTGAAGCAGCATAATATCCTGCAGCCTGATTTCTTTTATCTCATCTTCTATCTGATTCTCAAAATCAGCAGCAGGCGTTCCTTCTTCTCTTGAATAGGTAAATGTGCCCACGTGCTGCAATTTAAGCTCTGCCAAGGTATCAAGCAATGCCTCATGTTCTTCTTCAGTCTCTCCAGGAAAACCTGTAATAATTGTTGATCTGATAACAATATCTGGCATCTTAGACCTAAGACTCTCTACAACACGCTTAATTCCTTTATTGTCTATACGTCTTGCCATTCTTCGAAGTACATTATCCTCAGTGTGCTGAATAGGCATATCAATATAATGAAGCACTTTAGAATTAGTCGCCATCTCTTCAATAAGCTCTGGATATATTTCTTCAGGATAAGCATAAAGAATTCTTATCCACTGCAGTTCTTCTATCTCAGCAAGCTTTCGAAGAAGTAAATGCAGTCTTTTTTCTCCATAAAGATCAATTCCATAACAAGTAGTTTCCTGTGCTACCAGTATCAGCTCCTTAACACCGGAGGAAACAATTATTCTTGCTTCTTCAATAATATCCTCCATTGGAACACTCTTATAGCGGCCTTTGAAATATGGAATTGCACAATATGTACATTTCTTATCACATCCATCAGCAATTTTAAGATATTCCATATAAGGTCTGTCAGTGAGAATTCGTCCCACTCCTTCTCGTCCAGGATATGGAGTATCAAGAGAACTAAAACTTAGAATAGCTGTTTTATCCTTATTTTCCGATTCTGTATCTTCAAGGTCAGAGATTTCAGAGCAAGCAGGCTTTTCATCTCTCTGAATCAGTTCATCAAGAACATCTGCTATACTGTCAAGGCTCATTGTTCCGACAAATGCATCAACTTCAGGAAGTTCTTTAGTTATCTCATCTTTGTATCTCTGAGCCATGCATCCGGTACAGATAAGATATTTCAATTTATCCTGCTTATACTCAGCAAGCTCCAGAAGTTTATCAATACTTTCCTGAGTTGCAGACTGAATAAAACAGCAGGTATTTACAACCGCCGCATCAGCTTCTTCTATATCAGATGTAAGATTATATCCTCTTTTCTTCAACATTCCCAGCATTCGTTCACTATCCGCTGTATTCTTGTCACATCCGAGGGTTATTAAACATACGTTGAACATTTATATAATATACCTCTTTGTCAGCTATACTCTCACCTTTATAAATCATGTTGCATAACTGCAGCTTCGTAGCAGTTATTCATCAGTCCAGCTATTGTCATTGGACCAACACCGCCTGGAACCGGTGTAATCTTTCCTGCTACCTTTTCAGCACTCTCAAAATCTACATCACCGCAAAGCTTTTTGGTTCCATCAATTCTGTGAATTCCAACGTCAATAACAGTAGCTCCTTCTTTAATATAAGAGCCATCTATAAACTTAGGTTTACCTATAGCTACCACTAGCACATCAGCATTTTTACAAATATCTTTAAGGTTTTTGGTATGTGAATGACAAATTGTCACAGTTGCATTTTCTCTAAGAAGAAGCATACCCATTGGCTTACCAACTATATTACTTCTTCCTACTACTACTGCATTACATCCATCCAGTTCTACATTACTTCTCTTGAGAAGCTCAATAACTCCAGCTGGTGTACAGGAAACAAATCCTCTTACACCTATACTGAGTCTTCCAACACTTTCCGGATGGAATCCATCTACATCCTTATCAGGGCTGATTCGACGAATAACCTTGTCCTCGTCTATATGCTTTGGAAGAGGAAGCTGAACAAGTATTCCATTTACGTCAGCATCATTATTCAGATCATCAATAAGTTTCAAAAGATCTTCTTCTGAGGTTTCTTCAGGAAGCTCATAGGACTTAGATATAATGCCAGTATATTCACATGCTTTCTTCTTATTACCAACATATACAGTTGAAGCAGGATCATTTCCTACAAGAATAACAGCAAGAGTCACATCAATTCCCTGCTCTTTAAGCTTTGCTACTTTTTCCTTTACCTCATCCTTGAGTTCTGTAGATATTTTTTTACCGTCTATTAATTCAGCCATGATCATATTCTCCGATTTTAAAATTATAAATTATTATTCCTATATATTTACTTTTTCTATCTATGTAGCTTAGAAAAGTCCTACGATTTCTCCACTTTCCAGTACATCAATTCTTTCGGCAGCTGGGCTCTTTGGAAGGCCTGGCATAGTCATTATAGCTCCAGCAATAGCTACTACGAAGCCTGCTCCAGCAGAAACATATACCTCACGAATATTAACATTATATCCTGTAGGTCTGCCGAGAAGCTTTTGATCATCTGAAAGTGAATACTGGGTTTTTGCCATACAAACAGGCATATTTCCAAATCCAAGTGATTCTATACGTTTAAGAGCATTTTTAGCTTCAGTACTATATTCTACACCATCTGCGCCATATATCTCTTTTGAGATTGTTTCAATCTTTTCTGTGAGTGACAGACTATCCTCATATAAGAACTTGAATTCAGGACTTCCTTCTTCTATAGCTTCAAGTACCTTAGCTGCAAGCTCCTGTCCACCAGCGCCACCTTTCTCCCAAACTTCAGAAACAGCAAAACGGCAACCAGTTTTCTCAACAAAACTCTTAATAGCCTCGACTTCTGCATCAGTATCAGATACGAATTTGTTAATAGTAACAACCACTGGTACATTGTATTTCTTAAGATTTTCGATATGCTTTCCAAGATTTACAATACCCCTGTTAAGCGCATCTACATCTTCATTCTTTAAGTCTTCCTTCTTAACTCCGCCATTATATTTAAGTGCTCTTGCTGTAGCAACAAGAACAACTGCATCTGGCTTAATACCAGCCATACGACACTTAATATCCAGGAATTTTTCAGCTCCAAGATCTGCACCAAAGCCAGCCTCTGTAATAACATAATCAGCAGCCTTAAGGGCAATCTTTGTAGCTCTTACAGAATTACATCCATGAGCGATATTGGCAAATGGTCCTCCATGTACAAATACAGGATTGTTCTCAAGAGACTGAATCAGATTAGGTCTGATAGCATCCTTAAGAAGAACTGTCATAGCACCTACACATTTAAGATCAGCAGCTGTAACAGGCTCATTATCATAATTATATGCAACAATAATTCTTCCAAGTCTTGCTTTAAGATCTTCAAGATTCTCAGCCAGGCAAAGAATAGCCATAACCTCTGTTGCAACAGTTATACAGAAATGATCCTCACGAACCACACCATCAAGTCTTTTACCAAGACCAATTGTAATATTTCTGAGAGCTCTATCATTCATATCAAGGCATCTCTTAACTACAACTCTCTTTGGATCAATACGAAGCTCATTGCCCTGAAGCAGATGATTATCCAGCATAGCACACATAAGATTATTTGCAGAAGTAATAGCATGAAAGTCACCAGTAAAATGGAGATTGAGCTTATCCATAGGAACTGCCTGTGCATATCCTCCTCCTGCTGCTCCGCCTTTTATTCCAAAGCATGGTCCAAGAGAAGGCTCTCTCATAGCAACTACAGAGTTCTTGCCCATCTTATTAAGTGCATCATTTAATCCAAGTGTAACTGTTGTTTTTCCTTCACCTGCAGGTGTTGGATTGATAGCTGTTACAAGTACGAGTTTTCCATTTTCAGCAGATTCAAGTTTTTCAATAAATTCATCCGAGATTTTAGCCATACTACGGCCATACATCTCAATATCCTCTTCCTCTGCTCCTATCTTAGAAGCAACCTTTCTGATATCTAGGAGTGTTGCCTCCTGAGCAATCTCAATATCTGTTTTCATAATGTAACTTGTCTCCTTTTTTATTCTATGAAGCTGCATTTAAAACAGCTTGAATAATATAGCTACTATTGTAATGCTTCTTCAAACTGTGTCATATTCATCAGTATCTTACGTGGTTTTGTTCCTTCTTCCGGACCTACCACGCCAAATTCTTCAAGCTGATCCATAATACGAGCTGCTCTGTTGAAACCTATTCTTAACATTCTCTGAAGATATCCAATGGATGCCTTGTCTTTTTCGATAACGTATCTGGCTGCATCTTCAAAGAGCTCATCGTATCTTGATTCGTCTGAATCACCCGAATTCCCGCCAGATCCAGAGGAGCTTGCTCCAGCCTGCTCGATAGAGCTTGCAATGCTGTCATCATAGGAAGATTCACCATAGCTCTTTTTAATAAAGTCAACCACTGAAACTATCTCTTCATCTGAAAGATATGCTCCCTGAAGTCTGACTGGCTTAGTATATCCTGTTGGATAGAAAAGCATATCTCCATTACCAAGAAGTTTTTCAGCACCAGCCATATCAATGATTGTTCTCGAGTCAATCTGTGATGATACAGAAAGAGCAATTCGGGATGGAACATTTGCCTTAATAAGGCCAGTAATAACATCAACCGAAGGCCTCTGAGTTGCAATGATCAAATGTATTCCTGCTGCTCTCGCCAGCTGGCAGATTCTGACTATAGAATCTTCAACCTCTTTATGAGCAACCATCATAAGATCTGCAAGCTCATCCACAATTACAACAATCTGTGGCATATTTCTGAACTGAGGATCATCATTAGGTCCTTCATCATTAACCTTCTTATTAAATCCTTCTATATTACGTACACTGTATTTTTCAAAGAGCTGATAACGCTTAGTCATCTCATCAACAGCCCAATTAAGTGCACCGGCTGCTTTTTTCGCATCTGTAACAACCGGAATAAGAAGATGAGGAATACCATTATACATGGAGAATTCTACTCTCTTCGGATCGATCATGATCATCTTGACCTTATCAGGTCCAGACTTATACAGAATACTCATAATAAGTGTATTGATACAAACTGATTTACCAGAACCTGTAGCACCAGCAACAAGCAAGTGAGGCATCTTGGCTATATCAGAGATAATAATCTGACCACTAAGATCCTTACCTACTGCAAAGCCTATATTGGATTTAAATCTGTTAAATAAATCATTATCAATAAGATCCCTGAATCTTACCATCTGTTTTTCTTTATTAGGAATCTCAATACCTATAGAAGCCTTTCCTGGAATAGGAGCTTCTATTCTGATGTCCGTTGCAGCAAGAGCAAGCTTAATATCATTTTCAAGAGAAAGTATTTTATTTACTCTTACACCTTGATCAGGCTGTAGCTCATATCTTGTAATTGAAGGACCAACACTACAATCGGTAATTTTGACTTTAACTCCAAAGCTTTCAAGAGCAGACCTCAGAAGCACCGCAGTCTCCTTTATTGATGAGTCAGCTGATCTGTTAAAGGCTGAGCGTCCACCTGATTCAAGCAGCTTCATCGGAGGAATAACATATTTCTTCTTTACCTCTTTCTGATGTTCAATCTCATTTTCAATCTGAGCAGTTGCCTCTGCCTTATCAGCAGCAGTAACCTTCTCCTCTTCTTCAGCAGCTACCCCAGCTGATGCAGGAGAATTATTCTTTGCTACGGATGAAGAAGAATTATTCTTTGTTGCAGAATTATTTGCAGATGTTTTTGCAGCTTTGGTTGTCGTTTTTCTATTTATAGTTGTCTTTGTAAGTGTATTTCCGGATACATCATCCAAAGGATCTTCACCAGAGATTCTATTAGAAACCTTATCACTTACACTACTATAGAAGTCATCTGGATTATAAGGACTTACATAATTATCATTATCAAATGAATCAGCGGAAGCTTCTCCATAGATATCATTATCTATATCAGCATTCTTGTCATTATCTGATGAGTCTGCATAAATATTATCAGGAGAAGAATTGTAACCATAATTAACTTCTGGAATATCATTTGAATCATCTGAAAATGTACTATCTGAAAGATTATTAAGAATATCATCATACAAAGGATCATCATCTAATCCCAGAGGATCATTATAAGTTCTGGAATCTATCTCCAGATCAAGCGCATCCTTCTCTTTCTTACTCTTACGAGTACTTTCGGATTTGCCATTATTATAAAATGCATTTGTATAATTAATCTCTGCAAGAAGATCTTCACCTGCTCTGGTAACAGTTTTGCGTGGTTGTCCAGGCATAGCTATTTCTGACTGAGATATAGGAATGATATTCTGGGATGTAGCAGTTTTCTTAGTGCTCGTATCAACCTGAGGAAGAATCTCATGAACTTCTTCTTCAGCTACAATTTTATTAACCTTAGATTTCTTTCTTTCAGTTGTTTTAGTCTTATCGTTTTTCTCAAGTACTCTGATATTTTCAAGAATATCGCGGCCACTGCTCTTTCTTCCAGCAACCTTTCTTCTGGTATCTTCATACTCGTCTACTTTACTGCCACGTCCACCACCGCGTTCATAATAGTCATCATATTCATCTTCATCAAAATCATCATACTCCGGATCATAATCTGGATCATCCGGATCTAAATGTTTCTTTACATTTAATGAATTAAAATCAAATAATACCTTAAACATATCAAGGATTTTTATATTTGTAATCTCAATAAATGCAATAATAATGAGAAGAACTGTGATTATTATTGCGCCAACGCGACTGATAACTTTGGAAAGCAGAGTAATGAGTCCGCCAAATACAATACCACCGCCACGATGATCTGAATAACCATCAAGAAAAAGTGTCTTAACACCAACACCTGAAACTCCTACAATAAACTGACATATTGCGCCAATTGCAAAAATTAGAATAAAAATCCATATAAGCTTCTTCAGAATTATAGGCTTTGGACCATTTACAAGAAGAAAACAATAAGCAATTAAAAATACAACAGGCAAGAAATAAAATGTAGCACCGAAGAGTCCGAAGAAAAATCCACTAATTACAGTTCCTACCTTTCCGCATATGCCATAAGTTCCCAGGATAAGAATAAGACATACGGCGGTACAAATTATAGCGTATATTTCCCGAAGATTTTCCGGTGGGGTTTTTGCCTCTTCTATTTCAAGAGCTCGTTGTTTCTCGTAGGCTTCTCTCTTTTTAGTTGTGCCATTAGATCTACTGCTGGTTTTTGCAGAAGTTTTGCGGGTAGACTTTCGAGTATTCTTTCCCGACGAATTACTTCTGGAAGAACTGCCTGTTCCTTTTTTGGCTGCCATACTTTACCACCTTTAAAACCCTCCGCGAATATCACGGAGGGAAATTTATTGTTAGAATGAATTCAATTTATAACATCTAACGATTACAATCTTTATATTTTATAACCACCTAAACGAAAATAAGATTTTTACATAACGAAGATAATCTCATTTTCATCTGCCAGCTTATCTGCTGGGATATAGTTATCAGAGAGCTGCTCTCCATTCAGAGTAACGCTCTTATAACCTGATTCTGCCCCATCCGGATTCTGAACCTTAATGGTAAGATGCTTTCCTCTGAAATCCTTTGATATTTCAAATTCTTTCCAATCAGATGGAATAGACGGAGCAATCCTAAGTCCATAAAAGTCCGGTCTCATACCCATCATACCTTCAACGCAGCCAACCATAACAGTTGATGCAGTTCCAGTGAGCCAATGTACATGAGCACGTCCATGCTTAGGACTATCTTTTCCTTCAACAAACTGTCCAAAGCAATATGGTTCCAGTTTTCTAATTTCAGCCTTATCATTCTGAGCTGCAGGAGCATTTTCCATAAAATACTGGAAGGCTCTGTTGCCATGTCCCATAAGTGATTCAGCAAGAATTAGCCAGCCCTGTGGCTGTGAGAAAATACCACCATTTTCCTTGGTGGAAACATTAAACAGAAGCATAAGAGCCCCATCAAATGCATGTTCCTTGTAAGCAGGAGCCATAAGCATAACACCATAATCAGTATTAAGCTCTCTGTTAACACTATCAAGTGCCTTTTCTGCCTGCTCTTTAGTGGCCAGTCCACTGATAACTGACCAGCTCTGAGGATTAAGCCACATTGAAGCTTCTGGATCCTTTCTGTCTCCAATAACCTGACCACTTTCCATGAAGCCTCTGATGAATCTGTCTTCATTCCAGCATTTATCATTCAGAATCTTTCCGAGTTTTTCCTGCTGCTCATCAATATAAGCAATATACTCAGAATCATTCTTGTATTCAGCAAATTTCTTAATAATTGTAAATGCATAATACAACTGGAATGCAACGAATGTAGATTCGCCCTTCTTTCCAAGTCTGAGACAGTCATTCCAGTCAGCATGAAGTCCGGCAGGCATGCCGTGAGTACCAAGTCTGTTCATAGAGAAATCAATAGCTCTCTTCAAATGATCATAAACTGTACCCTCATCTTTATTAGCATAAACAATCACTTCATCTATAAAGTCAAGATTTCCTGATTCAGAAATGTATTTGAAAACTGTAGGGAATAACCAGAGTGCATCATCTGCTCTATATGCAGGATGACCTGTTTCTTTAGCATATACAGAATTCTCATCGTTTTCATCAGGGCAGGTCTCATGACCAGCATTATGTGTGAACTTAACCAGTGGAAGTCCACCACCATTATCTACCTGTGCAGAAAGCATAAACCTGATCTTATCAGCTGCTGCTTCCGGATCAAGATGAATAATACCCTGGATATCCTGAACAGTATCTCTGTAACCATATCCATTTCTTAGTCCACAATAGGTAAATGAAGCTGCCCTGGACCAGATAAAGGTCATAAAACAGTTAAATGCATTCCATGTATTAATCATTGAGTTAAACTCGTCGCTTGGAGTTTTAACTTGGAAATGTGACAGTTTGCCATGCCAATATGAAACTAATTCTTCAAAATCAGCGTTTACCTTAGCTGAAGGATCATTGTATTCTGCAAGAATCTTCTCAGCATCTTCATCACTCTTCATACCTACGATGAAAACAAATTCCTTCGTCTCACCTGGAGCAAGAACTATCTTAGATGAAAGAGCTCCACAGCTGTTAAGGTTATAATTCAATTCACCACCAAGATCACCAGTTTCTACTCCTACAGGATTCGAGTAGTTTCTGTAACTTCCAAGAAATGCTTCCTTATCTCCACAATATGAAGAAACTTCAGCACCAGAAAGGCCTAAAAATCTTGTCTTAACAGTACTACCATTTACAGCAGATTTGCTGACATTTTCATTTATAGTCTGTTTAATTCTATTATTAACAAAGTATGTTCTTGTAATAAAAAGAGTATATTGGAGATTTACCTGATCCTGTTCATAATTACCCTCATTTGTGAACTCAGCAAATCCGGTTACCGTAATATCCTTCTGCTTATCAGAAGCATTAGTTACCTTCACACTCCAAACCTCATAGGTTTTATCAAGAGGAACATAATAAAGAGCTTCTGTTTTAACCTGGTTGTACTCTGAACTTATCACTGTATACGCAGTACCATGACGCACTTCACTCTTAAATGTATCAAGAGGTTTTCCAACAGGCATCCATGAGTTTGACCAGTAATCACCAGTTTCATTATCACGAAGATAGATATATCTGCCCGGCTGATCAAAGCTGTTAAATACATATCTCAGAATTCTACCATCTGCTCCTGATTTTTCGAAGCTGTAGCCACCTGCATTATTAGATATAATTGCTCCATAAGCAGGGGAACCAAGATAATTAGCCCAAGGAGCCGGTGTATCTGGCTTAGTTATAACGTACTCTTTCTTTGTTTCATCAAAATATCCATATTTCATGTAATTAGCCTCCCATATAATCACGTTTATGGTTAATGAGCTGAAATCCCCCAAACATTTCACTCGGCGCTATGCGCCGCCTTCCCTTCACTTTGCTCAAAGAGCTCAGTGTCCCTCGCAAGGGAAGGCATATTCATTTAGTATTTATTCCTGAACAGTAACAAGCGCAAGACTGATCTTACCCATTCTGTCAATATCAAGAACCTTAACTTCAACATGATCACCAATATTAACTACATCTTCAACCTTTTCTACTCTTTCTTTAGCAAGCTTTGAAATGTGAATCAAACCATCCTTGTTAGGTGCAAGCTGTACAAAGGCTCCAAATGGCATTATTCTTACTACTTCACCCTCGTATACCTTACCAATTTCAATAGGATCTACTATTGAATGGATAGTCTTGATTGCCTGATCAATACCCTCTTTATCTGTTCCACATACTGAAATATTTCCGTCATCGTCAATGTCAATCTTAACACCAGTCTCTTCAATAATAGTGTTGATTGTCTTTCCACGCTGACCAATTACTTCACCAATCTTCTCAGGATCGATTGTCATAAACTTAATCTTAGGTGCATATTCATTTACTTCCTCACGTGGAGCAGGAATAGCCTTAAGCATGCACTCATCAAGAATGAAGAATCTTGCCTGTCTTGTACGTTCAATAGCACCCTTAATGATTTCATTTGTAAGACCATGAATCTTAATATCCATCTGAATAGCTGTAATACCTTCCTTAGTACCAGCCACCTTGAAATCCATATCTCCGAAGAAATCCTCAAGTCCCTGAATATCTGTAAGAAGAACGAAATCATCATCTGTTTCGCCAGTTACAAGACCACAGCTGATACCTGCTACAGGAGCCTTGATAGGAACACCAGCAGCCATAAGTGACATACATGATGCACAAGTTGAACCCATGGATGTAGATCCATTTGATTCAAAAGTCTCGGAAACGGCACGTATTGCATAAGGGAAGTCTTCTTTATCAGGAATCACCGGAAGAAGTGCTCTTTCAGCAAGAGCTCCATGTCCTATCTCACGACGTCCAGGACCACGGCTAACCTTTGTCTCGCCTACTGAATAAGATGGAAAATTATAATGATGCATATATCTCTTCTCAACGATATAATCATCCAGACCGTCAACCTTCTGAGCTTCTGAAAGAGGTGCAAGTGTAACGATATCACAAATCTGTGTTTGTCCTCTTGTAAACATAGCTGAACCATGGACTCTTGGAATTATATCAACTTCAGCAGCAAGTGGTCTTATCTGATCAAGTGCACGACCATCTGGACGCTTATGATCTTTAAGAATCATTTTACGAACTGTCTTCTTCTGATACTGATAAAGTGCATCGCCCAGGAAGCTAAGCCATTCTTCATTGTCAGCATATCTTTCCTTCAGCATATCCTTAAATGCATCAATATTCTTTTCTCTTGTCTGCTTATCATCTGTAAATACAGCCTCTTCCATCTGTTCTGGTGGAATAACTGTCTTAATATCTTCAAAGAGTTCTTCAGGAACAGCGTAGCTCTTATATTCGAACTTAGGCTTTCCGCACTCTTCAACAATCTTATCAATAAATTCTATAACCTTCTGATTAACTCTGTGTGCCTCAAAGATAGCCTCAAGCATCTTTTCTTCAGGAACCTGATTAGCACCAGCCTCGATCATGATAACCTTATACTTAGTAGAAGCTACTGTAAGGTTAAGATCTGAAACTGAAAGCTGTGCAGCACTTGGATTAAAAACAAGATGATCATTAATAAGACCAACCTGTGTTGTTGCACATGGTCCATCAAATGGGATATCAGATATTGACACAGCTATAGCTGAACCAAGCATTGCTGTAAGCTCAGGTCTGCATTCAGGATCAACTGAAAGAACTAAGCTCTCAAGTGTAACGTCATTTCTAAAATCTTTTGGGAAAAGAGGACGCATAGGACGATCGATAACACGACATGTAAGAACTGCATTTTCTGATGCCTTGCCCTCTCTCTTATTGAAACCACCAGGTATCTTACCTACTGCATACATCTTCTCATTATACTCAACTGAGAGTGGGAAGAAATCGATACCATCTCTTGGCTCCTTAGAAGCGGTAGCTGTAGAAAGAACTACAGTATCACCATAGTGAATAAGAACTGCTCCGTTAGCCTGCTTACCAACTCTGTCAACATCGACTCTGAGAGTCTTGCCGGCAAGCTCCATTTCAAACTTCTTGTACATATTGTTTCTCCTTTTCTTTTCAGGGCTATGCCCACTTAATTTGTGTTGACCCTGCAAAGCTTTTTTTCCGAAACAACTGAAAGAATGTGAAAACAAAAAACCTTTATTATGATAACACTAAAGGACTTCACAGCCTTTCAGTAGTCTCGGGAGCAGGATATGATACTTCCATATCCAAGCTCGCAGAATCCACTCAAGTTTACCATAATAAAGGGTGCTATTCAAGAATAATTTTATTTCAGTATTCAGTGCATTTTGTCAATTTTAAGTCTTTCTATAATGACATCTGCAACCTCTTCTATGTTTTTATCTTCTGTGTCTATTATCTCATCAGATATGATTTCATAATATCCTTTTCTCGCTATAAGCATAGAACTTATCTTATTTTTAAGTTCATCTTCATCATTTGCACTTAGCAAAGGTCTGGAAGAATCCTGTTTTACTCTCTCAAATGTAGTCTCTGCGTCAGCTCGAAGGTAAAAAACTTTACCAGCATTTTTAAGAAGAGGCATATTTTCCTTTTTAAGAACTATCCCACCACCAGTAGCTATTACCATACCACTGCCATTAGGCATGCTATTTTCTCTGTTTCCAAAATAAGATAAATCCTTCAAAACCTCTGTTTCAATCTGTCTGAAGCCATTTTCGCCTGACTCAGCAAAGATTTCATTTATACTCTTTCCTTCCCTCTTAACAATCTCTTCATCTGTATCCACAAATGTCATTCCAAGTTTTTCGGCCAGTTTCTTTCCAACTGATGATTTTCCACACCCCATATAACCTGTAAGTACAATATTTTTTCCATACAGACTTTCTCTAAGTTTAGTTAATACCCTTTCTGCTTCTTCTTCAGATACTTTTACATCAAACCAGTATTCAAATGCTATTATTCCCTGATATAAAAGCATTGAAAGACCGTTATCATTTCTAATCCTGAGATCGTTAAGTTTTTTGATAAACGGAGTCTGGGCAGGATTATAGATAAGATCATATCCGTAATCAGACATTCTATAAAAATCATCATCATCAATCACAAGTCCATCATCAGGTTTTAGTCCCACAGAAGTACATTGAAACATGAGATATTTATCCTTTGGAATCTTTTTATAATCAGCAAGTGCCAGAGCCTGTACAACAGATAATTCTGAAGCAATAGCCTCTGCTTTATCAATAGACCTGTTAACAAGATATACTTTAGAGGCACCATATTCTTCAAGCATTACGCATACTGCTCTTGCAGCCCCTCCAGCGCCTATAACTATAGCTTTCTTTCCATCCAGAGTTACATTTTTACTTTCAAGAGCCCTTTTTAAACCCGGCATATCGGTATTATAGCCCTTAAATCCACCCTTATCAGGAACAAGCGTATTAACGGCACCAATCTTTTCAGCAAGAGCATCAATTCCAACAAGTGCCCCCATAACCTCCTGCTTATAAGGAACTGTAATATTAAGACCACTAAAGCCGGAAGCATATAGCCCTTTAACTGCAGCTTCTATATCCTGCTCAACATGAATAGGAACATATACTGCATTTATCCCTTTTATGTCACATAACGTATTATGTATCACAGGTGATAAAGTATGTTCTATGGGATTCCCGATCACGCCAAGAATTTTTGTCTTACCATTTATATTTTCCATTGTAAGTTATATCCTTTCAAATCATCTTCAAGAACGTGATTATATCATCCAAATACTTTTATTACAAATAAAAAAACAGCTGAGACCCAAATAATGAATCTCAACTGTCTGTTCTTTAGCTGAATTATTTTCTAAGTCCAAGCTGTTGAACGATTGTTCTGTAACGCTCAATGTCCTTACTCTTAAGATATGAAAGAAGGTTTCTTCTCTGACCAACCATCTTAAGAAGTCCTCTTCTTGAATGATAATCATTTGGATGAGCCTTGAAATGCTCATTAAGATCATTGATTCTTGCTGTAAGTATAGCGATCTGTACTTCTGGAGAACCTGTATCTCCTTCCTTTGTTCCATACTTAGCAGCGATTTCAGCCTTTTGTTCCTTAGTAATCATTGTTACTACCTCCTTATATTTTATATACTCCTAATACCGAGTCCTGGTCGGAGTGTCCTAAGACACAGTATCGGAAATTTTTAAGTCACGGCTATTCTATACTATTAAATAATCACTGTCAACAGTTTATTATTTTTTATAATATGACATAAGTGTCAAAAGTCAAAATGCGTTCCTGCTTGCAGGAAAAGCATGTTGACCTTATGACACGCTGAAACATTCGGAAATAGCATTTTCTTAGAAAAATAGCGGTTTCCGAATGTTTCTAGGATTGCGAGAATTTCGTAAGAAATGGAGCAATCCGTATGTCATATGGTGTCAAAAGGTACTTTTGACACCCACATCACAATATAGAATTATTCATAAGAATCAGGTCTGCAAGCACCATAGCTGACATTGTTTCAACTACCACAACTGCTCTTGGAGCTATAATAGGATCATGTCTTCCCTTAATCTCGATTTCAACCTCTTCTCCAAATCTGTTAACTGTTTTCTGTTTCTGATATATCGAAGGAGTTGGTTTAAATGCTGCACGAAGAATAATGTCCGAACCATCCGATATTCCGCCAAGAATACCGCCACTATGATTAGTTCTTTTGCTTACTTTGTCACCATCCATGTAAAACTCATCATTATTTTCAGAGCCTCTGCTTTTAACTACATCGAAGCCATCGCCTACTTCAACTCCCTTTACAGCACCAATTGACATTATTGCGCCGGCAAGTCTCGCATCTAACTTATCAAATACAGGTTCACCGATTCCAGCAGGTACATTTTTAATTACACATTCAACAAGAGCCCCGCTTGAATCCTTTTCCTCAATAAGCTTTTTTAGATATTCAGATGCCTTATCATACGCACTTCTATCAGGCATACAAAGATCATTATTTCTGATTTCATCTATATCGAATCTGGTCCTATCGATACAAATATCTCCAATCCGGGTTACATATGCATAGATTTCTATACCATAAGATTCCAGGAATTTCATAGCAACTGCTCCTGCAGCTACTCTTCCTGCTGTCTCTCTTCCTGAGGATCTTCCACCACCTCTGTAATCTCTAAATCCATATTTGGTCTGAAATCCAAAATCTGCATGACCAGGTCTGTATACATCAGCTATATCTGAATAATCTTTTGATATCTGAGAAGTATTTTCAATGATTAATGAAATAGGTGTCCCAGTAGTTTTTCCTTTGAACACACCGGACATTATACGAACCATATCTGATTCATTTCTTTTGGTAGCAAATTGAGATTGTCCAGGTTTTCTCCTGTCAAGAAATCTCTGTATATATGCTTCATCTATTTCCAGTCCTGCCGGACAGCCATCAACAACTGCGCCTAGACCAGCACCATGTGATTCTCCCCATGTAGTTACCTTGAATAATTGGCCAAATGTAGAACCTGCCATATCTTATGTAAACCTCCATTGGATATTCTATCTATAATGTAAATAAACAACAATGCATATTCTATATTATAAATAAGTATTATTCAACTATTCTTTTTATTCAAAAAATGAAGCCCTCCTATCGGACATAAAGTCTGATAAGAGGGCTGAGAGAGCAATTTATATCAATAATAATGCTTTCAGGCTCTTGGATGAGCTCTGTCATATACTTCCTTGAGCTTACTTGATTTGCCCTTCAGATATATCTGTGTAGTAGAAATATCTGAATGTCCAAGCATTTCCTGAAGACTCACAAGATCAGCACCATTGTTTACCATATGAGAAGCAAAGGAATGTCTTATCATATGAGGCGTAATATCTTTATTAATTCCTGCCTTTTTAGCATAAGCCTTAATTATTTTCCAGAAGCCTTGTCTTGACATTTCATCACCCTTTACATTTGTAAAGAGATATTCACTATCACCACACATTGAAGGACGAACATCGGTAATATATCTGTCAAGAGCATGCTTAGCTGCGTTCTCAATAGGTATTATCCTGCTCTTAGTTCTGTCATGACACTCTATATAACTTAGAGATAAATTAACATCGCTAACCTTTAAGGAAATGAGTTCAGACACTCTGAGACCTGTTGCATATAACAGTTCAAGCATTGCCTTATCTCTAATCTCCTTCGGTGTATCACCTGAAGGCTGTTCCAGAAGAAGATTCACCTCCTCGATGCTAAGTGTTTCAGGAGCTTTCTTCTCAACCTTAGGTGGCTTTATTCCTTCCGTAGGATTGCCATTAATTTTTCCATTTTCCAGAAGATACATAAAGAAGGATCTAATACTTGCTATACTTCTTGAAACCGTAGCCGAACTCATGTTGTCATTTTCCATATAAAGAACATAAGAACGAACAATTGTAGTATTTACGTCCTTTACATTAGTCACTCCATTACTTTCAAAAAACTTCTGCATCTTTACAAGATCACGTCTGTATGATTGAACAGTATTCTGACTACTCTTTTTTCCATTTATAAGATAGCCAATATAATTTTCAATCTCTAATTCCACGATATCTTCCCCACATTTTATAATATTGAAATACTTTTTAACATTTGTTACAAAGCGATAGTGATATTAGTATAGTTATAAATTAACATAAAATCAACCATAATTTTTCTAATGTATCACCTCGCAAGTGGCTAAAATAGGGCACTTGCGCAATATAAAGTGTAGTTTACAGAATTAAAGAACTAAATATTGTGGAAAAATTTTTTTAAAAATTTTTCACTTTATGGTTACCATTTTGACATAACTTTTGTAATATTTTGTAACAATGATGAAACATTTAGCGTTTATCAATCAAATTATCGATTATTCTTCATTAAGCTGTATGCCATAACCGCAATTATCGTTTTGCTGTCATTGATTTTACCCTCATTTATCCACTGAAGTGCTTCATCCAGACTGAGCTTTATAATATCAATATATTCGTCATCATCTCTGTTCATATCCCCTTCCTGGAGATCGGTCCCAATATATACTGCTGTCCTCTCGCTAAAAAGCCCAACAGCAGCAATGATGTAATTAACGAATATCAGATTACCCGGAATATAGCCTGTCTCCTCCTGAGCTTCTCTGATAGCGCATATGTAATACGGATTATTCGGGTTCTCAAAATCACTTTTTGTATATATTTTTTTCCTTGTACCCGCACTATTCCTAGTATTTTCAGGCAGTTTTGAATTATCAGAAGATACTGCTGCATCCAAATCAAAATCCTGAGTTTCTGCGCATCCTGCCGGTATTTCAACATCCATATCATCAATACAGTTTCTATATTGACGAACAAAAAGAAGCTTTTCATCTTTATCAACAAGAAGAACGCCCGAACCGTTTCTGTTCTCGACAAAATCGTAATAAAGTTTAGCCCCTTCCGGACTTAAAAGTTCATCTTCATAGACCTTAACACGATGAGCTTTATACTTTAATGTTCTTTTCAACAACTTGATATTATCCATATTTTACCCGTTTTTAACCTTTATAGTGATATTTTTATATAAAATTATCCATTATATCTCCAATTCATATTTATGAATTTCACAAAATTGAATCTATTACCGCTATTTCCACCGATTAGTTTTCCACTAAAAAACCACCTGAACTATTCATTAAATGTTCAGGTGGTCAGTAATCAAATATTACTTTGCATAATCAGATACTCTGGATTCTCTAATAAGACTGACTTTAATCTGTCCTGGATACTCAAGCTCATTTTCAATCTGCTTTGAAATATCACGAGCAAGAAGTACCATATCCGCATCACTGATTTTTTCAGGAACAACCGATACCCTGATCTCTCTACCAGCCTGAATAGCAAAGGACTTATCTACTCCATCGAAACTATTAGCTATATCCTCAAGCTTTGTAAGTCTTGTGGTATAGGTTTCAAGAGTCTCTCTTCTAGCGCCTGGACGGGCTGCTGATATTGCATCTGCCGCCTGAACAATGCTTGCTATCAGAGTTTCTGCTTCGCAATCACCATGATGTGATGCAACCGCATTGATTACTGTATGGTTCTCTTTGTATTTCTTACAAAGATCCACACCGATTGTAACATGCGAGCCTTCCATCTCATGATCAATGGATTTACCAATATCATGAAGAAGACCAGCTCTTTTAGCAATCTTAACGTCCTCACCAAGTTCGCCTGCAAGCAGTCCACTTAAGTGAGCAACCTCAACCGAGTGCTTAAGAACATTTTGTCCATAGCTTGTTCTGAACTTCATACGTCCAAGTAGCTTAATAAGCTCTGGATGAAGTCCATGAACGCCAACCTCAAGTGCAGCAGCCTCTCCATCTTCCTTCATCTTGGCTTCAACTTCACGTTTCGCCTTTTCAACCATTTCCTCGATTCTGGCTGGATGAATACGCCCATCAACAATGAGCTTTTCAAGAGCTATACGTGCTACTTCACGTCTAACTGCATCAAAGCTTGATAACACGACTGCTTCCGGTGTATCGTCTATAATAAGATCAACACCTGTAAGAGTTTCCAGTGTACGTATATTACGACCTTCACGACCGATTATACGTCCTTTCATCTCATCACTTGGAAGCTGTACAAGAGATACTGTTGACTCAGAAACAACATCAGCTGCACATTTCTGAATAGCTCCAACAACATACTCCTTAGCCTTTTTATCAGCTTCTTCCTTGGCTCTGGATTCCATTTCCTTAATCATAATTGCTGTTTCATGTTTAACATCATCTTCAACGGTTCTAAGCAGATATTCCTTAGCCTGTTCAGAGGTAAGTCCGGATATTCTTTCCAGTTCCTGTAATCTTTTTCCTGAAAGTTCTTCTACTTCAGCCTGTCTCTTGGCAAGATTAGCTTCCTTAGCAGACAGTGATTGTTCTCTTCTTTCCAAAGTATCACTCTTCTTGTCAAGGTTCTCTTCTCTCTGAAGAACCCTCTTCTCCATATGCTGAATCTCAGCTCTGCGGTCCTTTACTTCTTTCTCGATTTCGTTCTTTGTTTTAAGAGCGTCTTCTTTAGCAGTAAGAAGTATGTCCCTCTTCTTTGACTCAGCTGATTTAAGTGCATCATCTATAATGTCCTTAGCCTTGTCTTCTGCCTTACCTATCTTGGCTTCAGCAACGTTCTTACGATACGCATTACCTGCCATGAAACCAGCGATAGCTGCAACAACCAACACGGCTAATACGATGATTACCCATACAAGAGTTGACACAGGATTACCTCCTTTATTAAGTTTTAGATATGTTAATATAGCAAATCTTTCCGTTATAACTTAAGAAAGATAACTAACATCAAAACATACACCAACCTATAATATACTTTCTACGATATTATGTCAAGTAGTTGTTAATCTGGTCGAATGAAAAACCATGTCTTATAAGCAGTCCCATAGCTCTTTTTTTTACCTTCGGATCACTCATATCCTGTCCTCGATATTTACTCTGTAACAGTTTTTCAATAGTTTTTTCTTCACTCATTCCTTCGTCTTCATATACCCTGTCTATAAAATCACCAAGAGCAGGTATATAAAGTTTTTTCATTTCCAGTTCTTTCTCTATTGCTTTTTTACTCTTTGTTTTCATATAAGATCTGATATAACATTCAGCATATCTTTTGTCATTCAGATAATTATATTCATACATCATATCTATAGCAGCTTCTATAGCATATTCAGGATAATCTTTTCGTTTAAGCTTGAAAAAAATATCCTCTCTGCAGCACTCCGAAGTTGTAGCAAGTGCTACTGCTTTTTCAAATGTCCGATCAGTTATAATATTTTTAAATTTTGAAACTATATCCTCTTCAGTTTCAAGTTCATAAATATCAAAATCATCATCAAAATCACGAGCATTTAATCCTATGCCTGGGAAATCAGAACTGTAAATGAACCCAATATATTCATCATCTACAAAAATCTGGTATGCTTTATTTTTCTTCTTCAGACAAATATAACTCA
The DNA here is from genome assembly GCA_024687845.1 of Eubacterium sp. The sequence goes on from JAILEL010000295.1 coordinate 87,754, forward strand.
TACTGACAGATTACTCCTCGGGTGTCTGATCCTCAGAAGCTTCATCATCATCCTGTGAGAAATAATACTCTCTTACCTTAGCATCAATTTCTTTCATCACTTCAGGATTTTCTTTCAGATATTGTTTTGCATTTTCACGTCCTTGACCGATTTTTTCGCCAAGATAAGCATACCATGCACCAGATTTATTAACTACATCACATTTAACAGCAAGATCAAGAACATCTCCCTCACGAGATATTCCTTCACCAAACATAATATCAAACTCTGCCTCTTTGAAAGGTGGTGCTACTTTGTTTTTTACAATCTTTACTCTGGTTCTGTTACCAACGCCTTCTCCACCAGTCTTAATAGTTTCTATTCTTCTAACATCCATTCGAACTGAAGCATAGAACTTAAGTGCACGTCCACCTGTAGTTGTCTCCGGATTACCAAACATAACTCCAACTTTTTCACGAAGCTGATTGATAAATATTACAACGCAATTAGTTTTACTGATTACAGCTGTAAGCTTTCTGAGTGCCTGAGACATAAGTCTGGCATGAAGACCAACATGACTGTCACCCATCTCACCATCAATTTCTGCTTTAGGAACAAGTGCAGCAACACTATCAACTATAATTACATCCATAGCTCCCGAACGAACCATTGTTTCAGTAATTTCAAGCGCCTGTTCACCACTATCAGGCTGCGAGATATAGAGATTATCAATGTCTACGCCTATATTTTTTGCATATACCGGATCAAGAGCATGCTCTGCATCAATAAATCCAGCTATACCACCATTTTTCTGAACTTCAGCAACAACATGTAGTGCAACTGTAGTTTTACCACTTGATTCAGGTCCATAAATCTCAATAATTCTTCCTCTTGGCATTCCACCTATTCCAAGAGCTATATCAAGACTAAGTGAGCCTGTAGGTACTGCCTCAACATTCATACTATTTGAATTATCTCCAAGCTTCATTACGGAGCCCTTACCAAACTTCTTCTCTATCTGCTCAAGAGCTTTATCTAAAGCTTGTAATTTTTCTTCATTTACCACTTGATACTCCTTCCATTCAAAACACACTCCCCTAAAGCGTATCTGAATTAAAAAATTATAATATTTTTACAAAAATCTTTAAAGACGAACGAAAACAGTATAGCATAATAACAAAAAAAATGCTATTCTAAAGTTGGACAAAAAGAATCTTTGTATGTATAATATAAAAGTCAGCCTAAAATAAGAAGGAGAACTTTCAACGTGTCTACCATTGGAATCATATCAGAATACAATCCATTTCATAATGGTCATAAATATCTGCTGGATACAGCTCTGGAAAAAACCGGAGCAGATTATTCAGTGGCATTAATGAGTGGTAATTTTACACAGCGCGGTATTCCTGCTATGGCTGACAAGTTTACTCGTGCAGAAGCCGCTGTAATCAGTGGAATAGATGTTGTATTCGAACTTCCTGTTCTTTTTGCTACTGGAAGTGCAAGAGACTTCGCTACAGGCGCAGTCAGTATATTCGATAGAATGAAGAATATAGATTATATTGCCTTTGGCGTTGAAAACGATTCCGAAGACCTGTTTAACGAAGTTGCAGACATTATCTATTCTGAACCTCCTGCTTTTAAAGATATGCTTTCTCAGCAGTTTTCCAAAGGACAGAATTATGCTGCAGCATGTGGATATGCCTTAAAAGAAATATTAGGAAATGATACAGTCGAGATCATTTCTAAGCCAAATAATATTTTAGCTATCTCCTACTTTGTTGCGTTAAGAAAGCTTGGTTCAAAAATCAGGCCTATCATAGTTAAAAGAAATGATGGCGGATATTTCAATACTCAGCTCAGTGGAACATATTCAAGCGCAACCGCTATAAGGCACGCCCTAAGTAATAACATTGATATAAGTGAATATGTACCAAGAAAATCCTTGAAGGTTTATGAGGAATATTTTAAAAAGCCTCTGCCTGATGCTGACTGGCTCACACCATATCTTGCATCCAGGCTTATCTATGACAGAAATCTTCCGGCAGATATTACAATGATTGACGGAATAATGGATATGACTCCAGAGCTCCTTAACCGGCTCAGGAAAGCTCCACTTCCTATGAGGCAGTTAGAGCTGTCAGATTATCTTAAAACAAAGAATCTGACAATGACAAGAGTTAACAGAGTCCTGATACATCTCATCTTAGGAATACAGGACAAAGATCGTCAACTGGCACTTAATAATGGTTGCAGCGATTATATTAATCTTCTGGCTTTAAACAAGGATAAATCAAAGCTACTTAAAGAAATCGAAGAAAAATCGGACCTTGAAATAATAAACAAAAAGTCAGCCTTTACACCACATAGCAGATTGTCACATAGAATGTGGGAAATGGACAGACTGGCAACTGATTTTTATAATCAGCTCATTTATGAAAACATGAATATAAGACTGCATAGCGAGCTAAGCAGTTCAGTGAGATCAGTCAAATTATAAATAAAAAATGAGTCAAAGGTCAATCCCTTTAGACTCATTTTTTATATCCAGTAATACTATTCAAGTATCGAAAACACTTTTTTATCTAAATAATCTTGATAATTCTAATATTCTTCATCGTAATTTTCATCTGTATATTCTTCTTCAGAAATATTATCATCAGAAAAATCATCCCCATCTGACACATCATTTTCATCTGTACTATCCGATTTGCAATGAGCAAGGATTTCATCAGCATATGCAGCTCTGGAATAAGCCACATCATAATAATTCCCCTCTGGACATTCAAATTCGGATACCCAGATATAAACAGCATCAACCACCGTTTCAGAATTTCTAAGTCTAATATCTATATCATTCAGCTCGTTATCAAGCAGATATAATATAAAATTCGCCTGCATTTCCGGATTTGCTATATCAAAGTGTTTTCTATGTCCCAGCCCATTTTTACCAAACCATTCCTTTGCATAATCATAAAGAGCTTTTTTCTTCTCATAAGCAGTATATTGACAATAACCATACCCACCATTTGTATTAACCCACTGGTTATTAGAATCATAATATCCATCTGTTTTACCTTTATATTTTGCCTGAAGAAAATTTTTTTCTTTTATTTTTCGCCGGTTAAGCAGCGAGGTATACTCTTCATCCGTAATACTCCACTCACTATTATTAATGTCTTCAAGATTATTCGCCTGAAAACGTGATTCTTCCTTTATATTACACATAAGCCCAAGAACGGCAATTTCATTATAAGAAAAATGCTCCGACAACACATCCCATAGATATTTTTCTTCATCGATTGGAATTTCTTCCTTCGTAAAAAGAGATTCATCTCTTTCAATCGAAAAAGCAAAAGCACCAAGTAAAATTATAATCATTGTTAATAACAAGACAAGCATAGTTCCTAATAATTTATCATTATTAGAGCCTTTATATGATTTTCTTTTGCCTGATGTATTTTTACGTGATGTACTTTTGCCTTGTGTTCTTTTATGCGATGAACTTGTACTCAAAGTTCTACCCCCAGAGGTTTTTCTTTTTTTCTTTTTATAACTTTTATTATATTTTTTATTATTTGAATTACTCAAGACATCACCACATATTTAACTTTTTAGCTTTTATCGGAAAAATAATCAAACTAATTATACTTAAAAACGGCATCAAATAAAAAGACCAGGTTGCACCATAAGGAACAATGATCTCATAATTTTTTCTGTATCCCATCGTTCCAGATACACTAATTATTGATTCCCGGCCAATATAATCGTTGATTGTAGTTTTCAAAGCATATTTATAGCCTTCTTCATCTTCAAAAGTTGTATATTTATTTTTAGTTTTAAATCCATATTCAGTATACATATCAACAGCTTTACACTTTTTATCAGTTAACCCACCTGCCATTTTTTTAGAAATCAATCCACCAGCCTGATCAAAAAAGCATAATACAATAGACACAAAAAGAAAAAACACAAGCATTATCATTACTTCTTTTGGAGAAGCAACTCTAACTTCATTATTCATAAAACAGCTCCTACAATTTACATAAATCATTCTTTTTAAGAGAAAAGATGACAGCTGAGATAATACTTCAGCTGTCATCCTATAAGAATCAACTTAATTATTCATCGAGGAAATCATCATCGTCCTCATCATAATCATCATCATATTCGTCATCATCATAATCCTCATCCTCGTCATCATCTGCTGAGGTTTTGATATCTGCGAATCTGTTTGATGTTTTGTCATACTCTGTATCATCATAATCTTCATATTTAGAACCATAGCTCTCTCCGGCTCCGGATACGATGCTCTTCGGATCATTATTTATAAGTGCGATGCTTGCTTCAACCTCATCAAGGTTTGTATCAAGTGTAAGCATTCCACTTTCAAGACTATCGATAAGATTTCTGTAATTCTCATTTTCTGCATCCAGAGTAGCTTTGATGAATCTTCTCATCTCAGTAACCTTGTCCTTAGTATAAAGCATAGCACCCATTCTTACCTCGGTAGCCTCTGCAGTAGCATCATCCACTATCTGCTTTGCTTCATCTCTGGCAGACTCAAGTATTTCATTTGCTCTTGCATTTGCAAGTTCTGTTATATGATTGGAATCAACAAGACGATTTGCTTCATTTACAGACTCAGAAATAATTGCATCAGAACGAGTTCTTGCAGAAGCAAGTATAGCCTCCTTATTACGCATTATTTTTTTACATCTCTCAATCTCACTCGGAAGCTTAAGCTTGAGTTCATTGAGCATGCGTTCCAGCTCATCTTTAGGCACAATAATCTTGTTGGAAGATAAAGGCTGATATTTACAGCTTTCGATAAATACCTCTATCTCATCGATCATTTCTTCAACGCCTTGTTTACCCATTTTTAAAATCCTCCTGAATTATTCTTTACCTTCTCCTCTATTCTGGGAAGTATTATTTCCGGAACAAATCCTTTAACGGATCTTCCATAACCAGCAAACTCTCTGACCATACTTGAACTTATAAATGAATATTTAGGGTCAGTTGCCATAAATAAAGTTTCTATATCCGGAGATACCAGATGATTCCCTTGAGCCATCTGCAGTTCGTTGTCAAAATCTGTTATCTCTCGTAATCCTCTGATTATAACATTTGCATCTTTTTCTTTTACAAAGTCCACCAGAAGACCTTGATAGCTTTCAATATAAACATTGTCAAATTCCTTGACAACATCCTTTAACATATTAACACGTTCAGCGTGAGAAAACAACGGAGTTTTTTTCACTGAATTATTTAACACACAAACATATACAATGTCAAATACTTTCGACGAACGTCTGATAATGTCCAGATGTCCTAATGTTACCGGATCGAAACTTCCGGGATAAACTACTTTCTTCACTCATTCTCCTTCAGGCATAAAAATATATGCTTATTAGTTTTATAATTTTTTATTTTATATATCATAAATCCAGTATCATCAATGAATTCATAATCTTCATCTGCTCTGGATTCCAATATAATCTTCACATTCTTATTCTTAAAATATAAAGAATCAAGAATCATTACAGCTTCTTTCTCAAGTCCATTTCCATAAGGCGGATCAATATATATCAGATCAAAATCAACTCTCGAAAGACGTCTAAGATAAGTAAGAGCATCCGACCTTATAATCTCAGATTCATTTTCAAACTTAGTAAAATGAATATTATGTTTAATTATATTAATAGCATCCTTACTATTTTCAACAAATACGGCACGCTCAGCCCCTCTTGAAAGTGCTTCTATGCCTATAGAACCACTACCAGCAAAAAGATCGAGTATAACCGCACCAGGAACATCCATCTGAAGACAATTAAAAAGAGTTTCTTTATATTTATCTGCAGTAGGCCTGGTAGCATCACCCTCTAAAGTTTTAAGCGGAAGACTCCGTCTTGAACCAGCAATAACTCTCATCTGATCATCCTCATGTAGAAATTCTCATTTAATCTTATTTATGTTTATCAAAAATCCTTTAAATAAACATAAAAACACACTCAGAATATAATATCATATTACGTAAACTGTTTTCAACAACATTTTCTATGTATCGCAAACCATTGTTAATCTTTTAGTTACTATTCACGGTTAACTCAAAAAGCATTCTTAAGTCCACATCGAATACAGCTTATTCTTAAGCAAGCTTAAATAAGCCTGATATTCGATGTTCTATTGCCTCCTTCGGAGGCACTGAATCATGCTTTTTGAGTTCCTGCTTCGCAGGTGTTATGAGAAAGGTAATCAAAAAGTGCCTGCAAGCAGTCATTTTTGTTACCTTTCTCATAAACCGTGAATAGTAACATCTTTTAATCATTCTGAATCTGATTTTTTAACCACAGTCCAGTTTCTGATAACTCGTCATCCTTCCAATCAGACAGACTCTTTGTATTCGTATCAAGAAGGGCTGATGTTTCATCCTTATTAGATAGATTCCATCCAGCATACGAGAGGTTATATTCATCTATCATATTAAACCAATCCTCAGCTGAATCATAATCTATTCCACCGTTTCCTGATGCATCACATATGCTAAATTCAGAAATAAATACACATAGCCCACTCTCATGAGCCTCTTTAACCTTGTCTCTGATATTATCTTTATGTGTAGCCGCATAAAAATGTGTGGTATACGCAATATTTTCCTGACCACTAATAGGATTTTCTGCTGCTTTATCCACATCCTGCGACCAGGTTGGAGTTCCAACAATAATTATTGCATCCTTATCATTTGATCTTATTACAGGTATGATTTTTTCAGCATATTCCTTAATGTCTTCCCAAGTAGTACTTCCGTTAGGTTCATTACAGATTTCATAAAGCACATTATCATAATCCGCATATTTAGCTGACATCTCATCAAAAAATGTAATTGCTTCATCTTCATTTATAGACGGATTATTATCGCTCAATATATGCCAGTCTACAATAACATACATACCAAGATCAGTAGCAATATCTACGCCTTCACACACCAGATTCTTTAACTTTGACTTGTCACCGTCCTGACAATATCCACCAGATTCAGCCGTATACATAGCAAGTCTGATAAGATTAGCGCCCCAGTCATCTCTCAGAGTTTTAAAACTGTCTTTATTGACATAATCAGGGAACCAGGCCAACCCGTGAGTACTGATACCTTTCAACTGATATTTATTCCCTTTATTATCTACAATATCCGTTCCTTTTATACTAAGTGCTCCATGATTCTCTAACGGAGTTCCTTTTTCAGGTTCCGTCTTTTCTTTTTTCATATCTTCCTTATCAGCTTTGGACTGAGTAGTCGGTTCTTCCTTTATTTCTGTATAAAGCTTTCCATCTATATAAACGGAAGCCAGCTTCTCAGATAAACCGTCTTCCTCTTTTTTGAACTTTGCCTGAAAACCAAGCTCAGTAGTACTACCAGAAACAAGGGTTTTATTATAATCTACAGCCTTGCAATACATAGTGTCATTCTTGATATTATACTCTGCATTCCATCCATTTTCCATCTTGCCCCCTTTAAAGCCAGAAATGCGCACCTCCCAGTTATCAAGATCAGATTTGGATTTATTAATTATTTTAACATCATACTGAAATACATAGTAATCTCCATCCTTCCAGTTATTAGATGATGCAATTGTTGCATAGCAGGCATATTTCTTATTATCAGAAATATCAGATTTATTTGAATCTTTTTTATCTGAGTCTGAAGCATCAGACTTTTTATCATCCGATGTATTATCTTCCGAAGTCTTGTCATCCGAAGCTTTATCTTCCGAAGTCTTGTCATCCTGGGTCTTATCACCAGCATCTGATAAACTCTCATCTGACTTTTCATCAGATGCTTCCGATGCGGTTCCTTCTTCTGAATCCTGACTATCACTTACAGCAACAGTTTTGTCATCGTTATTTACACTGTTTTTCTTCTGATTTCCAATTATATATCCTGTAAATCCAGCTATCACTATAAGTAAAGCAAATATGATAAGTATTAAAATTTTTTTACTCATTATTAATTTGTCTCCAAATATGTTAAATCATAAATTTATAAAACTACTACATCAAGTTTATCTCCATATTGTAGAGATATATCCTGAGCAAGCCGAAGCATATCAGCATGTTTAAATATATCAGCAACATGAAAATCCATCTCACCACTTTGTCTGATTCCAAAGAAATCCCCCGGACCTCTGAGTCTCAGATCTTCTGATGCGATAAAGAATCCATCATTTGATTCCTCAAGACATTTAAGTCTTCTGACAGAATCTTCTGATTTTTTTACATTTATAAATATTGCATAGCTCTGAGCTTCTCCTCGTCCAACTCTGCCCCGAAGCTGATGAAGCTGTGCAAGTCCAAAACGTTCTGCATTTTCAATCATAATTACAGTTGCATTGCTATTATTAATACCCACTTCGATAACAGTTGTCGAAACAAGTACATCTATTTCCCTATTCATAAATCTATGAAGAATATTTGTCTTCTCATTTTCTTTCATCTTGCCATGCAGATAAGAAACCCTGATACCTTCTCCAAGGTTTTCTTTTAATTCCTCTGTATAACTTATTACATCCTCAGCATCTGTAATATCATTTTCTTCAACCATCGGACATATAACATATGCCTGATGTCCTATTCCAACCTGCTGAGATATAAATTTGTATGCTGAAGGACGATAATCTGTACCAACAACGCAATTCTTTATTCTTTTACGTTCCGCAGGAAGTTCTTTTATAACTGAAATATCCATATCAGCATAGAGAATTATTGCAAGGGTTCTTGGAATCGGTGTAGCACTCATTACAATAGTATGCGGACTTTCACCCTTTCCAGAAAGCTTTTCACGCTGCTTTACCCCGAACCTATGCTGTTCATCAGTGATAACAAGTCCAAGAGATTTGAATTGTACACCCTCCTGAATAATCGCATGAGTTCCAACAACAATGTCACATCTACCACTTTTTATATCTTCATATATTTTTCTTTTATCTTTTACAGAAACAGAACCAGTAAGAAGGCAAATGTTTATCTCCATCCCCTCAAACCGTTTCTGCATATCCTCAAAATGCTGTACAGCCAGAACTTCTGTTGGAACCATAAGCGCGCCCTGATAACCAGACTTTACAGCCGCAAGTAAAGCAATTTCTGCCACAACTGTTTTCCCCGAGCCAACATCACCTTGAATAAGTCTGTTCATAACATGATCAGACTTCATATCATTAAATATATCATCAACAGTCTGTCTCTGACCATTTGTAAGGCTATATGGTAACGAGCTTATAAAGTCTTTACACTTCTGCACGCTCGTTTCACTAATAACAAAATCATTTGCTATAACAATTGTTTCTTCCTTAAGCTTTCTGATTTTGATAAGAAATTCGAGAAATTCATCAAATGCAATTCTCTTTAATGCATTTTTTAATTTTTCTTCATTTTCAGGAAAATGTATTTCTTTTATAGCTTCACCGAGAGGCATAAGCTGATATTTTTGAACCACTTCATCCGGAAGATAATCAGAAAGAGAACTAATAACAGGCAAAACAGTTTTTACTGCCTTGCTTAAAGAATTATTAGTAATACCAGCCTTAAGAGAATAAATCGGCTGCATGGTTTTAAGAGCCTTCTCATATTGAAATGGAGTAAAATATTCAGGCATTTCCATAACCCTCATATTTCCCTTAAGCTTTATTACACCAAAAAAAACAAAGGATTCGCCTTTATGAAATGCATTTCTGAGAAATGGCATATTAAACCAGACCATCCTTATCGTTCCCGTTCCATCTGAAGCAGAAAGACCAGTAATTGTATAACGTTTTCCTTTATGAACCTCAACATATGTTACTATTTTACACTTTACAGCAACCCTGTCACCCTCAGAAGCATCTCTGACACTGACAGGATCACTATATGTTTTATAGGTTCTTGGATAGTACCTGACCAGATCCCGAACAGAATAAATTCCCAGCTTGTTAAATCCAGTCCTGGTCTTATCCCCTATCCCTTTTATTTTTATTATATCTTCTTCAAGTCTCATATATTTATTTCTTATTCTACAGAAAGAATATAGTAATAAATCGATTGGCCTCCGCTTTTTATTTCAACATCAAGGTCTTCATATTTTTCAGCTAGCTGGTCTCCAATCACAGAAGCTTTATCTTCACTAATATCCTCACCATAGTAAACGCTAATAAGTCCACTATCTTCATCAACAAGAGAATCAATCAGATCAAAAAGTACAGCATCAACATCATTGCCTATAACTTCAATACCTTTATCCGAGATACCCATTATATCATCCTTATGAATCTCTTTACCATCAATCTGAGTATCTCTTACAGCATAGGTTATCTCGCCACTCTTAACTTCAGACATCGCTTCATTCATAATTTCTTCATTTTCTTCAGGTGTCTTACTGCCGTCAAAGCTAATCATTGCAGCAATTCCTTGAGGAATAGTAGCAGAAGCAATCACATGAACCGTCTTATCCTTACAAAGTCTGCCCGCCTGCTGAGCTGCAAGAATAATATTTTTATTATTAGGAAAAACAAATATATCCTTCGCATTAACTTCATTAGCAGCATTCAGAATATCATCGGTACTTGGATTCATAGTCTGGCCACCATAAATAACTTTATTAACACCTATTTCAGTAAAAATATCATTTAAGCCTTCGCCAGTGGAAACTGCAATAAAGCCAACCGCTTCCGGTTCACTCTTCACTTCAGCTTGTGTAGTTTCTACTGTTGATCCAGAATCTGGCGTTGCCGAACTATCAGACTTTATATCAGATTCGGACTGAGTCATAGACTCATCAGCTTTTTTAGCCGCAGTCCTTTCAGCCTTCATCTGTTTAAATGCCTTATCCTGTTCAGCAGCTCTCAGCTTCTCATTTTCAATACTAACTCTCTCTGAATGTTCTTCCCTCATATTGTCAACCTTACAACGAGTTAGCTGACCATATTCGAGAGCTTTCTCAAACGCACGTCCAGGATGATTAGTATGAACATGGATTTTAACCAGCTCTTCATCAGCTACACATACAAGAGAATCTCCAATGGATAAAAGATATTTCTTTATATCATCTACCTGTTTAGAGGTAAGTTCCTTCTTAAGCAATATAATAAACTCAGTACAGTAACCAAACTTAATATCAGCAGTAGAAATGTCTTCTTTACCACTACCCATTCTAAAGGATGGTCTTGCCTTCGGAATATCATCAAGGACACCTGCTCCTCTTGCCAATGGGGTTTCTGATGGTTCCTCATTTAAAGTTACATCCTCACCCTTGAGACCAAGCACAATACCTTTAAAAATATCAATAAGTCCCTGACCACCAGAATCAACTACTCCGGCCTCTTTAAGAACTGGTAACATATCAGGTGTTTTTTGAAGAACCTCTTCTCCATGTTCTACAACTTTTTCAACAAAGGGAATTATTTCTTCCTCAGTGCTCAAAAGATCAGAAGCTATATCTGCCATCGCCTTGGCTACAGTAAGAATAGTTCCTTCCTTCGGTTTCATAACCGCCTTGTAAGCAGTATCAACTGCTCTCGCAAAAGCTGAGGTCAGATCTTCAACGCTGAGCTCCGTCTTACCTTTTACATCTTTATAAAAGCCTCTGAAAAGCTGTGACAGAATAACGCCCGAATTACCTCTCGCTCCTCTAAGGGAACCACTTGAAATAGCCTTTGCAACAGAACTTATAGTTGGATTAGCTATAGATTCAGCCTCGGAGGCTGCCGCCATTATTGTAAGAGTCATGTTAGTTCCTGTATCACCATCAGGTACAGGGAACACATTAAGTTCATTTATATATTCCTTATTATTGCTGATATTATTAGCGCCGGAAATGAAAACACGACGCATAGTAGCTGCATCAATTTTAGTCAACGACATATTAATGGTTACCTCCTGATTTAATCAATGACACGAACACCTTCAACATATACATTGATGGCTTTAACTTTCATTGACGTATAATCTTCAACTTGATATTTAACTGTATTGATAAGATTATCAACTACAGTTCTTATATTTACTCCATAGGAAATAATTATATGGAAATTAATTATAAGATTATTCTCCTCATCTCTGACAACGCTTACACCCTTGCTGACATTATCACCTTTTAAAAGTTTTGCCAGACCATCCTTTACGCTTATAGTTGCCATTCCAACAATGCCAAAACAGTCAAGAGCTGCATGACCTGCATACTGAGCAATAACTTCTGTATCTATAAATATCTTTCCATTTTCAGTAGTACTTACCATACTCGAATCAACCTCCCTTAGAATTATAACTTTAACACTTCCTTCCGACAGTATAAAAGAATAAGGGATAAAATGCAACTGAATACATTTTATCCCTTAAAAATCTTCTAAATAATTAAAAGTCATAAATACTTTTAATAAGTTATGCTCTCTCTACTTTACCAGATCTGAGGCACTTAGTACAAACATAAATAGTCTTCGGTGAGCCATCTACCTTTGCCTTAACTCTTTTAATATTTGACTTCATTATTCTATTGGATCTTCTATGTGAATGACTCACATTATTTCCAAAATGAACTGACTTATCACAGTAAAAGCACTTAGCCATCTCCAGCACCTCCTTTAACTCGGGTATTTGGGCTCTTCAGCCCACAACAACATTTGACATACTATCACATTTGAAGTCTTAATGCAAGCACTTATTTATATTTTTTTAATTTTTTCTACTTACCTGCTTTGCAACTACTACAAATCTGCCTTCATTTGTATGATAAGCACATGTGGACAGAGTCAGAAGCATATTTCCAAATTCAGCTGATTCCGTTGTTTTATATGGAGTCATAGTCTGAACCTTTGAAACGAAATCATTAAATTCTTTTTCATCATCAGTATCAAAGAAATCATAATATTTGAATTCTTCTCCACTTCCATCAACCTGTGTTCTAAAAGCAGCAATTACCTCATACACACCGTTATTATTTAACGTGTTAAATATAATCCTTTTATGCTCTTTATAAAAATCTTCATTCTCATATTCCAGAAGATCATGGAACATAGTTCCTGCTTTCATATTATGGCCATAGATAAGAATATTATCGGAAGGCTTAAGAGGAAGACATCCTGCAGCAGCAAAAAGTGTTCCTGAAGCACTTTCATTTTTATCAAAATCAAGATGCAGATATTTTTCTTCATCATCTGGTGTGAACATAACCGGATAATCAATATTAGTGCCCGGTATTGTCAGCCATCCAACAAAATCCTCATTTGCTCTATAAAGTTCAGCATATTTAGCCTGAACAGAAACACCATTAACATTTATATATTTAAGAACATTCTGTTTTGAACCAGCACCCTCTCCAGAGCCATCCCCTGAATCATCTGAATCAGAAACTACCGGTGCATCATCTTCTACTATCATATTTCTGATGTAGGCATACTTACTTTCGGCTTTCTGAATTTTATAATAGTAATTTGCAAGATAACCACCTGACGCTACAAAGATCAAAATAAAAACAACCAGAAGAATATTCAGAATAGCATTGCTGATATTCTTTTTCTTTTCAGCCTTCTTCTGCTCAGTCCTTCTTTGTTCAGCACTATTTCTAAGCTCTTCAACCTTTTTATCAGTAAAATTATTCTTATCAGAATCCCTTTTTAAAGAAAACTTTCCATCAGATTTCTTATTGTCCGAGTTCATATTTTCCAAACTCTTATCATCCGAGCCTTTAATATTTAAACTCTTACTCTCCGAGGTTTTAATATCTGAACTCTTGTACTCAGTTTTTTTATTATTCGAAAGCTTATATTCTGTTTTCTTGCTGTCCGTACTCTTAGCCTCCGAATCCCTAACAGCAAAATTTTTCTCTTCAGCTTTTTTAAATGAAATCTTCTGATTTGAAGATTCTTTTATTGTTGTTTTTTTATCTTCTGATTCTTTCTTTTCCGGCTCTTTTTTTTCAAAAACTTTATTTTCGGATGTTTTGTTCTCAGATACTTTATTTTCAGATACTTTATTTTCCGATACTTTATTTTCGGATACTATATTTTCCGATACTTTATTTTCCGATGTTTTATTTTCCGATGCTTTTGTCTCAGACTCAGTATTATCTCTGGAATATTTTTTTAATAACGCATCTATCTCATCTATATTATATAATTCGCTCATATGAACTCCATCGAAACATTAATAATATTTCTTTTTGCCCCAAAGATTTGCTTTCTTCAGAGCCAGATATTCGCTATACGCATCTTCAAGAATCTGTTTTTCATTTGGAAATTTAAGAAGATGGTACGCCTCATGATATTTATAATATCCAGAATCACAGAAATACTCTTCTCTCTGAGGCTTACTGTAAAAACTGTTGCTCATCATGAGATACCAGTGAACGTTTTTTGAAACAACATCATTATATGTATTAAAAGAATAGCTGCTCTTTCCGATATATTTAATAATTGTAGCATCTACACCGGTTTCTTCCTTAACTTCTCTAAGAGCAGTTTCAGAATGCTGTTCTCCTTCCTCTACAGTTCCTTTAGGAAGTACCCAGCCTTCATATTTATTATGATAATTCTTATAAAGAAGTAGTATTTTTCCTCTAAATATTACAACACCACCACAACTAATTGCTTCGACCACTTGCAATTCCTCCTAATCTCAGTATAGGTGTTACTTTACATATACAATCTTTTTTATTGTATCACGTTTTATGAGGATATATCAATAATAATATAAGTGTTTTTACCACTATTCTTACTATTGGTTATTATAATAATATGCATCCATAATCATTGATGCTACATAAGTGCCTGAGGTCTGATTGGTCGTGTAGTCTTCCACTATTACACTTACAACAATGTCAGGATCATCAATATTTGAAAAACCGACAAACCAGGAGTTGCAATTACCATTGTTATCATATTCAGCTGTTCCAGTTTTACCTGCTACACTATATGGCTTATCAGCCATATATCTAGCTGCTGTTCCCGACAAACATACTTCGTGAAGCATAGGAATAATACCTTTTACAATGTCTGTGGAAATAATCGTATTATAAGCTTTTGGTTTTGTTTCACTAATAACATTGCCGTCAGAGTCTTTTATGCAAGAAACCAGCTGTGGCTTCATCATAACTCCACCATTTGCTATCGTCTGCATTATCATTGCATTATGAAGTGGTGTAACAAGCGTATCCGCCTGCCCTATTACAGTCTGGGCTATCAATGATTTGTCACTCTTTCCATCCATAACAAATACAGATTCATTATAATCTCCGCTGAATGGAAGTTTTTCATTAAAGAGAAGTTTCTCAGTAAAATCCCTTAAGCTATCCATATCTATCTCATTTATTCCAATATTTGCAAAGCTGGTATTGCAGGAATAAGCAAGTGAACCTGACAGACCAAGTTCTCCATGAACTGTACTGTCACTACACCTTATGGAAACACTGTTAAATACATCCTCTCCTTCGCAATAATAATCATAATCTTCATAATCCGGATGCTCCATCATATATTCCATTGCAGTAATTACTTTAAAGGTTGAGCCAGGAGCATAAAGTCCCTGTGTCGCTCTATTCAGAAGTACAGTACTTGATTCACCTTCCTCAGAATGCACACTATCCCAAACATAATCCATATCATTTGGATCGAAGGTAGGATTAGAATACATAGCCAGAATGTCACCAGTAGATGCATCCATTACAACCACTGCACCATTACAGCCATATAGAGCATTTGCTGCAGCTGTCTGAAGATTTGAATCAAGAGTAGTCACTACACTATCTCCAGGATTTTTTTCTCCCTTCAGATCATTTTTAACTTTATCTGGAAAGCTCGCATGGGAATCAAGCAGATCATAATTCTGCGAAAGCTCAAGCCCGGCTTTACCATAACTATCATATCCAACTGTATGTGCGTACAGGTCACCGTACGGATAATATCTGTATTCATTTCCTTCTTCATCATAATCCGTGGTTGCCACAACAACGCCATCACTTGTAATAATATCTCCACGCTTTACATAGCGAGACTTACTATCCTGTCTCTGATTTGCAGAGTTTGCAACCACAGTTTCTGAATCGACCACAACAAAATAAATGATATTTGCACACATGCCAATAAAAACCACAATCATGATATAAGTCATGAGTCTGATTGGTCTGTTTTTTATTTTGTTACGAGCGCTTCTTTCACGCTCTTTAAGAGTAAAACTCTCCATATCCATTGCCGTATTGCTGCGGGTTCTGTCTTTGGAGATTCTTTTCGATTTCTTCTCTTTCTCGTTCAAGCTCATCCGCCTCTTCACTAACTAAAATATATGAATATTGTACTATCGAAAACATTATAAGCGTACTAAAAACGCTGCTGACACCATAACTAATAAGTGGCAATGTAACCCCCGTGGAAGGAATAAATCTCGTAGCCCCTCCAACATTTAGCATAACCTGGAATATGTAGCATATTGCTATACCAAAGGTTATGTATTTAAAAAATGGCGATCTACATTTCATAGCAATATTCTGCATAGCCATAAAACTGCTCAGATAAATGAGTATAAGCAATATGCCAAAAATAACACCGAGTTCTTCACATATTGCAGAAAAAATGAAATCACTTTCGGCAACAGGAATAAGATATGGCATTCCTTTACCAAGTCCTGTACCTGTAAAACCACCTGTACCTATAGCAAAAAGCGATTCACACAGCTGGTAGCCACCACTCTGCTGATATTTGAAAGGATCACGCCAAGCATCAACCCTGACAAGAACATGAGCAAAAAGATTATTCTTAAATAACAAATATCCTGCAATGCAGGCAAGCACACCTAAACCTATTCCGCCAAACATGAATATACTTCTTGATGTTGCAAGAAAAACAAGCATAAAATAGGAAATATAAAAAAGCATTACAGCTCCAAAATCCTTTTCGATTACAAGCACAAGCATAAATATTGCCGCTATGATTGCATTTAAAACAAGATCCTTTAAAGTATTTATCTTCACAAGAGAACTTGCCACAAAGAATATAAATACAATCTTAACGAATTCCATAGGCTGAAGCGTCACACCCGCAACCGAAATCCAGTTTCTGGAACCATATATCTCAAGTCCCACTCCCGGAATAAAAACCGAAGCAAGAAGTATGATTCCGATAACACCATACAAAACACTCCAATTCTTCATATTCTTCAGCTTTCCAAGGATAAGTGGAATAAATATAGTGATTACAAGACCAACCGATGCCAGAATAAATTGCCTAATAGCAAGCTTAGGATTAAGTCTCAGCAGCATCGTATAACCAATCAGCATAAGGAATGCTACATTATTGGTCAGCAGCTTGGAAGAGCTTTTATAAACCAGCCTGAATGTAGCAATATATATTATCGCAATACATATTTCGACCAGATAATACAAGCACACCTTTATATCACGCATATTAAGCAGTAAGCAGACATGACACAGGAAATGTATCATAAAGATGTAAAATATTTGTTTGTTCAGATTACTGTTTCGTTTCTCCCTATCCTTAGCTCTAAAATATGTAAAACATATTATCGTATATAAAATCATAAAAAGAAGAATAAGGTATTTAGAAACAGTACAAATAATATCAAACATTACAATATACCTTTCTCATAATGTCCTTTTGTATAATTATTTTTTTTCAATAATTCTTTTCCACCTGAAAGAATGTCCTCTACTTCCCGAACAGTTTCAGTAGAAAAGCTAAGCCTTATATTTTCAAAATCCGCAAATGTTCCAAAGGATTTTTCATTATTTAAGACCTCTTCTGCTTCGGAAAAAAGCATAAGTGGTTTGTTGCCAAGAATAACATTATATCCCCACGCATAGCGCATATCAAATCTATTCTTTCTATCATCCTGTATAGAACCATTATAATCCCCAAGCGCATCTGTCAGCATAAGGGGGATTTTAGTATATACATCTATCACACTTGCAGAAATGTAACCGAGCTTTTCAGCCTCAAAGATGCTCAGTTCAAGCGGAATATCAAATAGAATCTCGCTACCATGCATCCGTATATTAGCAAATATTTCCATCAATTCAGCTACAGCAGAATCATTATAACAATATAATGATGAGGAAAGAATAATCAGCTTATCATCAAAGATTCCATTTTTATCAGAAATGATCTGCGCCATATCATCAAAGCATCTGATGTAGAAACCATCAAAGAGCCCGATGGTACTGCTGAAATAATCAACAATGTCATACCCCCGGTTTATATATGGGAGAGACAATATTATTTTAGATGTTGTTTTATTTCTGATATCATCTATCGAGCTTAATAGAGCAGTTTCATCAAACGCTTCTAATGAGATATCAAGATAAATATAATCAATTCTCATTTTACTTTTCAGTACAGCACCAAGCTGATAAGGATCAGCTACTGAAACATGAATTATATTCTTATCATCTGAATCAATATTTTTTTCTGAACTAAAATAGTTATCCTTCAAATGATTATCATAGATAACCTGCTTAGCAGATTCCATTTTACGATAATAGCCGCTTATAATTTTATTTTGCAATTCTTCTATCGCATCTCTTCTTAATTTTTTTAAAACAGATGCAGGAACAAAGGATTTATTATCATTTATGATTTCTAAATTATTAATTCTGTATGTGGTACCTCCAAGCGCAGTTATCTTGCCTTTAATCACATCATCTGATACAGGATTTTTTTCAGCTTCTAAAACCGTATCGCCATATACAGTCACAGATTTTCTTTCCTGAACTGACAGATTTTCTTTCGAATCAACTGAATCCTTTTGAAAACTGTTTTTTGCATCCGTTGTCCACAATTTAAATTCCAGCGGTTCACCACATTTCACTTTAATCCTGGCAGACAAATCAATCTTTCCACCGGAATTAATCATTTCGTCCAGCTGTTCAATAAGCTTTGGACATCTGTTTCTATAAATTACTGCCCCTTTAGGAATTCTTTTAGTTTGAGGCGCATTCAAAAATACATCTGATGAAATTGACTTATTGTTTAAGCTGTAATCAGAAGGTACACTAATATTTACAGGAGGCTGTATATCTATCAGAAGATCATCTCCAGGGAAAAGCTCTGTTTCAGCTTTAAAGCCTATACCTCCATCCTTTATCTTACTTACCTTACCAATAAATACTCCACGCCTTCCAGGCATACTGTCATCCACAAGAATATCATGACGTTTCATATCATTTCTTTTCAGATTCAGATAGCCAGAGGTGAAGCCACCTCTGTTAAATGTATCCAAAAGTCTTTTTTCATATCTTTCAGCCATAGCCATACTGAAATCGTCATGAATATATGCATCAGAAACAGCCCTGTATGCATCTACAGTTGCCGCCACATAATACTCATTTTTCATTCTTCCTTCAATCTTGAGACTATCGACACCAGCATCAATAAGTGCCGGAACACTTCTCAGACTGCACATATCTCGCATAGACATAAAGTAGGAATCGTTATTATCGAAAATATATTTTTTACGGCAAGGCTGGGCACATCTGCCTCTGTTTCCACTTCTTCCACCTGCAAAGGAGCTCATATAACATCTTCCACTATAACAAAAGCACATCGCACCATGTACAAATGCCTCAAGCTCTATATCTACATTTTGCTTAATCCGGGCAAGTTCTTCTATGGTCATTTCTCTGGCAGCAACAACACGAACAGCACCCATCTTTTTAGCAAGCATTGCCCCTTCTGGAGTGGTAATATTCATCTGTGTGCTGGTATGAACAGGGAGCTTGGGAAAATGCTCCCTAATCATTTTTAGCACACCAAAATCCTGGACAAGCACCCCATCCAGCCCTTCCTTATATAAAGGAATAAGGCTTTCAAGAAGCATTTCCATTTCATTATTTTTCACCAGTGTATTGGCTGTCAGATATATTTTTATATCATGAAGATGGGCCAGATCAATAGCCTGCAGAAGTTCATTTTCATTAAAATTATCTGCATATGCTCTAGCCCCAAAAGAATTCCCCGCAAGATAACAGGCATCAGCTCCTGCTGCAACAGCAGCTCTGAGAGATGACATATTACCACACGGGGCAAGTATTTCAGGTCTATTTTTTTTCATTTAACTTTTCCTTTTCAGCTTCCAGCTGTACCAGCTTCCTTTGAAGCTGATTAACCTGATCTTTATATTCCTCCACAAGCTTAAGTGCAGCTTCGTGTTTTATCTGAGCTTCAATAACCTCATGCCGAAGTTCATAAAGCTGTTGTTCTTTATCGCCATTATCTCCTGCCATTTCATCAGCAACTTTTTTTGCCTTGAAATAATCATCCGCAATATTCAGAGCAAGAAGTATACCTTGATATTCAACATTCATCCTTCTATACTCTTCAGAAGTCTTACACTCCGCAATCTTGCCATTTATATAAGTAGCAACATTCTGAAGGTATTCTTCACCTTCATAGCCACTAAGTGTATATACTTTATTATTTATAACAACCGGAATATCAATTCTTGACTGCCCCATATTACACACCTCACTTAAACTCGTATTTGTAGGTTTCTATTTGCAAAATATCTGTGCTTTAATCCTGCTCTGGATATGGTATTCCAAAGTGTTGATATGTTTTCTGCGTAACCATTCTTCCTCTTGGAGTTCTGTTAATAAGACCATTTTTTATAAGATATGGTTCATAAACATCCTCTATTGTTCCAGAGTCCTCTCCAATAGCCGCCGCCAAAACTTCAAGTCCAACAGGTCCACCTTTAAAATTCTCAATTATAGTCATCAGAATATTTCTATCTGTATCATCAAGACCGAAGCTATCCACATCAAGCTTATCCAAAGCACTCTTGGCTACATTATAATCAATTTTGCCTTCATGTTCAACCTCCGCAAAATCTCTTACTCTTTTGAGAAGTCGATTTGCCAGTCTCGGTGTACCTCTCGATCTTTTTGCAATCTCAAGAGCCCCCTCGTCATCTATTCCGACTCCAAGAACCTTTGAGGATCTGATAATAATACTCATAAGATCAACAACATTATAAAACTCAAGTCTATTTACAACACCAAATCTATCTCTAAGTGGTGCAGAAAGCATTCCAGCCCTCGTAGTTGCTCCTATGAGAGTAAACTTTGGAAGGTCTATTCTAAGAGACTTAGCCTGTTCTCCTTTACCAATAACAATGTCAATGGCAAAATCCTCCATAGCTGGATAGAGAACCTCTTCTATCTGTTTATTCAATCTGTGAATCTCATCAATAAAAAGCACATCATTCTCTGAGAGCTGGCTGAGAATTGCTGCGAGTTCACCTGGTTTTTCAATCGCCGGTCCAGAAGTCACCTTAATACTAACCCCCATCTCTTCAGCAACGATAGTTGCAAGAGTTGTTTTACCAAGTCCCGGAGGGCCATAAAGCAGAACATGATCTAAAGGTTCTTTTCTTTTCTTAGCTGCTTCAATAAAAACCTGAAGATTCTTTTTTACCTTTCCCTGACCAATATATTCATCTAAACTTCTTGGGCGAAGACTTTTCTCTATTGCTTCATCTTCAACAGAAAGATCAGTTGTTATAATCTTGTTTCTCATAAATAATTCCGCCTATAAAAACTTTAATGCCTGTTTAATAATTTCTTCTGTTTTAGCTGCATCAGTTTTCTTTACAGCCTTCAAAGCCTCAGATCTGCTATATCCAAGAGCAACCAAAGCCTCGATAGCATCATTATGAGCCTCATTTACCGAACCATTATTTAATGCTGAGCCCGTATTACCATTTACAGAGTCATTGTCAAATATTGTTCCTTCTGTACTTACTCTGTCACGAAGTTCAAGAACAACCTTCTGAGCAGTTTTAACACCTATACCATTAGCTTTGGAAATAGCTTTAGAATCGCCCGAAATAATAGCTGCCACAAGATTATCCGGTCCAAGTACATTTAATATGGAAAGCGCTCCTTTGGGACCCACACCACTGACAGAAATAAGTTGTTTAAAAAGACTTTTTTCAGTTTCTGTTAAAAAGCCGAAAAGTCTCATATCATCTTCCTTAACATCCATATATGTAATTATCTTAGCTTCTTCATGAAGAGATGGAAGGTTTTCCAGAACACTTGTATAGGTTAGAATCTCATAGCCTATTCCACCACATTCTATAACAATATGATCCGTAGAGATGCTCTCAAGCGTTCCTTTAATATATGTAATCATTTAAAACTCCTATTGATACTATTCACTGCAAAATCTGAATAGTAGCTATTCAACAAAAAAGCGCTGCAATATTGCAGCACTTCTTTCAGTCAATTCATGTAACTGCGATTTACAGGAACTCGAAGTCGTCTGCTCCTTCTTCCTCTCCATCACCTATCATTACTTTATTCTTTGTCTTACGATTATCTTCAATCTCACCTACAAAGACATCATCACCATCTCCACCGAAAACAGATTCATCTGATGAATCCTGGAAAAACTTTGAAGTTGCAGATGTATTATCTGACTTTGATCCTTCTTTAACTGAGGCATTAACTATAGAATCGCCATGCTCTTTTGCATTTGCAAGAATCTCTGCAGCTGTAGCACGAGCTTCTGCAATAATACGCTCTTTTTCTTTCTCAGCTTCGCTAGTATCTATACCAGATGCTTTGTTTTCATACTCAAATAACTTAACATTCTGTTCTTCAATCTGCTTAAGCAATTTATCCTTCTCATCGCGAAGGTTTTTATTCTCTGTAAAGAGCTCATCATATGCTCTGTATACAGTATCAACATACTGTTCTACTTCTGCCTTTTTGTATCCAAAAAGACCAGTACCAAAATTTTGTGACTTAATATCCATTGGTTGCATCATAGTTAGCATCACCCTCCAAAATTCATAATTGTCGGATATCCCGACACAGTCTTAATTGATTATAACATATTTTTAAACAGTTTCAACCGAAAAATCACATTTTATACATACATTTTATGGTTAACTATCCGATTTTTTTAGTTAAAACTGGTTTTTTCCTTTAAATAACATAACATTTTTACAAATATTTACTGAATAATGATAGATATTTTCGTCATTTCCGAGAAAATCATCGCTTAATCTTATATATCCGGTTTTATCCCTGAAATTATACTTGAAACAAGGTATTTTTTCTGTGACAAAGCCTGGTTGAGGAACAAACAGTCCTTTACAGAAATCATAGCCTTCTTTTTCCGATCTACCATAATAGAACTTAAGATTGCCACTCAGAACAGGAATCTTTATCGATAAACGATTTTCCTCAGCCATAACATCTATAGAATATGCTGTAGAAAACAAATCTCTATTAAGCGGATGTTCGAGCCTGCCATTTATGATAAGCAGCAGATCCTCGGTATTTTTTTTCATTTCTGTACTTATTTTTTCTATTTTAAAATCGCCGCTGATCAAAGCTTCAAATTTCAGAATCGAGGAAAGAAATATCATTCCTTCCATATCATCTCTGTTATGCTGAAGAACAAGGGATCTGCTCTTTTCATCCCTCATAGCAAGATAACCAAGATAAACATCAATCAGTTGGCCGCCATTATACATATCAACTCTGTCAATTCCAAGATATTTCTCAACAGTTTTCTGTTTTACATTAGGAAGCCCCAGACTATATTTATATTTTCTTACAATTTTCAGGAGATCACAGGTTTCAACTGTATTAAAATTATCTGTCAGACTGATATGGAACTTCTGATTAACAGCTGACATTCTTTTCTTAATATATGGAATATCAAATGTATCACCATTAAACTCTATCAAGATATCTATATCTTCAAGATATTTCTGGAATGTACTTATCATTTCAGGTTCTGATTTTCCATCATCATTAAAAAGCTGGATGATCTTCCACTTACCATTTTCAAATACATTTATTCCAATTATATACGTAAAAGATGTCATAGGCGATAAGCCCGTTGTCTCAATATCAAACATGGCAACTTTCTTATCTTTAAAAAAAGAATTTACCATGTCATATTCCTGAACCTTTTGGGGTATTACTATCTCTTCAATTATTTCCATATTACTCCTTTAGAAAACTAAGCAGTCATAAATCATTCAGTAAAAGGCCAGTTCAGATAAACAGAACGTCCCAGCTGGAAAGAAATGAATTCTCCCGCATCTATCATACCTCTACTTACTCCACATACAAGTATTCCAAAAAGGTAGTTATTGCAGAATATAGGATATGAAATATAACCCATTTTTTCACGAGGAAGCTCGCTTCTGTTATAAATATTCTCAATCGAACAATTCTGGCGTTCCTTCGATATGATATAAAGTTCGTTATTTTTAACAACACACCTCAGATAAATAATATCTGGAAGCTTTTCATTTATTTTAAGTCCACATCTTACCGGTTTATCATATAAATATAACGCAGCATTTTTAAGCCCAAGCTTATCAAAGTTATTAATCAGAAAATCCATAGCTTCCCTTATCCCCATCTCGTCATTATAATTGACAGTTATTCTGTCTTTTATATTGGTAGCAATAAAACACTTTAGGAATATCAGCAAATAGTTCTTCCATCTCCTTAGTCTGATTTGGAAGATTAAATATAAGACCCTCAAAATGAACCTCGGCATTTATACAATAATTGAGCTTGTAAATATTTTTATATTTATGAAACTTGTCCTCGGGATCAACGCAGTCATCCTGTCTTCCGGCAATATGTATCAGTCGAAGATCATTTCTGTTCAACATTTCATGAGCTACACTATGAATTATTGATTTAGAGAAATCACCACTGGCTTCCTCAAGAACAAGACCTATTGTTTTTTTCTTCTCTATATAACCATTCATATCATTTGCCTGAATTTAAAAAAATTTGAAATAATATCTTTTTATTAAGGAATATCCGGTGCTGGTTTCGAAAAAAGATATCCCTGCGAAAAATCAATATTGTAGGAAAGAAGTTTCTCCTGAATTTCTTCATTCTCTACGAATTCAGCAATTATTTCTACATCACGAAGCAAAAGCTTCTTCCAGTCTGAAATAATTGCAATGAGATTCTCTGATAATGCAGAATACCGGAATAATAGCTATATATTTTTCAGAGGCTTCAAACAGTTCCCTCTGAAGATTCTTCATAACATCTGTAAAGCCAGAAAGAGAAACTATATAAGAAGGAGCAGCTATAGCAACACGCCATTCATCCAGAAGGTACATATGATAATAAAAGTGATCTATTTTCAGAAATAATCATTCTATCATAGATAAATGCTCTTCTGATTTTTTTACCAACAGAAACATTATGATTAGTTGAAAGTCCACTATCTGAATAACCAAACATAAATGGTACATTTACCTTATCTGAGTATACTAGTGGCAAGCCTGGTTTTAGAAACATATTGAAGGTTCCAAGTAAACATATATAGTCCTTCATTCTAAAAAAATTACCCCATATCACATAAAAGACTTATTAAAATTCACTAAATTTTCTCAGGTATTTTATCACATTTTACAAGAAATGAAAAGTTAAATAACGATAACTCAAAAGATTTAGTTACTAAAACTTCCCACATAGAAAAGTGGGTTTGTTCCTTGAAAACTCAATAGTGTAGCTAAAAAATTAGTTTACTTATGCGGCTAATTGCATTTTTGACAGTGCATCTTGAAGATATGATGGTAATCTAAGAACAAAGTCTTCGATTAATGCTGACAGTTGTTCGTCAATTACATCAAAGATTTCTCCTATGCTCGCAAACATAGCTTCCAAGAGAATCTGCATTGAATGACGAAATGTTATATCCTCTAATTCATTTGAAAGGAAGAAAAATATTTTCCCAAGAGTTCTATTGTCTTCAGATTTTCTTTGTTCTAATGCAACTATAAGATATCTTGCAAAAACTACAGCCACATGTGCAGTAAGTGCATCATAAGATAAACTGTGACATTCACCAACAAGATTAAGTGTAGATTTACACGTTTTGAAAAATAACTCTATCTGCCAGCGTTTTCCATAAATTCGGATTATTTCTTCCGGATCCAGGTTAATATTTGTACATATAAAAGCAATCCAATCTTTTCGATTTTTGTTATTTCGTACGCACACTATTCTGGCTGGTATTGATTTTTCTCCATTATCAATCATAACATCTACAGATAAGAGATATCTACTTCTTCCACGACGTTTCTTAGATAATCCATATATCTTGTTGAGGTTTAATTTTTCGCCGTTATAAGTATATCTGATTTTAGAACTCTTACGAATCATTGCTATAGAATCAAGACCAAGCGATTTAATCTCTAATAACTGAGAAGGAGTTGAAAACCAACTATCAAATAAAACGTAATCTGCTTTATGTCCAGCAGACATAGCTGTTTTAAGAAGTTCTATCATGGCTTCAGTACCCTTCATTTGCGCTAGCTTTCTTCTTTTAGCTGCAATGGAACGACCATCAAATGTGCGTTCTTCACAATACTGATTATTCTTTTTTGCTGAAGCAAGAAGAGTACTATTGACTGGAAGAAATGTATTTCCATCAGTCCATCCAAGAGTCATGAGACGATATCCTGTTTTGAATTTCATTGAACAATGATCAAATACCTTTGATGCCAGTTCTGTACATTTTCCACTGGTTCTTTCGAATAAACTATCATCAATAACGAATGCATTTACTCTATCTGAAGAAGTAAGTGGTTCAATTTTATCAGCTACTTCTCTTGATAATAGTGAAGTAAATCTTATCCAGTTAGTCCTAGTGGAATTTAGGAAACGATAATAAGTGTTTTTAGAGAAAGACTCACGAAAAGAATCTGTTTTGATCTGCATATACAGGCTAGCTTTTTAAATACATTGCACAGCTTATATTGGAAGATATCTATTACAGGAACACCTTTTTCTTTGCCTGCGTTACATTTACGAAGTAAATTTCCTATATGAAATGTAACAAAAAAAGAAGAAATTGCATTTGAGAGTTCTATTTTCTGATCATTATGTGGTATACTAGACATGGCATAAATCTCCTTTCGGTATTTTGTTTTTTCGTCGATTCTATTATACCATAAAGGATGTATTTATGCCTTTTTCTTTGGCTACATTATTGAGTTTTCAAAGACTGTTTCACACCGTTTTGGTGTGGGAAGTTTTAGTAAATAATTTAAAGTTCCCATACAACAAAATGAAACACTATAAAAGAGGCGTAACTCCAATGTTTGTGCGGAGTTGCGCCTCTTCGAATCTTCATCAAGTGGCGAAAACGGGATTATAATATTCCTCATCATATATAGCAGCGCCAATGATTATATTGATTTCTTTTTCCTTAGATAAATTCTTTATCTGTTTTAGAGCATTTAAACATAGATCATTACCAACTGATTTACTATTTGGGATATCTTTTGGTGGATATCCTGTCAAGGCACATTCAGGAAAAAGGATAAGTTCAACATTCTGCTCAGCAGCCTGTTCAATAGTCCTTTCTATTGTAACCATATTCTGTTCTATATTTCCAGATGTTCCAAACTGAAATGCTGCTATTCTCATACGTTTTTACCTTTAAAATTTTTAACTACACCAACCGTATTCCATGCTCCGCCAAATGAGAAAGTGTCTCTTCCGATATATGGCCTTTGTATGTATTGGTTTGAGATTTTCTATAGTAATGATTCTGCGTGAAGTCTAGTCCGTCTTCAACACGTTGAAAAGTATACTCAAATATATCCGGATTAAAAATGCGATCCGGTATCATTTGACTAACAATATTTATCGTCATCTGCATTGGATACTTTTGGAATTCCTTAAAATTCCATGCATGAGAGAGAACATCACCATCATATTCATAATACTCACTATTTATAATGACATCATCCGTAGGACTTCCGCTGCCCCGAAATACTTCTGCACTAATCAACTTATCGGCATCATCATATTCATACCATTCAAAGTTATACAAACTGTGGGACAGCGCACCGTCTGGAGCAGAATCAAGGGAATATCCGATAGTTAACTGCTTTGAAACATATACAAATGCCACCTCACTGACGCCATTTTCCCCTATGCGTGCAACCTTCAAATTACCATCACTATCATATTTTAATGTAACGTAATTCTCAGGATTTGCATTTTTAGACAGTTTCTTGGAAGGTGCCTTAGGGAAGGTATTTTAACGGTTCATAAGTCTTGGAATTAATAACTTCTCAAATGGATTGAGTTCACGCCAGGCATCATTGAACTTTATATATCGAGTTGTACCGTCAGACACTTAAAAGTCCGGAGTATAAGGAGCAATACACTGCTCATAAATGCGTACATATTTATTCAGTAGTTCTTCACGCGGAAAATCCATCTTTTGTCTCCTTTTGTTTAACTATACATTTTACATAAAGTGACTTCTTTTTATATTTCTTTATGATTCCTCTATTTTTTTCGATGCATATTCCCACTGTCCCATCTGACCATGTATAAGAAGAAGTGGTGCTTTATCATTTGTAACTTCACTATAATTAATAATATTTGTTATGTTTGGTTGCATCATTACACTACTTGGTATATTTTGCTTTCTTAGAAGCTCCTGCTTTTTTAAGCTTCTTTGTATAACTTTCCAACTTGCTCTTTTTTAGTTTAAACGTAACCTTTGATGTCGTACCTTTAAAAGCATTTGCCCCTATTTTACTTAGTTTAGTACCTTTGTATGTAAATTTCTTTAAGCTTTTACATTTGAGAAAAGCATTTGCTCCTATCGTTTTCAGATTACCACTTCTGATATTAACTGTTACAAGTGATGTACAATTCATAAATGCACCTTTTCCTATAGATGTCACTCCTCCACCTATGGTTGCCTTTTTAAGTTTTTTACAGTCCTTAAATGCATTTGGTGCAAGTGCTGTCACTGTAAGTGTAACCTGTCCAAGCTTTACAGTCATTGGCGCTGTCATCCTGGTACAATTTTTATTGTACGGAGCCATATAAGTTACTGTTCCACCGGTAATCTTTCCATTTTTCTTTATAAGCTTTGTTATTTTATACTTTCCGTTATCTTTAAATGCGACATACAGATTCTTTTTCAAATCGTCTTTTGTTACAGTATCTGCTATACGCCATTTTACACCTGAAGTATCAGTTAAAGTCTTACCATCTGCGCTTATAGTTCCCACTCCGGATATTTTAATGAGATCATCATCACTTCCATCCTTAGGATCCGTTGACTGCGGATCTGTGGATGGTTTTTCTGTTGTCGGAGTTTCTGTTGTCGAAGTCTCTGTAGATGATTCTTCCTTCACAGTGCTACCATATTTTACATTCATTATGCAACGGTTAAAGATTTCATTCTTTATTGCACCATTTTTAAATAAAGCTCCGGGGCCATACTTTGGATATCTTCCAAGATTTACTGCAACAGATTCTGCTATTTCTTTTCTGTCAACAGATGATAATGTAAGCTTATAAGTATCTTTTCCATCTTTTTGAACCATTGACAAATTAAGCTTCATTACTGATTCTGAATCTTCTTCAAGCGACAAATGTGGAATCACCGCAGATTCACCAAAGAATTCATTTGAAATAATCCTGTCTTTTTCTGTAAGCCTTATATCAGTCAAAGCACAAGGTGTAACATAATATGGTGAAAGCTCGCATATTTTTTCTTTATATTCTTTATTACTAAGACTTCCGAAATTTCCAAATTCTTTGCTACTAAACTTTTGTTCAATGGTGGTTACAAAATAAAACCATACAAGAAAATCATTAGAACTATCACTATCAAGATTTGTCATTGCTATATTATAATCCGATGAAAGATCACATATTATTTCAACTTTTTTATCATCTGTCAGATCATAATTCATGATCTTATCACCCATATATACCGGTTCCATAGCATAAACAGTATAATCATCTTCAATCTCTATATACTTTCCGATTAAATTGGTATTAGTATCATCATATTGATATTTTCCACAAATTTCATTTCCATTTGCTTTTGTGAAAATAGCATAATCATTATATTCCGCCGTCAAAACTGCTATAAAAGTATAGTAACCAGGAGTCTGACTTGTATTTTCTCCAGTTTCCACTTCGCCTAGTTTTTTCGTTCCGTCATAAGACATAATAGTAAGAATTCTTGTCGGTCTTTCAGCTGCAGCAATTGTTACATCTACGGCAGATGATTCAATATGATTTTTATCGCCTGCATACCTAATATAATATTTCCCAGGAGCTAATCCACTGAGAATGCCTTCCGAACTAAGCCCACTTACCGGATTATAATTCAGTTCTTCACCATCAGCACTTTCCTTGGCATATTCCATTTTATCTGTTAAACCAGATATAGTTCCATCATTCTTATTATATTCACTTTCATCATTAGCTGTAATGCCTGTCGGTGTCGCCTGCTCTGCCTTTTTAATCGACCACTCAACAGTCACATTATCGGTTGTTTCATTCTCCCATCTGAAACCGTCTTTTAAGACAAATGTAGTTGAGTAATTTCCAGCATCTGTCTGCATTACAGCATCAGACGTATCAGAAACAGTATATGGAGCTGATTCTGAAATATCTACATTATCAAGTCCAGTCAGAGTTTCTCCTGTATAAACAGGAATATCATCTCCAAATTTTGAAGTTGGAATAGTAATGAGCTTTGTTAGTATTCCTTCCGAAAGATTGTCCGAACCCGTTACTATTTCATCATTTGCCTCATTAAAATACTTGGATAAATCATTAACTGCAGAAACTATTGTTGTACCTGATGGAAGCCATACATATATTTTTCCATCCTTATCAGTTGTTACTCCTGATGTATTATAATCGGTCACTTCAGGCATTCCCTGATTCTTAATCTTAAGACTGTTAACAGAAGCTGATACATCCGCCGATACTCCGTTCATAAGAGTAACCGTTGTTTTATACACACTGGTTAAACCATCAGCGCCAATAGGTACAGGCATATTATAAGCAGCAGTACCACTGTTTAATTCTATATTCTTTACACTACCACCCGAAATAATAAATGTTTGGTGATTTACTGTGTTTAATGCAGCATTGTATCTATATTCTGCAATATTCTGTATATGTCCAACATTACCACCTGAAATAACTATAGTGCTTTTATTAACATAAGTATAAGCATCATTCGCTGCGCTGCCACCGGCATTCAATAAATTAACCGTTCCACCACTTATATATATTTCACTTTCTTCCACTACAGAAGTAGCTTCTCTTGCAGAGCTTCCACCTCCCGTAACTGTACCAATTACTCCACCAGATATTTCTATTATACATTTTTTAACATATGCACTACCTGTATTTTCCCAAGAATATCCTGCAGGACCACCACCTATTATATTTGCTACTTCACCACCGGAAATGCTAATCAAAGCTTCACCACTAACTCCGGATGCTCCTTCACCTTTTTTATCTCCCGTCGCTCTTATAGTACCAACCTTTCCTCCTGTCATTGTTATGCTGGAATTTTCTACATTAACATTATTATACTCTCCCATTTTTCCACCATAAACATTATAAACTGTTATCGTATCCTTTGTTTTTTCTTCATCTACATAGCTTTCATAAATCCCATCTCCGTCACTATCGTATCTGATGGATGTAGTTCCTGCTTCACTACCTTCCTCAATCAAAATAGGCAGTCCATTTGCATGAATAGTAGCGTCACTTATTGTAGGAATCTCTCCATCAGCCTTAACCACCATAATATTCGTATTAAAAAAGAACAGTAAAAAAGCCATCAAAAGAAGATAACTTAGTTTTTTATGCAACAAAACAGATGATAAAAATCTCCCCATAACACACCTCCCATTGCATCAAAATACAAAATACAATCAACTACTATAAATAAATATAACATAAGAAAAAAAGCATGTCACTTTATATATTCCTTTCCTTCAAAATAATAAACAAACCGCAAAAAATAAGGCATTTACCCCTATATAATAAAACATAAGGATAAATGCCTTTATCTATAAAAAATCCTCTCTATAAAAATAAAATCATGATAATCTCATCTATGTAGGTTCCATCTTTTAGTTTGAACGCCCTGAGATTCCTGCCCATTTCCTGAAAGCCCATTCTTCTATAAAGAGCCAACCCATTCTCATTATCTTCATAAACCCCCAATTCTATCTGTTCAAAGCCCAGTTCTTTTGCCTTATTTATAGACTTAATCATAAGAATTGTACCTAGGCCTTGACCACAATACGCTTGCTCTATAGCAATTGCAAAATCACATCTATGCCTATACTTAATATAATTTCTATGTCGTGAAATAGAACAATTGCCTATAGCCTTCTCACCATCGAAGACGGTAAACCATACTGAATCCTCGGATTCCAAAACATCATTTATAATCATTTTTTCTCTTTCAATGTCAAGACTTATTTCTTCTGGATATCTGATAAGAAAATGCGTTTCCTCAGCTGTCTTCATAATGTAATCCAACATCGTCGGTGCATCCTTATCTTCAGCAGATCTTAGTATAAGATTCCTTCCATCCTTCAATGTGATAATTTCTTCTTCTATTCTCAAAATATATCTCCTCAATTTCTGCCATTATTATGATAGACAACATAAATGTTATCAAAATCAGCTTTTTAGCTGTTGTAGTAGTTCTCTATACCAATACCAATTGTTGCCCAATGATTGGCATTATATAGCTCTTCATCTACATAGTCTTGGTCATAACTTCCTTCAGATTTCATTTCATCTATATCCTGTTGAACGCTTTCAGGTGTAGATGATCTATATATTCCAACGCTGATTTCAAGAAAACTGTAAGAATATCCATTTTCATTGTCATCTATTTCTCCATTATTATGTTCCTTTAAAATATCAAATATCTCATCAGCATTACTTTCGAATACGGGTTCTCCATAAATCATAGGATGTAATGTTCCTTCAATTCCTCCAAGGAACTCTATAAATTCGACACGATCATTTTCATCATAATCTATTGCAAGTTCACTATCATAAAAATAGTGTCGATTGCTTATTTCACCCATACCAAGAACTCCGATTACCTGGTCTTTCTTCATTCCAAATTCAATCGACTTGTCATCGATTTCTATTTTTTTTAGCGGTATCATATTTATATTCATTTATATTCGCCCTCTCTGAAAGCCTAATTATTGTTCGGCATTATATCTGCTACAAAGCAATATCTTTGTAACCAACTTCTGTTACTTCTCCATCTTCAATCAATACAGCAACACCATTATCATCCGTATCATCTCCACTCCAGTCACAGTTAAACAAAATATATAACGGATTTTCACCTTTAGATTCCATGACATACTCTGATTCAATAATAATTGAATCTTTTCAAATATACCATAAATAGACTTTCCTGAATAGAAAGAAAATATATTATGATTTGTTACATCAAAAAAGGCATTATGAGTAATTCATTCTACTCATAATGCCATATCGCACTTTATAAATTTATTTTCGGACCGGTGGGGTTAAGATTTTTTCCTTTTCGACCATTTTCCATTGGTTTATTAGATACTTTTTTCAACATCTTGGAGTAAACATGGTCCATTGCAGCCTTTCCGCTAAGTCCTTTAGGCATTTCCTCCACAACTTTATTAAAATTCTCATCATGGAGAATGTGGTCTACTTGATATTGCATCGCTTTAAAATCCAGCAGTTTTTTGACAGGAAACTTTTCCGGATCAGTATTGTTCTGATGGCGGGCAAGCCGTATATATGCCATGGAGGCTAAGTCCCGAAGCGTTGGTGTTTCGCTCCGGCATATCTGTTTTTCGACTGCGTTAAAGGCCGCATCAGGACCTTCCTGCAAAGCCTTTTCCAATGTGTATTCCCTCACATATTTTTGAATATCATCTGCAACGGCAGATACAAGGGAGGCAGCATTGATACGCTTTTTCTCAATCTTATTCGGTAACTTATTTCCTAAATCATCAAGTTTATATTTCATATATACATCGGCTGATTTTCCAGCGTTCTCCGCCAATGTCAACAACTCCGTGATCTCATCTTCCGTAAGTTTCCTCTTTTTCTCACGAGTATTCATAAGTTCGGAAGTTTTTTTCTGTAATTTCTCGGTAATACTGCGCAGTTCTTTATATTCAGGGGAACTCTTCATCAAAGATGGATCAGCTTCCTTTATGACCCTTTTTGCTTCTTCCATCTGAGAGGATGATTTTCGAATCAAAGGTACATCTCCGCCGATTTCATATTTTCCCTTGCTACTAATCCTTAGATTCATTCGTGCGCACAATTGAGCTTTAAGTTCAGGTTTTACAACGGACATAACATCAATAACGGCACCCATGGATTTTATCTGCTCCTTACTCCAGTACATACTCGGATTTGTTTGTTCCATGGTTGCCAAGTATACGTCACCTGCATTTTCCAGGTTCATGATCAGCACCGAAGGATTATGACGCTCTGCTGTTGCTTCAAGTGGCTTTTCTTTCGCGTCACGTATTCCCTCCAAAGTATTATAGATAAGGTTCATATGGTTTGGTACGGAAACACTTTTTTCCAGGATAGGTTTTCCGGCTTCCAAAACCCTGTTGATGATCTGTAAATTCTCTAAAGCATCCTTACCTGTCGAACTCATTCTATGCGTCATCACGAACGCATTATATCTACGACGATCATACTTGTTTTCCTTGGCAATGTAGTTTCCTACCTTATGCAGCCATTTTTCTGCCGACTTGATCTTTTCGTCGTCAGATTTTAAGGTCTTTCCATTACTTCTGTAATCATTCAGAGAGTATTCTACATTATATTGTGTTGGCAGATTCTCTCTTAATCCTCCAGCACAAGCATTTCGCAGATAGTATTTTTTGACATCCCACCCGATATTTTTATCATTTATTACTTTGGATATATCTTTAAGGTATTCCTCCTGAAAATATATTTCTTTGAAAGACTTCCCGTCATTCTCAACAAACTGAGTTATATTCTTAAGTTTGTATTCATCAATCTTGTCATGATTTTTGATAAAATAATTATCGATTTTTTTTAAATATGCATCCAGCCCTTCCTGAGTGTTCAGACTTTTAAGCTCCTCATCGTTTTCAGGTACAGGAAAGTCCTTAAAGTCATCCTGGTTTCTGGTGCCCAGTTCTTTTAAACGCTTTAGGTTTTGAACCAGCTTCTTTTCCGGAGTGAGGTTGTCATCGTCAGTTACTATAAATTGGGCATGACTGACATTAACAATATTTTGAAGATAGCCTATATATTGTCCGAAGAATGCCTTGCGTTCCTTCTGATACGGTCCCTGCGCTGCAGAGAAGACATCAGCTTGTTGATTATTCTGTTTTGCCCTGCCAGCCACAGGCTCACCGTCTCCTATAATATGCTTTGTACGTTTTATAATATATCCAACAGCCGTATTGTCCGGGTTACTACGCATAAATGTTTCTAGACTTTTAGAGAGCTTGTGAAACTCTTTACGGATTTCAGAAAGTTTATCTTCATCTGCCCCAGCACCGGAACCGGCATTTCTGTCATAGTTTTTATTGATTGCTGTATTGACAGCGCGCGCAACATCATACCCCTCTGCTGTAACGCGCTTTGTAAACTCTTCAAAATCCTTCTTAAGCTTGACAACCTCCGGCGCGTCCCCACCACGTTTTAAGAAACGCACAACCATATTTGTGTAGTTGGTCATATCCTCATGAGTTCTGATCTTTGTTTCATAATACCTGAAATTGTCGAAATAAGTGTTAATATCAATTTCATCAGGATTATCAATATTCTTATTCTGCTGTGGCATATTCCCATTCTGATCAGGATTCACACCTGCATCATAAACCACTAAGCTATCATTATTGTTTTTTTCACGTTCTGGCTTTCCCATTTTTTTCCTCCTCTTCATATACCTTCATGCAAATAACAGATTATAGAATGTCTGCTTATCCTTATTTGCTTTCAACATGTTATCATAGTTATATTATATATCGAAAAGCATAACAAAAGAGCAACACTACCGACACCTCGCTCAGAAAAATACAAAGGGATAAATCAGCAAAATATTTTACGGGTATATCCAATTTTGGATATACCCGTACATAATTAAAGAACTATTTTCTAAAACAACAAAACTCACCAAAAGTGAGGATTATCCTGTATTATGCTTGCCTCCTTATAATTTAGTAACAAAACACTGTTACTATTTGAGTGTTTCATCCTCACAAACCCTTTATTTTAGCCATTTTTCAAGTGGAATAGGCGGGAATCGAACCCGCGTCCGAAAGCTCTTCCATTACGGTGTCTCCCATCGCAGTAAGTGTTTTAACATTCCCTACGTCTTACGCCCACTCACAGGCTTAAGATTTCAGTAGCTTGTAATTCTTCCCATGCCTACAAGCTTGGGCAAGGAAGTGCTCCGCCTCTTTGATGCCAGTACCCGATGCAGCGGATGACACCGGACTGACAGCTGCCCTTAGGCAGCGAGTGCTAATCTATTATCAGCGTTTATTTTTTTAGATGTTTTTACGAGGTCACCTACCTCGGATGGCTGCCATAATTTCTAAACCCCCGTCGAAACCTTTACTACCCCGGGAATCTATTCTACATCATCTCCATCCAGTTCTATCTCCTGGACAGTCTCTCCATCTTCTACTGATTCAAGCTGATCAGCATCGGAAGCGGATGCATTATAATCATCTATAAGTTCATTCAAATCATCAGCATCTATACCACCGCCAAAGACATCAGAATAATTCTTTCCCCAATATTCTTCAAACCACGTAGCATATTTATCTGATACTATTGTTGCTTTTTTTGCTTCCTGTTCTTTCTTAAATTTATAAATATATTTACCAAGAGGAATTCCTATCAATGCACCGATTCCAAGTGCAACAACAATTATTGCTATTGCTTTCTTGACTTTCTGACGCTTCATTGTTTTTGCTCTATTCTTTTTTTCCTCTTTATACTTATCAACCTTTGCCTGACTCATGTTTACTCCCTCTTATATGTAATATAGTCTGTTTATCTTAATATATAATAAATTATAATTGACAAACAGCCATAAGACATGTGCCATCAAATCCAAAAAAATAAATTTACAGAACACACCAATTACATATAATACTCCAAACCCTATAGTAAAATCAATAGAAATTTTAATTTTCCAAGCATTTTCACATTTGAAAATATATTCTTAATAACACTATCTCAAGTTCACTTTGAAGTCTCTCGCCGCCTCTCTTGCCTGATCACTTTTAGCTATATCATGACGCTTATCATATAATTTCTTACCTCTTGCAAGTCCTATTTCTACCTTAACAAGGCTTCCATTAAAATATACTTTAAGAGGCATTATTGTATAGCCTTTTTCTTTTGTTCTTCCAATAAGTTTGTTTATCTCTGATCTATGAAGCAGCAACTTTCTTTTCCTAAGAGGATCTTTATTGAATATATTTCCTTTTTCATAAGGATTGATATGCATATGATTAATATACACCTGACCGTTATCTATAGAAACATAGGCTTCTTTTATACTGCAGTTACCTTGTCTTAAGGATTTAACTTCAGTTCCGGCAAGTTCAATACCAGCTTCAAATACCTCTTCAATAAAATAATCATGATAGGCTTTTTTGTTATTTGCAATTAATTTAGTCCCTTTTTCCTTAGCCATTACATCTCTGTCTCCCTTTTTCGGTACTATATCTACGTCGTATGATGACACTGATTATCATTTCATCAAACAATGTAAATATTTAAATATAATATCTTAATACAATACTAATATCAAGATATCATAAAATCAATAGTTCTGTCTTCTTTACTAACTCCAATAAGCTTAACCTTTATACTATCACCAAGTTTAATGACCTTACCGGATTTCAGCCCTGCCATTTCAAACTTAGCTTCATTATATTCATAAGAGTCTTCGTCAATCCTGCTGACACTTATTGCCCCTTCTACAGTATTAGGAAGCTCGACAAATATATTCTGATTTGTAAATCCCGAGACTACACCTTCGAATTCATGGCCAATGAACTGAGACATATATTCTATCTGCTTCAACTTCACTACATCTCTCTCAGCTTCTACAGCCCTTCTTTCTTTTGCTGAATTATCCATAGCTATTCCAGGTAGTATCTTCTGATAATGACGTACTCTTTTTTCATTCAATGTACCATGAATAAACTCTTTGATAATACGATGTATCTGAAGATCAGGATATCTTCTTATAGGAGATGTAAAGTGACAATAATATTTACATGCAAGTCCAAAATGTCCTATGCATTCTGTACCATAACGTGCCTGCTGCATGGATCTAAGCGTAATCTTTGTAATAAGCTGTTCATAAGGCTGTCCTTCAATCCCATCAAGCAGCTTCTGATACTCTTTTGGATGAATCTTATTTACACCTGTATTAAAATATATTCCAAAATTCCTGATAGCAGCTCTGAGTTTTTCCACCTTTTCTGAAACAGGTGTTTCATGAACTCTGTACTCAAACGGAAGTTCAGACCAGTAAAATTGTTCGGCAACGGTTTCATTTGCAATAAGCATAAAATCTTCTATTATTTTTGTTGCTGAGTTTCTGTCATAAGGATGAATATCTACTGGTACACCTGATTCATCTACAATAATCTTAGTTTCAGATATATCAAAATCAATAGAACCTCTATCCCTTCTCACTTTTCTAATAATCTCAGAAAGCTCCAGCATTCTCTCGAACATAGGAATAAGAGACTTATAACGCTCAACTGGTGCATTTTCCTTTTTTTCAAGGATTGCTGCCACATCAGTATAATTCATTCTTTCATTTACATTTATCAGGCCTTCTACTATCTCATGACTTAAAACCTTTCCACTTGAATCAATATCCATAAGACATGATAACGTAAGTCTATCCTCTCCCTGATTGAGAGAACAGATGCCATTTGACAGCTTATGAGGAAGCATAGGAATAACGCTATCAACAAGATAATTACTCGTTCCTCTTTTCAAAGCTTCTTTATCTAGCGGACTGCCTTCCCTGACATAATTAGAAACATCAGCTATATGAACCCCTAGGTGATATATACCATCAGAAAACTCAAGTGTAATAGCATCATCGAGATCCTTTGCATCTTCACCATCGATAGTTACAGTATCAAGATATCGCATATCTCTTCTGCCCTGCTTTTCCTCTTCAGAAACTCTGTCAGGTATGAGATGCAGCTGTTCTTCTACATCCTCAGGAAAATCAACTGGAATTCCATAAGTATAAAGAACCTGCAGAATATCTGTAGATGGATCATCTATATGGCCGATTACTTCTCTGACATATCCTTCAGGACTCTTCTTATCATCGCCATAGTCTTTGATTTCTGCTATAACAAGACTTCCCGTTACAGCATCGCCCGCACATCCATCTGGAATATAGAGGTCTTCACCGATTTTTTTATTACTTGGGATTACAAAACCAAAGCCTTTATTATTTTTATATATACCAAGCATTTCTTTGGTATTTCTAGAAAGTACACGGACTATTCTTGCCTCTCGTTTAGGTCCTTTGGTTTTATAACTATTTGTAAGTTCTTCTATCATGACCTTATCGCCATTAAATGCATTCAGACACTCTTTGGCCGGTATGAAAAAGTCTTCATCAAATCCTTCAACCGAAACAAAGCCAAATCCCTTCTTAGTACTTGAATATATTCCGGTCATAACCCCTTTAGGCGGCAGAATATATCTGTTCTTTTTGGTTTTAACAATGACAACATCATCACAGAGCCTGTTCAATTCATCAAGAAGCCTCTGTTTATCCTCATCGCTTTTCACTTCAAACAAATCACATATTTCTGAAAAATCAACAGGATGATAATCACTTTTCTTCATCATTCTAAACAATTCTTCTAGTATGTTATCTATAAAATCATCTTTATATTCTTCTGACATATTTTTTTCCTTTCTCAAATAACTATTTGTAATTAAACCGAAAATTAAATAAAAAAAGGGGTGCTTTATCTAAGCACCCGAATAAACGTATAATCTATATAAATCGATTATCTCATCCATTTTGAACTAAGTATAGCAGCAATGATAATGAAAAGAGCTCCAAGAACAGCTGTTATTTTCTGTATTCTTGCCTCTTTGGAATGCTTCTTATTCTTGCTCCAATAAGAATCAACTGATCCAGTAAATGAAGCATTAAATCCATTCTCTTTGCCTTCCTGACTCAGAACTAATAATGCGAGTGCAATAGCAACTATTAAAAACACAATTGTAAGTGCGATTTTCATAATCATTCCTCCTAAAAATCATACCTTGAAATGTTAACATATTTAAAAAATAAATGCAATAGCTTTTTTTTAGATTTGACACATATTTTTTTATCTGATAAATTAATTTTATGAAAAAAATATCAACTAAAGACTATGTCTTAAAGGAACTCGAACTGAATAAAGGAAAATACATTACTGGTACCGCTCTATCAAAGGTCTTAGGATTATCAAGAAATTCTATATGGAAAGCCATAAACGAATTACGTGAGCAGGGCTATAATATCATTTCTGTCACAAATAAAGGCTATATGCTTGAATCAGATAGTGATATAATCTCCGTCCAGGCAATAAGCAATTATCTAAATCATTTAAAAAACACTTTAATTAATAATCAGACGGAAAATAATGATCTGATAGATCAAATCATAAATGATATTATAATCTATGACAAACTTGCTTCCACTAACCAGACAGCTAAAACTCTTCTGATAACCGGAGAAACGGATAAAAATATTATTATTGCTAAAACTCAGACTCATGGTTTAGGTCATGACAACTCAAGTTTTGATTCTCCTGCCGGTGGCATTTATATGAGCATCATGTTAAAACCAGAGTATTTAAAATGTGATAGCCTCAAATCAAAAACAATCGGTGAGATTGTAAAAAACTCGATTGTCACCTCTGAAAGAGAAAGAATCGTTTTAGACTCTCAATTAAACAGAATATATATTAACAATATAAAAGCCGCAGGCATAATGACAGAATATTTTGCTGATCTTGAAACTGGAAAAATCAATGGTTATGTAATCGGAATTGGAATAACATACCCTGACATAAAAAAGAATCAGACAATCGCAAATATACTTTTTAGTTTATATATGTTGCTTTACTGACAAAAAACAGGACCGGATTTTTTCCCGGTCCTGTTTTTTACATAATAATCTAAGATAATACACCAATATATGTTTATACTGGTAATTATTCTTTAATATCTCCTGTACAGCATGGACATTTAATTGCCTTTACATCTATCTCGCTACAGCAAAGAGGGCATTTCTTTGTAAGTGGCTCAGCTTCTTCCTCTTCTTTTTTCTTAAGGTTCATAAGTTTATTCATAGCTTTAAGCATAAGAAAAAGAACAAAAGCAATTATCAGGAAATTAATAATAGCAGATATAAAATCTCCATAGTTAAGTGTCATAGTCTTAACTGTTTCAGCATCTAACCCTGAATAATCAACCCATGGAAGCTTGATGGAACCTCCAATTTCAGCACCACCAATACTATTAATGAGTGGATTGATAAAGCTATCGCAAAGTGATGTTATAATAGCGCCAAAAGCACCACCTATGATAACACCTATTGCCATATCCATTACATTTCCTTTAAGTGCAAACTCTTTAAACTCTTCAAGAAATTTTTTCATCGTGTTACCTTCCCTTCTATATTTTTAACCTTAATACATTTTAGGTGAACCACATTGAACACAGTTCATAGTATTTCCATGATTAATAGAACCACATCTCTGACACTGCCATGAATCAACTGACTGCATGCCCATCTGAGACATGTCATTTGGCATTCCCATTCCACCTGGTACTGAAGAATTTGGCATGCCTGCTCCAGGCATTCCCATTCCACCTGGCATTCCGCCACCCATAGGTGGTGCCATGCGTTTATTAACTTTTACTGGGCCACCATTTCTAGCCTCAAGCAGAATGACTGCAGCATATATACCTGCAAGAACAGCTAGTTTAAATAAGAGATTCTGCATATCACCGAAAAAATATACAAATGAATAAGTGTATTTACTACTTGCAATCTCAACTATAATGCTGATAAATTCAAATGCAATAATAGCTATAGCAGCAATCTTCATTAAGAGTTTTAATAAATTAGTATCCTCCATAAGATTATACCTCATATTCTTTTATAAAGTCAGTGCCTGAATCAAAATCCAGACACCGACTATAGAGATTAATAATTAACAATCTTTCCGAAATCAGCCTTAAGTGAAGCTCCGCCTACAAGACCACCATCAATATCAGGCTGTGCAAAAAGCTCTGCTGCATTACCAGCATTTACAGATCCGCCATACTGAATACGAACTGCTTCTGCTGTCTCAGCATCATATATCTCACAGATACAATCTCTGATACCTTTGCAAACTTCCTGAGCCTGCTCTGTTGTAGCTGTCTTTCCTGTACCAATAGCCCAGATTGGTTCATATGCGATAACAAGATTCTTAACATCATCAGCTGCAACGCCCTGAAGGTCTGACTTAATCTGAAGTCTGATCCAGTCCATAGTAACACCCATTTCTCTCTGCTCAAGAGATTCACCACAACAAAGGATTGGTGTAAGACCAGCTTCGATAGCCTTCTTAACCTTCTTGTTAAGTGTGCAATCACATTCCTTGAAATAATCTCTTCTCTCTGAATGTCCAATAATTACATATTTAACACCAGCATCTACAAGCATCTCAGCTGAGATTTCTCCAGTATAAGCACCCTTATCCTCGAAGTACATATTCTCAGCACCAACCTGTACGTTTGTGCCTTTTACAGCCTCTACTACAGGAACTATATCAATTGCAGGTACGCAGTAAACAACATCTACTGCATCATTAACTACAAGATCCTTCAGTTCTGCTACAAGAGCAACAGCCTGTGAAGGAGTCATATTCATTTTCCAGTTACCTGCTATTATCTTCTTTCTTGCCATATTTATTATCTCCTAGATATTTTTTATATAGTTCATATAATCGCCGAACGCGTTATTCACTGATTATTTATCGTTTGCTGCTGCAACTC
This sequence comes from Eubacterium sp., assembly GCA_024687845.1. The sequence continues at coordinate 130,676 of JAILEL010000295.1, forward strand.
CTGGAAGTTCTTTTCCTTCAAGGAACTCAAGTGAAGCTCCACCACCTGTTGAGATGTGGCTCATCTTGTCACCAAATCCAAGCTGGTTACATGCTGCTGCTGAATCACCACCACCGATGATAGTTGTAGCATCTGTCTCAGCAAGAGCCTGGGCAACTGCAATAGTACCAGCTGCAAGTGTAGGATTCTCAAATACACCCATAGGTCCGTTCCATACAACTGTCTTAGCTGTCTTAGCAGCGTCTGCAAAGAGAGCTCTTGTCTTCTCACCGATATCAAGACCTTCCATATCAGCAGGAATGTTATTTGAATCAACAGTCTTAACTTCGATTGGTCCATCGATTGGATCAGGGAAACCAGCTGCAACTACAGTATCTACAGGAAGAAGAAGCTTCTTTCCAAGTGAATCTGCCTTAGCAAGCATTTCTTTACAATAATCAATCTTAGAATCATCTACGAGCGATTTACCAACTTCCTTACCCTGAGCCTTAAGGAATGTGTAAGCCATACCACCACCGATGATAAGAGTATCACATTTCTCAAGAAGGTTTGAAATAACATTTAACTTATCAGCAACCTTAGCGCCACCAAGGATTGCAACAAAAGGACGTACAGGATTCTCAACTGCATTTCCAAGGAAGTCAATTTCCTTCTGCATAAGATATCCAACTACTGCTGTATCTACATACTCTGTAACACCAACGTTTGAGCAGTGAGCTCTATGAGCTGTACCAAATGCATCATTAACAAATACGTCAGCAAGTGAAGCAAGATCCTTTGAGAATGCTTCACCATTCTTTGTCTCTTCCTTACGGAATCTTGTATTCTCAAGAAGAATTACATCGCCGTCTTTCATAGCATTAACAGCTTCTACAACGTTATCGCCAACAACCTCTGGATTTGCAACAAACTTTACTTCCTGTCCAAGAAGCTCGCTAAGACGAACTGCTACTGGAGCAAGTGTCTTTGTCTGTTTATCTTCTTCTGTCTTAACCTTTCCAAGGTGTGAACAAAGGATGATTTTTCCACCATCAGCAATAAGCTTCTTAATTGTAGGAAGAGCAGCAACAAGTCTGTTCTCATCTGTAATCTTTCCATCTTTAAGTGGAACATTGAAATCGCATCTTACAAGGACACGCTGTCCCTTAACATTAATATCGTCAACTGATTTCTTATTGAGTGACATTTTATTACCTCCTGGTACTATATTATTAAAACTATCAAAAATGAAAAACAGGTCCGGTCCTATTAGACCGGACCCAATTCTTAGGTCTTCTTTAAAAGCTACCTAATAACCATTAAATTATGATTATCGATTAAGCAAGCTCAGCGAAGTACTTGATTGTTCTAACCATCTGTGATGTGTAAGAATTCTCATTGTCATACCATGATACTACCTGTACCTCATAGAGGTCATCAGCGATCTTAGATACCATAGTCTGTGTTGCATCGAAGAGTGAACCAAATCTCATACCGATAACGTCTGAAGAAACGATAGGATCCTCGTTGTAACCAAAGCTCTCGCTTGCAGCAGCCTTCATTGCAGCATTGATACCATCAACTGTTACGTCAGCACCCTTAACTACAGCTGTAAGGATTGTTGTAGAACCTGTTGGAACAGGAACTCTCTGTGCAGATCCGATAAGTTTTCCGTTAAGTTCTGGGATAACAAGACCGATAGCCTTTGCAGCACCTGTTGAGTTAGGTACGATATTAGCAGCACCAGCTCTAGCACGTCTAAGATCACCCTTTCTGTGTGGTCCGTCAAGGATCATCTGATCACCTGTGTAAGCATGAATTGTGCTCATGATACCGCTCTGGATTGGAGCATAATCGTTAAGTGCCTTAGCCATAGGTGCAAGACAGTTTGTTGTACATGATGCAGCAGAGATGATCTGATCATCAGCTGTAAGTGTGTCATTATTAACTGAGAAAACGATAGTCTTAAGATCATTTCCAGCAGGTGCAGAAATAACAACCTTCTTAGCACCAGCATTGATATGAGCCATTGACTTTTCCTTTGAGCAGTAGAAACCTGTACACTCAAGTACTACATCAACACCAATCTCTCCCCATGGAAGTTCATTTGCGTCAGCCTTAGCATAGATCTGAAGTGTCTTGCCATCAACAGTAATTGTGTTAGCCTCATCATCAGCTGAAACTGTATGAGCACCTTCACCAATCTTTCCACAGTATCCACCCTGTGCTGTATCATACTTCAGAAGATGAGCAAGCATTGAAGGCTTTGTAAGATCGTTAATTGCAACTACCTCATATCCTTCAGCACCAAACATCTGTCTGAATGCAAGACGACCGATACGTCCAAATCCATTAATCGCTACTTTTACTGCCATTTTGTAAATCCTCCTAAGAAATTATATTGATGAATGCCAGCACATATTATTGCCGACAAAACATTCTGCTTAGTATGATAACTTTTTTATAGGTAAATTTCAAGACTGGATTTTAACAAATAAAATGATTTTTGTAACTTTTTTGTATTAATTTGTAATTTATTGATTTATGTAAACTGTGCAACCTCTCACTAATCAACTTAAGAATAAAACAACTTAATAACATAATGATGCGGGTGTCAAAAGTACCTTTTGACACTTATATCACATAATAAAAAAATAACAAACCTCTTGATTAACCCAAGATAAAATATTAAAATAGTCGAGTTAGATATATTGAACCAAAATACATTCTTGAGAGGGATTATATATGAATAATATATTTGCAGACTATCATCTTCACAGTGAGTTTTCAGATGACTGTGAAACTAATCTGGAAAGCCTTATTGAGTCGGCAAAAAATAAAGGACTATCTTCTATATGTTTGACAGATCACTATGATATGGATTTTCCTAAAGAGAAATATGGAATTGAATTCTATCTGGATATAGACAACTATATAGACAGACTTTCAGAACTAAGAAATAAACTTCTTCCAGATTTCGATCTGAGAATAGGCGTTGAACAAGGCCTTATGCCATCCACCTGTAAAAAATTGGAAAACTATAGCAGAGAACATAAAGGAATTGATTTTATTATCTGTTCCTCACATCTTGTTGATGGAAAGGATCCATATTACCCTGAAACTTTTATAAACGAAGATGGAAGTCCTGCAAACGTCATAGATATTTATAGACAATATTTTGAAGAGATGCTATACATAGTAAAAAATTTTCAGGATTATAATGTATATGGACATATTGATTATATTTTCAGATATGGTCCTAAAAATGTTGATCACATAAAAATCTGTACAGATAATTACGAAGAGATTATATTCTCAAGATTTAAAGATTTATTCTACGAGATTCTAAAATGTATCATCGATAATGGTAAAGGGATTGAGATAAATACAGGAAGTCTTTATCGTGGTATGGATTTTGCCCACCCTCACACTCTCATCCTTAAAATGTATAAAGAGTTAGGGGGTGAAATACTAACCTTTGGAAGTGATGCTCATGACCTTGAGCATTTAGGTTACTGCTTTAACGAAGCCTCTGAAATGGCGAAAGGCATCGGTTTTAAATATTTCTGCACTTTCAAGGACATGAAGCCGGAATTTCATAAGCTTTCTTCGTAGAGAAATATACTTTTTAACTATTTATTGGTAACATCTGATATTATATTATGTCATATGGTCAAAATGCTTTTCCTGCAAGCAGGAACGCATTTTGACTTTTGACACTTATGTCATATTATTCAACATCAAAATAGTATATATCCATCAGTGAGCCATCAATGGCATTTATCGAAAACTCAGCTCCACCGGTGCCGTTTCCATCAGGAAACTGTGTGAACGACCAAGTTGGAATATAAGTATATTCACTGCTATTCTCGTCATCAGAATATGGCGTGTAAGAAAGCTTCATTCCAGTTATATATACGCCTTTACTATTAATGATCATTTTATTTTTATCAAATTTTGTTGGAAGTTCAGATTTGACACTTTCTATTATCTTATCAAAATCAAGAAGTTCTACATTTTCTGTAACATCTGTAATATTTTCAGCCAGAGTCAGATCAGCACCATAAAAACCATTACTTGTATATTTTATAATACCTCTGTTCTGAGAATATTTACCATCTCCGACATAAACACCATGTTCAGAAAATATATCATTTGCTAAAAATACTGCATAACCATCATTCGTAACATTAGCTTCCTGAACGCCTTCATTATAACTCGTAGAAGTACCTAATACATATTCAAGATTATTCAAATTCGTTTTATTTGGGTGAGCTTCCATATATTCCTTATATAAATCTCTTTGTTCAGTCAATAATTTATATTCAACAATATCTCCTCGTTCAAAGTTTGATTTATATGTGCTAATATAATCAACATCCGAAAACATAAGCATCGCGTCTCCGACAGAATACCTTGTATCACTCAAAAAATAATACGAACTTGATGCATATAACAGCAAACCATTCATATTTAGCATTTGATACATAGCAGGATTATCCGTCACATCGTAATTAATATCTAATTTTAATGTTTTTTCCAAAAAGTCTTTCGCGTTCTTCTTTACTTCATCAACGTTCATAGAACAATCATTTTTCAGGTCCATTGGCTGACCAACCATATTATTTGAACCGGAAACCAGAAGAGTTTTATAATCTTCATCCGGAAAATAATCTTTAATACTGATAGGTTCCAAAAATATAGTCCTGAGCTTAGAAGAATCATCATAAGCAAGAATCAGACCAAATTTCTTTCCGTTATACATACCTTCATACATATGAATATAAAAATCATTATCATCAAGCCATTTATAAGTTTCATCAAATGGTCCATCAATAACATTATTATCTGACCAGGAGTATTCTTCATCCAAAATAATTTTTTGATACTGGTCATGAGTTTCTATCAATGATCTATACTTATATATAAGTGATATATAGTCAGTTTGATTTATATATTTTAACTCTTCTATTTTCTTTGCCGAATCCCCAAATATAGAATCGACTATTTCTTTTTCTTCACTCTTACCATCATTTATTCTATTTGCATAATAAACATTCATACCTGCCGAATCAGGAATACTATAAGATACATCAGCTTTGAAGCGGATATCATCAATAGAAAACTCCTCTTTCCAAGTTACTTTATTTCCAAAAACACTTCTCAAAGTATCTCCTTTGCCTGCAACAGCAGCTACCCTACCTTCGGCATCCGTTCCTGTTCCTGCTTCACTCTGAGCCTCGGTCTTCCCTGTACCATATTTTTCAACCACTACATCATTTTTTCCACAAGCTGTAAGGCAAAGGCTCGACAAAACAGCGATAGCTATTAGATTTTTAAGTCTCAATCGTTTCATATGATTGATCCCCCTAACGATAAAAGTTCTTAAATCTTTTATGATTTAATTATTCTAAGTTTAATTTAGCAATGTATCGAGACTGTATCGAAATAATATAAAATTACAAATTTTTTACCATTATTTTAAATAAATTACAATTCACGGTTAAATCAGAATAATAATATAAAACAAACACTTGAATAATTATATATATCCAAGTGTTTGTTCTTGATAAAATCAATTATTTTTTATTACTAAATAATGTCGAAAACAACCCTCGTCCAAGGCTTGCACCCACATTACCTCCAAGAGTCTGACCAAATTTACCAAACTTCTTGCCAACAGTTTTTCCGACCTCTCGTCCAACAGTACCTGTAACCGCATTTCCTACTGCTTTTGCGGCACGTTTCTTTTCTGCTTCTATTTTCTCCTGTTCACGCTGAGCCGCCTTAGCTTCTGCTTCTGCCTTCTTTTTAGCTTCTCGTTCCTCTCGTTCTCTTTGTTTTTCTGCTTCTTTCTCTTCTTTTATTTTGGCCTTTTCTGCTTCCTTCTCTTCCTTCATTCGCTGTTTTTCAGCTTCAGCTTCAAGTCTAAGCTTTTCAGCTGCTTCCTTCTCTTCCATACCTCTTCTTATAAGGAATTCATAAGCTGAATCCGGATCTATGGATTCAAAATATTTACTGTAACAGATACTGCTCTTTATAATAATATCTCGTCTATTTTCCTCAATCGAACCAAGTTTTGATTGAGGTGGAAGTATTCTGGTTTTCTCAGCAATTCCAGGAGTTCCATCTTCTCCAAGAAACGAAACTATAGCTTCTCCAGTTCCAAGTTCCATTATAGTTTCATATGTATCAAACTTTGGATTTACTCTAAAGGACTGCGCAGCCGCTTTAACCGCCTTCTGGTCAGCCGGTGTATATGCATGAAGAGCATGAAGGACCTTATTTCCAAGTTGAGCAAGTACACCATCAGGAATATCCTTTGGATTCTGAGTGCAAAAGTATACACCAACTCCTTTAGATCTTATCAGTTTGACAACCTGTTCTATCTTCTCAAGTAATGCCTTTGGAGCATCATTAAAAAGAAGATGCGCCTCATCAAAGAAAAATACCATTTTAGGCTTATCCATATCTCCCACTTCAGGAAGTCTCTCAAATAGTTCCGAAAGGAGATATAATAAAAATGTAGAATAAAGCTTTGAATTATTGATAAGACTTGAGCTGTCAAGAATATTGATCATGCCCTTGCCCATATCACCAAAAGTAAAGAAATCCATAATGTTAAGAGCAGGTTCACCAAAAAATTTATCACCACCCGCTACTTCAAGGGCCACAAGAGCTCTCACAATCGCAGAAATCGACTGAGGGCTCATTTTTCCATACTGAGCTTCAAATTCTTTACTATGTTCTGATACATAGTTAAGCATTGACTTTAAATCTTTGGTATCCAAAAGCAGGAGTCCGCTATCATCAGCTATTTTAAAAACAATTGACAGAATATCTGACTGAAGCTCATTTAGTTCCATAAGACGAGAAAGAAGAAGCGGCCCCATCTCAGAGATAGTGGTTCTAAGTGTCACACCCTTTTCACCGTAAATGTCCCAAAGTGTAACAGGATAACCCTTAAATCCAAATCCAGCAGCTTCCAGTCCAAACCTGTCTATTCTGCTACGCATATCTTCACTATCCAGCCCCGGATCAGCAAGTCCTGCAATATCTCCCTTTACATCGGCCATAAAAACAGGAACCCCCATATCCGAAAAGCTTTCTGCCATCACCTTAAGAGTTACAGTTTTTCCTGTTCCTGTAGCTCCAGCAACAAGTCCGTGACGATTTGACATTTTAGGAAGAAGATATATCCTCTCACCATCATCATTTATTCCAAGCCATATTTTACTTTCATTATACATTTCAGTTTATACCCCCATATTAGTACTGAATGCCTTTCTCATGAAAAACTTGTACAAGATTTTCATATCCTGTGAAAAGAACTGCATCCATTCCGACTGCCTTAGCACCATCAATATTAACCTGTCTGTCATCTACAAAAAGACTTTCAGACAATTTGATTCCAAAACGAGATTCCAAAAGCCTGTAAATCTCAGCATCAGGTTTAGTTATCTTCTCAAATCCAGATATAATATAACCATCTGCAAGAGGAAGAAAATTAAATGTAGGCCAATGCTGCTCTGCTGTATCAGTAGGATAATTCGATAAAATATATACTCCATATCCAGCATCTTTTAGACGTTTTACCATTGGTTCTGAATAAGGATATTCCTCTATAAGCTTATCCGTGTTTGCCCAGAACGCCCTGATTTCTTTTTCATACTGAGGATAAAGTTCAAGGAAATGTGGCAGAGCATCTTTTCCTGTCCACTTTCCAAGATCCAATTCATGCCAGTATTCTGTTACAACCATGTTGGCTGAAAGAAACTCTACAGCTTCTTCACTGAAACCAAGATTTCTCATAAGTTTTTCATAGCAAAAATCAGCCAGTACATCACCTACATCAAAAACAATATTTTTGTAAATCATAATAACCTCACTAATGTAATCATTTAAGTAATATATTAATGCAATCAGTTATTGCAGAGATCTCGTAGCAACCACATTTACATTCGTGCCTGCAACATGATCTATAACCACATCTCCAACCTTAACCGGAAGATGTAGAACTGTTCTTTTTATTTCATCCATCGTTTCAAATATCTTATCCTTAGGAACTGCATTTTCAGTTTTAACAGGAACACTGACACCTTCAACTGTACGAATGGTACTCGTTACCATTCTTGAAGGGGCAGTCATTTCAGAAACCGCATAATCCTTACCTCTGTTACAGGTATTTCCAGATACTGAAAGAACTTCACCATTTTCCATTTCTACACTGAGATGACAGCCCATAGGACAACAGATACATATTAATTCTTTGTTCATGGTAGCGCCTTTCCTTATTCAAAAGTACTAAACTAATTCAATATAAATATCTTCAGAAACTGAATTAATGATGTCTTTTTTTATCAGAACATCCTGCATTTCACTAGGTATAAGCACTCTGGTCTTGCGCCGCAGCAATTCTTTGTCACCGCTTCGTACAACTATACTCTTATCCTTATAGACTCCACCTACACGGAATCTAAGATGGATATCTTCTGAAATCTTTCCTGCTCTGATCTTATTTGGAACTGTATATCTTACACCCGACTGTGTGAATATACTTAGATAATTCAAGTCTTTATCTTCCTGTTTTTCATTTGGTAAATCAGTCTTTAAACCTTTTACATATTCTGCAGCGCTTTCACCTGCCTTTGTGGCTTCTGCAGATACAAAATCAACAAGATCATGAACATGGAGTACATTTCCACAGGCAAATATACCATCTATATCTGTGCATAGCCTATCATCAACTACTGGTCCATTTGTAAGCGGATTGATATCAACCCCGCAGGATCTGGATAGTTCATTTTCAGGAATCAATCCACAGGAAAGAAGCAATGTGTCACAGGGATAAAGCTTTTCTGTTCCCTTAATGGGGACTCCATCTTTAACCTCTGCTACAACTACCCCTTCAAGTTTTTCCTTTCCCTTTATATCTACAATAGTATGACTTAAATATAAAGGTATATTATAATCTTCCAGACACTGAACTATATTTCTATTAAGGCCATTACTGTAAGGCATTAATTCAAATACAGCAGCTACATGTGCCCCTTCAAGAGTCATACGTCTGGCCATAATAAGACCAATATCGCCTGATCCAAGAATTATAACCTCTTTGCCCGGCATAATTCCATCAATATTAATAAGTCTCTGAGCGGTTCCTGCCGTATAGATGCCTTGAGGTCTGTAGCCTGGAATTCCAAGGGCTCCCCTTGGTCTTTCACGACATCCCATAGCAAGTATAACCGCATCTGATTTTACATTCTCAACTCCACGTTTTGCACTGAGAATAGTTACAATTTTATCATTAGTAATATTCATAACCATTGTATCAGTTTCATATTCAATACCAAGCTCATTTACCATATCTGCATATCGCTCAGCATACTCCGGTCCTGTAAGCTCTTCTTTAAATGTATGAAGTCCAAAACCATTATGAATGCACTGATTAAGAATACCACCTAGAACTGAATCTCTTTCAAATATTATTATTTTTTCCAGTCCCTTCTTCTTAGCTGCAACTGCAGCTGCCATACCAGCAGGACCACCACCAATAATTATAAGTTCAAATTCACGCATCTCATCAACCTCCATCAATTCTTCTTAACTTCAGCTAACGGAGTGCCCAGTTCCTTTGAAATGAGAGTCATTACCTTTGGTGTACAGAATCCGGCCTGGCATCTTCCCATTCCGGCTCTTGTTCTTCTTTTAACCCCATCTAAAGTTTTAGCACCGAGCGGCCTCTTTATGGCATCCAGTATCTCACCTTCTGTTACACTTTCGCAGCGGCATACTATATTTCCATAGGATGGATTCTCTTTTATAAGCGTATTCTGTTCATCAACAGATAATGCAGCAAAATGTACCACACCTTTTCGCTCATCAATAAATGAATCTTTAGAAACAAGCTCATATTTTTCACCAATAAGCTGTGCAACATATTCCCCTATAGCAGGAGCACTGGAAAGTCCTGGTGATTCGATGCCTGCAACATCGATAAATCCGGGACAGACATAACCGATTTCAAAATCTCCTGATTCACCTGTCGCTCTAAGCCCGGAAAAGTTCGTTATTGTTTTATTAAATGGAATCTTATCTACAGAAAGAGCTGCTCTTTCTTTTACAAGATCAAGGCCATATCTGGTTGTTGCTGTATCTTCCTTATCTTCAATATCTTCAGCCGATGGGCCAACCATAAGATTTCCATGGACTGTCGGTGTAACAAGAACACCCTTGCCAAGCTTAGTAGGCAGTTGAAAAATAGTTCTGGAAACAAGACTGCCTGTTTCCTTATCCATCAGATAATACTCACCACGTCTTGGAATAATTGTCATCTTCTTATCCGAAACCATATTATGTATAGCATCAGCATAAACACCAGCGGCATTTATTACAATGTGTCCTTTAATAACATCTTCTTTTTCACCTGATACTATAACATCAAAAGTTTCATCATCATTTTTCACTATATCCTTTACTTCAGTTCCGAATCTGAACAAAGCACCATTAGCAAATGCATTTTCTGCAAATGCAATATTCATTTCAAAAGGACAAACTATTCCTGAGGTTTCTGCCAGAAGAGCCCCAGCCACTTTCCCAATTGATGGCTCGAGTGCATGTACCTCATCTTCTGTAAGAAGTTTCAGCCCCTCAACACCATTCTGAATCCCTCTGTCATACAATTCACGGAGATCATCCATTTGAGCTTCTTCAAAGCAAAGAACCATAGCCCCATTATTCTTGTATGCGAAATCAAGTTTTTCTGAAAGCTCCTGCATCAGCTTACTCCCCCTTACGTTAAGCCTTGCTTTCAGAGTTCCCGGTTTAGCATCGAAGCCCGCATGCACAATACCACTATTAGCCTTTGTTGTTCCTTCACAAACATCATCTTCTTTTTCAAGTACAAGAATACTGAGTCTGTATCTTGAAAGTTCTCTGGCAATAGCGCACCCCGAAACACCAGCACCGATGATAATTACATCATACACCCTATAACACCTGCCTTCCTAAAGTATTTTACTTAGAAAAAAGGGACTGTACTGCAAATGTACAATCCCGTAAATGTCAATCAATAATGATTAAAGATTAAGCCTCTGCAGGTTCTGCAAGATCCTCAGCTATATCCTGATCATCCTCAAAGAAATCATCATCAAAGTCATCATCAAACTCATCAAAATCATCAAGATAATCTGGAGTAAGATACTTATAAACTGCAACTGCAATTCCTGCAATAAGTGTAATAACACCAACGATAATACAGATAGTGATTATCGCACTCTTTGCTCCCTCAACGGCATCATCTTTAACTACTATTTCGTCTCTCATTATCAAGAAACCCCCTTTCAAAATTAAATCAGTGAATTCATTATAGCATATTTATTTTTCAGATTCAACAACAAGCTGTTTATCACCAACTGCATTTTCAAGGACCTCATAAATAACCTTTTTAGCATTGTCATCAGCATCTGACTTAAGGCTCTCAAGATCAGCATTCTGTCGCACATCTTCTTCAGCATATTTTATAGCTTCGACTCCGTCAGTCTTATTATCCCAGTTGAAAAGAGCATGCTTCTCATCAAAGAAATTAACAGAATTCGGATCAACATTTATCGATTGAATATCTGATTTCGGTATTTTAACCAGAACAGTATCGCCAACAACACTGACATCAACATTACTTATATCAAAGCCGGCTCTTACCTCAGCAGAATAGCCCATTGAATAAGATTTCTGAGTGATAAATGGAATCTCGCCCTCTGAGTAATAGATAACCCCATTATAAGTCATCTTGGAAGTCGTAAGATCACTCACCTCCTCAATCTTTGCAGAAATCATCGCTGAAGTAATCTCAGGCTCTTTTTCTTCCTTGTTATTTATCTTATATACCACGTAAAGACTAATCCCTAAAGCCAGACTTATAATAAGTAAAATCCCTATAATCCATAAAAGTATTTTATTCATATTGAAGCCCCCTCTTTTCCTCTTAGACGACCTTCTACGATAAGGTTCCTCATCTTCATCATTTCTTTTATCATAAAAATACTCATCAGATGACTTTTCTCCGTAACTATCCTCATCATACAATTCCTCGTCAAAGCGTTTTTCCATAAGTAACCCTCTCTATATTTTTTTCAGTTTTGCCAAAGTGGCAAACATCCTTTTCTCTCCAACCGTATCAAAATTAACAGTAATCTCATATTCATTTCCGGCCTTGACCATCTCAGTTACTGTTCCTTTACCAAACTTAATATGTCTCACTCTGTCGCCAACACTATAGTTTATAGCATCAATAGTCGAGGCAGCAGCCCCCGACGAACCATTTGATTTTTTTGTAGAATTCTTCATTCCACCATATGGAACGCCCATTTTAGGTGTCACTGTCCTGCCATACGAAGTCGAGCCTGTATACGGCTTTGTTGAAGCACTGGATATTTTACTACGTCCTGTCGCTCCATCAAGATACTCTGTAGGAATCTCATCTATAAACCTTGATGGTGCAGGATACATACGACTTCCATTTACTAGTCTTGTTTTTGCACCGCTAAGATACAATTCTTTTTTAGCTCTGGTTATTCCAACATAACAGAGTCTTCGTTCCTCTTCAATTGCGTCTGGATCATCTGAATCAATTGACATCCCACTAGGGAAAAGATTCTCTTCCATACCAACAATAAAAACCACAGGAAATTCAAGACCTTTGGCACTATGAAGTGTCATAAGAGTTACCCTGCTTCCACCATCCTCTTCCTCATCAGTATCAGCTACAAGTGATATTTCTTCGAGAAGTTCTATCAGAGTAGGTTCTTCAGCATCCTGTTCATAAGAAGATATCTTGTTCTTAAGCTCCTCTATATTCTCAATTCTGGTATTAGCCTCGTCTGTACCTTCATTCTGAAGCAGAAGCTTGTAACCAGTTTTCTCTAAAAGCTCATCAAAGAGCTCAGTCAGCTCACCAGTATGAGCCTTTTCCCTAAGAGATTCCATCATTTCCATAAATCCGGCAATCTTCTCACTGCTTCTTCCAAGCTCATTCCTAAACTCAGGTTCTAAGCAGAAATCATACATGGACATACCTTGACTCATACTTTTTTCACGAATCTTATCCACAGTTGATTGACCGATTCCACGTCTTGGAACATTTATTATCCTGACAAAGGACACCTCATCTGCCGGGTTACCTAAGACTTTAAGATATGCAACCAGATCTCTTATTTCCTTACGATTATAGAATCCAGTGCCACCAAAAAGCTTATACGGAATATTTGAAAAGATAAGTTTTTCCTCAAGAGCTCTGGACTGAGCATTTGTTCTGTAAAGAATTGCTATATCATTATAATCAACATCCAGATCAAGATGCTGGTGCAGGATATTACTTACAGTACCCTGTGCCTCTTCAAACTCCGAACTATAAACAGTATAATGAATCTTCTCGCCAACTTCATTTTCAGTCCACAGACTTTTAACTTTACGCCCCTCATTATTAGCAATAACTGCATTTGCAGCATTCAGAACTGTTGAAGTACTTCTGTAATTCTGCTCAAGCTTTACAACCTTAGCATCCTTATATTCGTCTTCAAAATTCAGTATATTATAAATGTTAGCTCCTCTGAACTTATAAATTGACTGATCATCATCACCTACTACACAAAGGTTCTTCCATTTGTCAGCAAGATATTTAACCAGAAGAAACTGACTATGATTAGTATCCTGGTACTCATCCACCATAATGTACTTGAATCTGTTCTGATACATTTCAAGAACATCCTTCTCTCTACTGAAAAGCTCAAGAGTTTTGAATATCAGGTCATCAAAGTCCAGCGCATTATTCTGCTTCATTCTATTCTGATACTCACGGTAAATCTTCGCCATCTGCATATCTCTGTAATTGAAAGCAGATCTGCTGTCTACATCATCAGGAGTAAGAAATTCTTCCTTTGCCTTCGAAATAAAACTGATGCATGCCTTTTCAGGATATTGCTTCGGATCAAGATTTAAGGTTTTAAGAACCTCCTTTACAACAGTCTTCTGATCATCTGTATCATATATTGTGAAGCTATTATTTCCACCAAGTCTGTCATAAAATCTCCTGAGAATCCTTACACACATAGAGTGAAATGTACTCACCCATATTCCTTCTGCTCCAACACCTATCTCAGTTTCAACTCTTTCGCGCATCTCATTTGCAGCCTTATTGGTAAATGTGATGGCAAGAATATTATATGGATTCACTCCCATCTCATCTATCAGATACGCAATTCTATGAACTATAACCCTTGTCTTGCCGCTTCCAGCCCCGGCAAGTATAAGAAGAGGCCCCTCGGTATACGAGCAGGCCTCCCATTGTTTATCATTTAACCCCAGCATTATTCGCCAGATCTAATTCCCATCTGAGCTTTAAGCGCTGCAAGTTCATCCTGAACGGCTGCATCAGGAGAAGCATCATATTTTTTGGTAAGGCTGTCAACCTCGTTAGAAGCTGTAGTAGAATTAAGTTCAGCCTCTGCAGCTGCCATATCAAGCATAGCATCTGCCTTATCTTCCATTCTCTGGAAGGCTGCAAAGCTGGATGCAGAGTCAATCTTGGAGGTAATTCTGTTAACATCCTGCTGTGCTCTGGCAAGTCTGATCTTAGCCTTAATTGCATCTTTACGTGAGTCAAGCTCAGCTATATCATTAACAAGCTTATCATGCATCTGACGCATCTTCATAGCATTTGCTGAAGCAACATCATATACCTGCCGAAGTGTTTCCTGTTTTGCAACAAGCTTTGCTTTTTCTGTAAGAAATCTTGTAGCATCAGCATCATTTCCAGCCAGAACAGCTTTTTCAGCATACTGCTGCATTCTTGCAATTTCAGCATTTACTTCATCAAGGTTACGCTTAGCCTTAGCCTCATCAGCCATAACCTCTGCCGTTTCACTTTTAACCTTAGCAAGGTCATTGTTCAAATTACGTAATGTCTGATCAATCATCTTCTCAGGATCTTCTGCTTTATCGAGAAGCGCATTGATATTTGCAGACATAATGTCTTTAAATCTTGATAAAATACCCAATTTAAAATCCTCCCTATATCATATTTACTTTTTCATAAAACGAATCAGACTTCTAAACAGATAGACGTCTGTTTCTCTTCAAATCATAGTGTGATTATACTAAAAATGTGTATTACATTCAATGATTATTATCTCATAAACCGTAAATAGTAACTACTTTCTTATAATATCATAAATGATTGCTGCATTTCTGTCGGCAACCAGGTTCTCAGAAAGCTCCTCTTTATTAATATATGAAATCAGTGCTTTTTCTATAACTGCTTTGCCATCCTCAAGTTTTTCCTTACTATTGGAATAAAGCGTATAACATATATTTCCATTTTCCAGTATATCTATTACAATTCCTGCATCGGTATCGATTGTATCTTCCTTGGTCATCCTTCCAGCACCAAGAGCAAGGCTTGTTCTTCCAATAACATCAGCTGACAGGGCTTTTCCTGAAAGCATATCTGAAGCATTATTATTCATATCATCCTTTATGCCCTTAAGTGAAGAAATGATATCAGGAATAACTATTTCAGCTTTATACTCTGCTGACGGAGTGCACACTTCTTCTAATCTGCTGACATCTCCGCCTTGGGCATTTATTAGCTTAAGAAAATTATCATAAGCTCTTCCTTCTTCAAGGGTAGAACTAATCATTGCAGTGATTTCTTCATCACTGTTTCCTTCATATTTATCGGAAAGTCTGAACATCTCACGGCAGATTACAAACATAAGATTTCTAAGCCTTGGCTCAGATGATTTATAGTCTTTAAGGAAATCAACCGCTTCCATAACCTCAAGTTTATTTCCTACACAGCGGCCGAGTGGAATATTCATATCAGAAATAACAGCACTGCATTTACGTCCACATTTTTCTCCAATATCTATCATGGTACTGGCGAGCATACTTGCATCTTCTTTATTTTTCATAAATGCACCCTTACCACACTTAACATCCAGAACTATTGAATCAGCGCCACTTGCGAGTTTCTTGCTCATAATACTAGAAGCAATAAGTGGCAGACTGTCTATCGTTGCTGTAACATCCCTCAGAGCATACAGTCTCTTGTCTGCAGGTGCAAGACTTTTGGTCTGTGCAGCATCCACATTACCGATGGTTTTCAGGTTATTAATGAATTGTTCCTCACTGATAGAAGATGTAAATCCCGGAATAGATTCAAGCTTATCTATCGTACCTCCGGTTATACCAAGACCTCTACCACTCATCTTAGCTATTGGAACTCCCAAAGATGACATTATAGGTCCAACAATAAGTGTAGTTTTATCTCCTACTCCACCGGTAGAATGTTTATCAAGTATTGTTCTACCCATAAAGCTTAGATCAAGAGTATCCCCGGAATTAGTCATTGCCATTGTAAGATTAGCTGTTTCAACATCAGTCATTCCTTTAAGGACAATAGCCATCAGAAGAGCTGACAGCTGATAATCAGGAATAAAATCAGGATCACCATTTTCTGCAACTACACCCTTAATCACAAATTCGATTTCATCTTTAGTGAGTTCCTGTCCCCTTTTCTTTTTTTCAATAATGTCAAGAATGTTCATAGTATTGCACCCCTTCTTTTATCTATAGTTACTATTCACTGAGTTATATCTCATAATCCATGAATAATAACACTTTACTCAAAAGCTTCATTCAAAGCCTCTGTCCCCGTAAGTACGAATATCCCATCAACAATGATATCTATTTCATTCCCATCAGAATCAACAGTATAAAGTCTTCCGATTTCATTATATGGAATCGTAATATCTGTATGGCAGTTAAAATATGCCTTATCCGGTTCAGTATCTCTAAGCAGTGAAAAGTCATTTTCTCTACTTACGATTTCCTTACCGTCAGGATTATACACTGCATGATCTTCTGCATGACTGTAACACGTATCTCCAACAGCAAAATGCGGTCCTGTTTTTTCAACTATCAGGATAGGCAGCTTATCAAGTATATTATATTTCTGTGCCATCACATACGCATATGTATTGGTTCCAATAGCGAACTCTCCAATAGGTAGAAATTCATGGTTAAAAAGAATATTTTCCTTAATATATTTTCTTCCAGCCTCTTCCTCTTCAAAATTCGCACAATGGTAATCCTTAACAACGCCATCCTGAAAACTAATTTCCAGATCCTTAAACAGGTATCCATTAAGATAAACCTTACTTACATTAAGAATCCCCTTCGTACCCTTAAGCACAGGAGAAGTAAACACTTCACCAAGCGGAATATTTACATCTGCTGTACAGTTTTCAAACTGGGTTTCTTTTTCAGGATTTTCAAGGACTCTCATTTTAACAGTCATGTCAGTTCTGTTGCCATTCATTCCCTTAACTTTAACCACATCTGCTTTATCTAGAACATCTATTATGTTCTGCTGAATCTTGATATATTTATCATTATCCAGAGAATTAAGTATCGCGGTTTCTCTGAAAATTTCTTCAAAGGATTCTCCAATATCTGGCAATGGAAATGCAATTATAGTGAAACTGTAGCTGTCACCAGGAATGTACTGATTTGATATTTGTCCCATCTTGCTATAAAGCTTTACACTCAGCTCATTTTGTTTATCCGAATAAGAAGCTACGCTTTCTTTTGCAACAGGTGAGAACAAGTCTTCTCCAAAGGTTTCTATTACAGCTGGTCCTGCATATGCCGCAGCCTCTTCTTTAAAATATTCATACGCAGCTGAAGTTGCATTTATTCTTCTATCTACATATCTTCCATCAAGGAAAAATGTATCATCCATTCTATGATCATACTCAAACTGCATATTAGGGGAAGTACTTTCATATCCCTGCTTAGTAACACCTCTTCTTACCATTCTGTTAAATGAGCATCTGGAAAAGATAGGCTCGAGTCCCATTTCGGCAAAATTTTTAACAGCAGCTCTGACAATTCTCTCCTGTCCGAGGTGATACCTAATATTAACAGTCTTTTTTCCTTCAAAATTCACTCCCATAACATCGAAGCCTCTTCTGAAGCCATCAGTATAAACAAAAGCACATTTATCTATTTCCTCCTGAGTCATCTCTGAAAGGAACTTAGACAGCTTAAGTTCAGATTCTGTAATATAATCTCCATATAAATATAAATATCTGGTATCAGTGAGATCCGCCTGATAAATAATACGGCTTGCTATAGAAGTATAATCAGGAACAAGAGTCTCCATCGTCCTATCAAAAGAAACATCCTCTATATAATCAAATGCATAATAATATACAGCCTCTTCAACTTCTTTAAGAGTAGGTATTTCCTCACTCTTAAACATCCCATATAAAAGAATGAAAAGTTCAAGCAGATATATGGAGCCTCTAACAGCCTGAGCTTCAGCCTCTCCATCGATACTTCTTCCCGAAATTGCAACTGGAAGACTATCTATTTCAGATGAAACGAAACTCAAAACCTTTCCATATATTCCAAGACGTTCCTCTGCATAATCCGGATTAGAATAAGAGGTATCATATTCTTCAGCTATATCCTTATAATATAGATCATTTCTTTCACTCAGCTTTAATTCTTCAATCTCAGAAAGATTATCCAGACTAAATCTGTTATAATTATTTAAAATATTATTAATCTTTTCTGCTTTTTTAATAAAAAAATCCAGATAAAAAAACTCATCGGATATTTCACCCGACACAATTTTATCATCCGGAATTTGACTTATTCTCTCTTTAACAAGGCAGAATCTTTCATAAAGATCACTGCTTTCGAATAATTTGGTCATATATTTTGTCCCCCTGAAGTAATCAAACATTTTAAAATATACCATTTTAGTATTAACATTACAGTATTACGCTAAATAACATAAATCGCCACAAGCATAAGCATATCTATAATAGATATGATCACTGCAGTTCTTTTGCTTAGAATTCCACCATCCGGATCTCTGTAGGAAAGAAGCCCAAATATAAACCCTGTCACACTCATTACACCTACAGCAAGCAAAAGGTAGCCGATAATATCCGGTACATTTCCTTTGGTTATAAATGCAAGCACTATAGATAAAATAATTATCAATAATGCCGGTATTCCAAAAATCATTGAGATTATGGCATCAATTGCCATAACCTCATCTGTAAACTTGTATTTTTTCTTCTTATTTCTCATATTTCCTTATTTCACACATCCTCTGATTTCATCAAGGTTGCTGATCTTGTTATCATTCATGAATTGTTCTATACCATTAATTATGTCTAATGTCACTGTAGGATTATTGAAATTAGCAGTTCCAACGGATACCATAGTAGCACCAGCCATAATGAATTCAATTGCATCCTCAGCAGTACTTATGCCACCCATTCCAATGATAGGAACATCAACTGCATTTGCAACCTGATAAACCATTCTGAGAGCCACTGGTTTAACTGCAGGACCTGACATACCTCCAGTCTTATTAGCGAGTACAAATGTACGTCTGATAATATCTATCTTCATACCTGTAAGAGTATTAATAAGTGACAGTGCATCCGCGCCACCACTTACAGCAGCCCTCGCCATCTCAGCTATATCTGTTACATTAGGACTGAGTTTCATAATAACCGGCTGTTTTGCCTTCTTTTTAATCTCTTTAGTAATATTTTCAAGTGCGCCCGGATCTACACCAAAGGCAATTCCACCTTCTTTAACATTTGGGCAGGAAACATTAATCTCAAGAAGTGAAACTCCCTTTTCATCACCTAATCTTTCAACTACCTCAACATAGTCTTCAACCGAACGTCCACATACATTCACTATAACCTTAGTATCATAATCAGCTAAGAATTTTAAATCTCTTTCAATAAATGTATCAATACCCGGATTCTGAAGTCCTATTGCATTGAGCATTCCACCATATACCTCAGCTACTCGTGGAGTAGGATTACCTGGCCATGGAACATTTGCAACGCCCTTGGTAGTTACTGCACCAAGCTTTGAAAGATCAACAAAATCAGAATATTCCATACCTGAGCCGAAGGTACCAGATGCAACTGTAACCGGATTCTTAAGTTGTACACCACAAAAATCTACTGTCATCATAGTTCCACCTCCGATGCTCTCATAACAGGACCATCTACACATACTCTCTTGTTTTTCACCTTAGAATGATCATCAATATCTTTTGTTTTACATACACATGCAAGGCAGGCTCCGACTGAGCAGGCCATTCTTTCTTCGAGTGAAAGCTGTGCCTCGATTCCCTTATCAAAGCTGTACTGCTGAATAGCTCTAAGCATTGGTGTAGGACCACAAGCATATATCATATCAGCTTCTAAGCCATACTCCTTTGCGGCATCCAAAACATTTCCATGAACACCAAAGCTTCCCGTATCGCTGGAAATATAAACCGTTGCATATTTCTCAAAATCTTCAATTAGAAATGTATTGTCCCTAAATCCAAGGATAACTTTTATCTTATCTTTTGTTAAACCTTTAAGGCTAAATTCCTTTGCAAGCTCAAGCATAGGTGGAATTCCTATACCGCCACCCATAAGAACAGGATTATCCGAATTAAGATCATATCCATTTCCAACTGGTCCTATAATTCTTACCTCATCTCCAGATGTAAATCGACTGAACTGTTTTGTCCCTGCACCAACGGCTCTGTAAACCAGACGAATAGCCTGTCTTACCTTATCAACCTCACATATACTGATTGGTCTGGGAAGAAGCTTGGATGGATCATTACAATAAAGTGAAACAAACTGTCCACTATGAGCCTGATCAGCTATTCCTTCAGATTTTATCCACATACTATATATATCATCAACCAGGTGTTTCTGTTCCAGTACTTCAGCTGTAATTATATTCATAGATCTTTCCTCATATCAAAAGTTTAGTTTTCATAATCTATCCATGCTGCAGATTAAAAAATACTACGAATATCAGCAAGCATATCTTCTACAGCTGCTCTTGAAGCATCTGCGAATCCAGCATCTCCAAAGCTCTGATATTTTTCATTTTTATAAGCTGCAATAATACCTCTGGAAGAATTAACTATTGCACCAAGGCCATCCTCATTAAAGAATCCTTTAAGGTCTTTTCCTGTTCCACCCTGAGCACCATAGCCTGGAACAAGTATCATTGTATTAGGCATGAGTTTTCTAAGCTCAGCACCCATTTCAGGATAAGTAGCACCAACTACAGCACCGATATTACTGTAGTCTCCATCCATAGACTGTTCTCCCCATTCACGAACCTTATCAGCAACTATCTCATATAAAGGCCTTCCATCAATTTTTCTGTCCTGAAATTCACCAGAAGATGGATTTGAGGTTTTTACAAGAACGAAGATACCCTTGTCATTCTCATTACAAACCTTTACAAATGGATTAACACCGTCAGATCCAAGATAAGGATTAACCGTAGCAAAGTCTTCATCAAAAGGTTTAATAACAGTATCGCCTACAGTTACATTTCCAAGATGAGCAACTGCATAGCTTTCTGATGTTGAACCTATATCGCCACGTTTTACATCACCTATAACAATAAGTCCCTTCTCATGTGCATAATCAACAGTTTTCTTAAATGCAACAAGACCTGGAATTCCGTATTGCTCATACATTGCCACCTGAGGCTTTACCGCAGGAACAAGGTCATAGGTTGCATCGATAATCTTTTTATTAAATTCAAAAAAGGATTCAGCTACTGCTTCAAGACTGTTTCCGAATTCATTTACATTTTTATCTAAAATGAATCCAGGAAGGAATCCAATCTGTGGATCCAGTCCTACAACAACAGGTGCATCCTTTTCTTTGATAGCATTCAAAAGTTTTGAAATCATAATTTTTCCTCCAGCTTATTTTTCTAAAAGTAAATTGTACCAAAAAATTCATAGTTTCACAAGACATCATACTTAATTCTTATCAACTGTGAATATTAACTACTCATCTATTATAAATCGATACACACCTTTATGATAATAAATCAGATAAGCCAGATTAATGATATTATTTTTATTGATTTTTTTAATACATGTACATGGATATATTTTCAGATAATTTCTACCTGTGCGAGCATCTACCTGTACAGTTTCTCGATTAATTAGGTGAAAATAGTATCTACCATCTTTTATCGTGATTCTTACTATCCTGTTAGGATTGAATATAGCTTTTCTTTTGCAATCCTCGAAGCGAAACATCTCAGCGCATAACCTATCCAATAAAACACTCAAAGCTCTGACAATATCCCGAATACTTTTAGGATTATATATAAGAACCTCAACCATTTTAGAATCATTTCGTGATTTCATATGATCAATCCATCTTTAGAATATTTTTTACCAGCCTAACTCATCTAATACCTCAAAGCAATTACTACTTTGGATTTCTTCCAGACGAGTTCTAATGATTTCCTTTTCTTTATCTTTATATTCCAGCATGCCATCCATAGCATTCAACCAATCTCTATCACTAAACGTATCAGAAAGAATATCAACATAATACTGTTCCTGATTCATTAGTTTTGCCAATTCCTTATCCTTAGGCGAAGTTCCAAAAATTATACTTGGAACAAGATTTCTATAAGCATGAACGCAGCCATGATAACGTGAGCTTAAAACAAAATCAAAATATTTAACGATAAAATCATATTCAATACAGTCAAATTCCTGATCTATCAAATGAACATGATCATTATAACTAAACAAAGCTGTCATTTTTTTACATATTTCCAGATCACTAGATGCTAAACAGAAAACATATACTTCTTTTTTTGAATTTATAAGCTTTTCAATCATCTTAAAAAACAAAGCATAATTCTTATTAGAAATATTTTTTGTAAAAAGATATTCATTTGGAATAACAGCAACATTATTACCTTCTTTTATATCCGGAATGATTGGTGAATAGAAAGAAGTACATACGTTCAGTATATTTATACCTTTATTTTGTAAAACAAGATCAGGAGAACGTCTCAGATTATCAAGACCAAAATTACCGATCAAATCATCATAACCCTCTTCTTCACGCGCATATATAGCCTTAGGATAAAAAAGAAGATCCTTCATTTCTCCCATAATATACATATCATCCAAAGAATAATTGAACGGGCCAAAAGATTGAGGCAGAATTATCATAGGTATATTATATTTCTGAGCTATTTTGATATTCTTCAAATATCCTTCTGTTTCTGCTATAGTGCTTCTATCAGTTAAAACAGAATCACTTATATCTATTATCAGATCCAGCTCTGAAAAAAACTTCTGAGCATCATCATCCTTAGATGCAGTATCATCTTTCTTACGAATAAGTTTGGATATGTTATTAAATATATTTAAACGAGCTCCTAACGCCATATCCTGGAATTGTTTTGTGTATGATATTTTTTTGAATCTATAATTTGTTTCTTCAAACTGTTCACCATTACACGCAAAAAAAATCTGGCAATCTTCAAAGCGTTTCCTTAATTCATCAATAACAACAAAAAGCGTAGATTGCGAACCTTTATCCTTAAAACTAGCACCTACAATCATTATCTTCTTTCCCATTATTCTTACCTCTTTATACTATAAATGATACCTACCGAGAATAGTCCCATTATCAAAGCCAAAGATTTTATCCAATACAAAAAATACATCACAACCCACTATTATACACTTAAATGCATAAAAGATAAACACTCAAAAATTATTATTTTATCTTCTTGATACTATTTAAACGGTATTTTCCATTTTTTCTCTTTATCAAAGTTGCTTTATATACGCCACGGCATACAAGCTTTCCAGCATTTTCCTCTTGCAGGTCATCATGTAATTCATAGGTAATTACAATCTTTTCATTATTATATTTTGCATTTTTTGTAATAATATAATCAGAATATCCTGCACCATAAAACATATGTACATTTTTCTTATCAGTATACATGGAATAGCTATATTTTTTATTCTTCTTAAATCTGAAAGAAGTAAATGAAGCCATTATTTTATTTGCTTTTTTTATGCTAATATAATTTTGCTTTTTAGATTGCTTACTCTTGTATATTTCCATCCCCCTAAGACGATATATTATAAGATTGAGCATTTCAGTTTTAGTATGTACTTTACTAAGCTGCTTGTTTGTTAGTCCAGAAGGATTCTGATAAGTAACAGTAGCTAAGATCGTTTCAAACTGATTCTTTGTCATGCCACCTTCAATCAACTTGGAATACTGATTCTTTTTCAGTGTTTTCATTTTGCCAGAAGCTTCAACTGAACCTATCGCATCACTTGCTGAATAAGAAAATAGAAGTAAAACCAGAACAACAAATGAAATCACTCTTTTAATAAACCCTTTTTTCATAGAAAGTCTCCTCATAATTGATTTAAAAATTGATTATATACTATTTTAACGATTTCAGCTATATTTTTTTGCTTATTAATTGTTACTATTCACGGTTAACTCAAAAAGCAACCGCCTTTTTTTAAGTAATGGCAGTTGCATTTTGTTGATCTTATGATTCACTCTGCTGCTACAAAGTTAATATCCAGGATCTTATCCATATAAGCTTTCTTTCTATTGTCTGGAAGATTCATAAAGTAATAATTCATAAGCTTTACCAATATTTCATCTGCAGAATTAGTACCCAAATTCCTTATTTTACGTAATTGTTTCTTACTGGACTCTCCATTTTTCGTGTAGATTCCATTTACAAGACTTTCCAGATTATCATATCCTGCTCTTTTAAGACAGTGATAAGCTCTAACACTAAGATCCAGTACTTCTATATCCTGATGAAGCTGATCATTTGTAAAATTCACCTGATAATGAAAAGCTTTTTTATTCTTAGATAAAATGCACAGGATTTCTTCAATGGTTATACCTTCCAGGTATTTATTCATTTCCTTTGACACGCTCTCGTTCAGCCCTATCATAGTCGACACCTCCCATAGTATCTATTACTATTTCTTTTACACCATGGCAGCCGATAGTTTTTATTTTATCCTCAAACTCCTCGCTTACCATTCTTGCAAGATACTTTAATTCTGATACTTCAGAAGCAACTGCTGTTGCATGAATACGATTCTCACCTGTCATAATATATAATTCTTTCACATATCCGGTACGGCTCAAATACTCCAGGAGATCTTCATAATCTTCATCTACTGTTGTAATCTCCATATGCATTTTTACGATGCCATCACTGTTTATAACAGCCTTATACCC
Organism: Eubacterium sp.; assembly: GCA_024687845.1. Next base: position 155,830 of record JAILEL010000295.1, read on the forward strand.
ACGTATTACTCCACTTTCTTCAAGCTTTGTAACACGCTTTTTAACCGCAACTCTTGACAGTCCAAGCTTTTCTCCTATTTCTGTGAAACTCATTCTTCCATTCATTTCCAGAAATTTTAGAATTTCCTTATTAGTATCATCCATAAGTATCCTCTCTCATATAGTGATAACTTCATATATCAGTGTCGACTCTGATTGATTAAATTATACTACCTGGATGATAAAGAATTCAATAGCTGTGGTTTCGTTTCGTAACCTAGCAAATTCCGAATGCTTTTTAAAGATTTCTTCCTAAGGATTATTCATTTCCCATTCACTTTTTAAAATAGAAAATACCCTTCTTCCTTCATAGTGGTCTTTTCGCCAGAAGAAATCTCGAAATACTCCTTCATAGGTAAGCCCGCACTTTTCTATAACTCTGCGTGAAGCTTCATTTTCTGTACGACAATCAATCTCGATTCTATGGAAGTTTATCTCCTCAAATCCAAACTTAATGACTGCTCTTGTTATTTCAGTGGCATAACCTTTCCCTTGAAAAGCCGGTCCGATAACATACTCAATCTCACCATGCTGATTATCAGTATCTACTGTAAAATAAGCTATCTGTCCAATACATTCCCGTGTTTCTTTTTCAATCACAGCCCAACGATAATAATCTTTCCTCGAATAAGAGACAATATACTTTGTATCAAATAATTCTCTTACTGCTTCAGGAGTTTTATAGCTTGGCTCACCATAATCCCACTGTGTCTGCTCATCAGCTATCCAGTTCCGAAGCATTGAATCAATATCTGAATACTCAAATCGACGAAGTATCAAACGTTCAGTTTCAATTTTCTTAGTTCCTACATGTGTAATCATTTTAACTAATCCTTAAATATATTTATTAATCAGCCTAAAGGCTCTTAATTATCTCTTTGCTTATAAGCTCTTAACAACCCTCTAAGCTTAATTACGGTGACGCTTCTTATAGTCATCACGAATATCTTCCAGCATTTCCGCACTATCGAAAGCATCCCCCATAAGAACTGCAGATTTTGAAGCCCTGGCAGCACTAACCATTTTCGACATTACATTAAAGTTAATCTGAGTTCCCTCTGAATCACATTCGTACCTTACTGCTCTTGAACTAGATATACCAAATCTTCCAGCCACTTCAACCGCATCAATATTTGCTCCAAGGAAAATAAACTCCCAATGATATCTTTCTTTCTGTCTCTCAATCATCTTCTTTACTTTTTTATAATCATACTTCACGCTAGCATTCTCCATACCATCAGTTGTGATTATAAAAAGTGTTTTTTCAGGTCTGTCTTCATCACGAGCATATTTATGTACATTTCCTATGTGGTGAATCGCACCGCCTATTGCATCAAGTAATGCTGTGCAGCCTCTGACATAGTATTGATTATCATTCATAGGTTCAACTTTGTCTATTGGGACTCTGTCATACAGAACCTCAGTCTGATCATCAAATAAAATAGTAGAAATATATGCTTCGCCCTCTTCTTTCTGCTGCTTCTCGATCATTGAATTGAATCCGCCAATAGTGTCAGCTTCAAGACCTCTCATAGAACCGCTTCTATCTAATATAAATACAACCTCTGTTAATCCTTTTCGCATAATGGTATCCTCCTTTTCTTATGCAACTCTCTCGAGTTTGTTTTATTTGTTGAACCCATTATACGAAAAAAAAATTTTATACTGGTCGCTCAGCAGGCGACCTGCTATTACAATTCAAGATTAACTCAGAATCTATTCTAATTTATGTGATTATACAAGGTAATCCATGTTCCTCAAGCTGGATATCCAACTCTATCATGTCATAGATTTCATTTTCTATAAAATAAGAAAATATAATATCAGTCTTGTCACAAGGAGACAGTGCATATCCAGCTCTGGCTAATAAATCCTTTGACTCATCTATATTAAGCCTGGCTCCAACGCATAAACAGAGAACCGTAAGCTTCTGCGGATGATAATTAACATTATTCTTTATCTTGGAAAATGTTTTCTTATCGACAATTGCTCTCTTGTAAACATCAGCATTTTCCATATTCTTATCCTTAATCAGATACATGAGATACTGAGAAAATGTATCTGAAATATGCCTCATTCGTTCTTCTAACTTCTTCTCGTGTTTTGAATCAAAATCAGAAAAAATATCTTCAGCACTCTCATCAGCGCATTCTTCATTAATTTCAAAATCTCCGAATGTATCTTTTCTAAAGGACTGAACACTTTGGCTTCCCATAAGAGCCATACCATCATATGGATCCGGCCTAGATGCTTCACAACTATCACGCTTTCCAAATAAAGGTTTTCTTTTTTTCTTCTTAGAAACCTTTGAATCCTTACTCAGGCTATAGATATTGCTACCATATTCTTCATCACGCTTTTCTTCTACATAGTTTTGATCTATGTATTCCTCAAGATTCGGATATATTCTTTGTCCAAGAGATCTAGCCTTTTCATCAAAAACAACAAGATATACCATCATGTTATCATTAAGAAGAAATCTATTAATCTCATCAACAGCTATTCTCATGCCCTCTTCTTTAGGATATCCATAGCTTCCAGTTGATATAAGAGGAAATGCAATAGACTTTATCTCATATTCCTTTGCAAGCTGCAGGCTTTTTCTATAACAGGAACGCAGTTTTATCTCTGCCTCATCATCACCTTCTGAATAAATAGGACTAACCGCATGAATAATATATTTTGATGACAAATTAAATCCAGGAGTAATAAATACATCTCCCTCAGCCACATATCCGACGTTTTTCTTTCTATAGTCAAGCAGCTCGTCATATCCAGCAGCTTTATAAATAGCAGTATCACAGCCATCGCCAACAGCTGGAAATTCATTAGCAGTATTAACGATGGCCTCTGTATTCATTTTTGTAATATCATTACGTACTATTTTTAAAGACATATTGTAATCCCCCTACCAAAATGAATTAAACAATACCCGCTTCAATGATTTAGAGCCCTCTGTCTCAGATCTTCAACCTCGAAATCTTCAAGAAGATAGTAATTTCTGGCAAATGAATATGCTGAACCAATATTATATTCAACTTCTTCTATAGAATAGTATTTTCCACTTTCATCTTCACCGAAAGAATATATGATGTGCCTGTTATGATCCACTTCATAAGTACCAATAATAGTAACTTTTCCGTCTGGTTTCCCCACTCTTCTCATTATTCACCCTTTAAAAGTCTTGTTTCTTATTAAAAAATACTCTTTGCTTAAACGCTCTGATCTTTGCACCATAGCGACTTGACATTATAACACCACATAGAAGCATTCCAACTGCTAGGCCTTGCGAAAAATCTAATCCATTTCTGATAATTAGATTTTCCATATAAATTCCGGAATCTTTTAATGACATATAAACCACCAACAAAATCAAAGCAATTGAATTGCAAATTCTAACACGTTTATTATACTTTTCTGCCTCAGTATTTGTATAATCTACTGCCTGTAATACTGTATCTTTAATTTCCTTATTCATATTCTCGCTTTTCCTTTCTCCATTAAGAATTTCTCGAAGGTCAACTTCATAATAATCTGATATTTCTATTAATATATCCAGATCAGGCATATTATTTCCATTTTCCCAACGTGACACGGTTCTACTCGAAACATTAAATTTTTCCGCAAGTTGTTCCTGAGTCATATTTTTTCCTTGCGAAGTTCTTTTAAGAAACCACCTATTTTTTTCTGGTCCATTTACTTCCTCCTTTCGAGCAAATCCTATCAAAAAGGGCTGATAATTAACACGACACAAAGCGAGAAATGCCATATTTTATACCCGACAACCCTTGTCTACCCCTTGATTTTACTACGTTTCTATAACATAATCAAAAAAATCTTTCCAATAAATTTTCTTTTGTAAACAAAAAATAATAAATGATAAAAAGAATAAGCCCTATGTTTCTCACATGATTTACTCTTTTAACTAGGGAGATGGGGAATTGACGTTAAAAAAGGTTCGGTGAACCTTTTTTAGTCAATTCGGGAGTAAGCTATGCTTGCGACCTGACCGAGCTCGAGCTTTTTTAGCTCGAGCGAGACTTGGGCCCACTGGGTCCAAGTCTCCTCCCGCACAAAAAGAATAGGACCTATGTTTCACACAAGGTCCTACTCTTTTTCGTGCGGGAGATGGGACTTGAACCCACACGACGTTGCCATCACTAGATCCTTAGTCTAGCCTGTCTGCCAATTCCAGCACTCCCGCATATCATCTGTTCTGTTTTTCAGCACGGATGATATATTACCATTTTTTAAAACATATGTCAACATATTTATTTAATAATCATAGAAAAATATAATACCCCCTAAATTGTTTATTCTGTAAATGTTTCATAGCTTACCCACCAAGGTTTAACAGGAAAGATTTTTGACTTTTGACACTTATGTCATCATATACCAAATAAATAAAAATGAAAATACTCAAAACAATTTTTCTAATAAAAGGCTGCTTAAGGAGATAAATAATTTATGGTAAAACTATATAAAATCTGATACAATATAGTAAAGTATATTAAATATTTTTTTTCGCACTTAATCGAGGACTAAAATGTATACAAAGGAACAATTATCTAATCATATATTTTTCGAAAAGCTTCTGCAAACTAAAGATATCACTAATATTCTGGACTCTCTTACAGGAATCATTCTGCGTCCATATATCATTAAGTTTGTAGAATATCTTATTCAGGAACAAATCCCCTTCACTGTTGCAATAATGGATCTGGATAATTTTAAATCAATTAATGACAACTATGGTCATAAGGTAGGCGACCAGGTTCTGTCCGGTGTCTGCAATGACTTGATTAACTATATGGGAGATATCGGATACGCCGGAAGAATCGGTGGAGATGAATTTATGATAGTAAATCTTCGCGATATAGAATATAGTGATAAAAAGATTTTCTATCAGGAAATGTATGCAAATTATAAAGTGCTAAGAAAAAATATTAAACTTGCTACATGCGACCCATTTATTACTGCTACCATCGGAAGTGCCACATTTCCAAATGATGCAGCAACTTATGATGATCTTTTTGCCCTTATGGACAAAACTCTTTATCGAGGAAAAAACAAAGGGCGAAACTGTTATATAATATATGTTGAAGAAAAGCACAAGAATCTTGAAATCAAAGAATTAACAAAGCATGGAATCTATCAGACCTTCCATGATATTTCAGATGCATTTGACGAAGGAAATAACGTGCATGAAAAGCTTGAAAGAATGTTCTATTCTATCAAGGAAGATATGCGAATAGGTAATCTATACTATATTACTGAAGAAAATAAAGTATTCGACATCAATAGAACTGTATCAGGAGAATCTGTAAACGGAATCGATGCCTTGGTTACTAACGACATTTTCAAATCCAATTCTATCGAGGATATCAAGAATATAAGCCCTGATTTTTATAATTTTCTGAAAACACATGAACTTGAAACCATCTTAGTTATTCAAGTCAGATTAAAAGACAGAACAATGGGCTACATTATGTGTGCTGAGCCTCGCAATCTTCGTATATGGCAAGATGACGAAGGAGCTATATTATTTTTTATCGGAAGACTTCTCGCCGGCTATATAGTTGGATCAGATGTCAAGATGTAATAACTAAAATACTGTATTATTACTTATAAAAGCTTAAAAATATAGTATTATTTAAGTAAATATTATCTTATGATAACCTAGTCTAAAAATTTATTCAGATAGGTAATATTTATGTGTTCTAATTCAATTTCAATTAAAAACCCATCTAAAAAAGATGAACCAGATAGTGCTGTAAAAGCAAAGCTCACCGAAAAAGACAGATTTTACCGAGAGATGATTCTCTCCGGTTCGATGTATAAGGTAATCCTATATATTGGAATACCACTTGCACTCTACCAAAGTCTAAGTCAGATATTTGCCATTCTTGATACGATGATGGCATCCCACATCAGCCCCACTTCTGTATCCGCTGTCGCATACCTTGCCCAGATCAGTTTTTTCATATCAGCTCTAGGAACAGGTCTCGCTACTGGTGCAGGGATAAAGATAAGTCACGCATATGGAAAGGGTGATTTTCTCCTTGTAAGAAAACGTGTAAGCAGCATATATGTACTATGCCTTCTCATAGGTCTCCTGATACTTCTGACTATCTTTCCTTTTGCAAATGAATTTTTAAAACTGGCTGGAACTCCAGATGATCTGATCAAAGAAGGCTCCTCTTATTTCAGAGTTGAATTGATAACCATTGTCTGTTCATTTCTAAACAATGTATACATATCAGTCGAAAGAGCCAGAGGCTATTCAAAGAGAATCCTTTATCTCAACCTGATGGTGATTATAACTAAGCTATCTCTGACTGCAATATTTGTATATGTTATGAATGGAAGTCTGATGATGATTGCTATGGCCTCTCTTATTTCACAGCTTTTACTAATGATATTTGCCATAAAAAACAGCATTTCAAAAGAAAATGCCTTCGGCTTTTCAGTTAAATGTATTTCAACTCAAAAAGAAGTAAATCTTCCTATGATTAAAACTTCCATACCTGTTATCGCTGAGAAAATGCTATTTGCCTCAGGTAAAACAATAGTCAACTCAATGTGCAGCCTATACGGTTCATTAATGGTAGGTGCCATGGGAGTATCGAACAATCTTGGCGGAATAACAACCAATCCGCAAAATGGTTTTCAAGAGGGAACAGCCTCTGTAATAAGTCAGAATTATGGTGCAAAAAAATATGATCGCGTACTTCAGGCATTTTATTGGACTGTACTTATAAATGTCATCATGAGTGCTATCATTTCCTCCCTGACAGTCCTTAATCTGGATGCACTAAGTCATTTATTTGATGGTGGTGACGAGGAATTCAAACAGATGATAATGATGGTTTATAGATATGAAGCACTTGGAGCTGTCCCACTAGGAATATATGCAAGTGTTATGGCCCTCCTCTTCGGACTTGGCAAGACAAAACTCACCATGGTGCTAAATGTTTCCAGAGTATTTGTATTCAGAATTCCTGTTTTCTGGTTTTTACAAAACTTCACTTCGTACGGAGATAAAAGCGTTGGAATGGTCATGATGATAAGTAATATATCCGTAGCTGTAATGGGTATACTTACATCTTTCGTCGTTGTTTACAGATACAAAAAAACTTATCTAAACTAATAACATCACGTGAAAAGAACCCGGCTCTTAGGAGGTGATACCGGGTTCTTTTGCTGGGTTTATATGTTAGGATTTTTACATGAAAACTATGTTACTTTATTTAGACGCATTCTCTTTTACTATTGCTGCAGCCTCTGCAACCAGACTCTTTATCTTATCAAAGTCGCCGGCCTTTATAAGGTCTCCCTTAACCATCCAGCTTCCTCCACAGCAGAAGATTCTGCTGGATTTCAGATAATCTACTACATTTGTAGAATTAATACCACCTGTTGGCATAAACTTTACATTAGGAAATGCTGCGCCTACTGCATTTATCATACTCAGTCCCCCTGCATTCTCAGCCGGGAAGAACTTAACATGATCAAGTCCAAGCTTTACAGCCTGTATAAGTTCAGTAGGTGTCTGAATTCCAGGACATACTGGAATATCCTTTTCCAGACAATATTTTACTATATCAGGATCAAAGCCTGGAGAAACGATGAATTTGGCACCTGCTGCTACTGCTCTGTCAACCTGTTCTATTGTAAGAACTGTTCCAGCTCCAACCAGCATATCAGGATATTTTTCAGCCATGATTCTGATGGATTCCTCTGCTGCATCAGTTCTGAATGTAACCTCAGCTGCCGGAAGTCCGCCTTCCATAAGAGCCTTTCCAAGTGACTCTGCATCCTTGGCATCATTCATAACTACAACAGGAATGATTCCTACCTCTGTAAATCTATTAAGTGTTTCTACTGTTTTTTCGCTATTCATTGCTTTTACCTCTAACTTGATAAATATTACTGATCCTGAGTTGTTACGTCAGTATCATCTTCCTTCTCTGCTACAAACTTGCTCTCATCAAGATTATTAGGATCCTGTCCGATATATGCAAGGATACCGCCGTCTATGTATATAACCTGTCCATTTATAAAATCAGATGCCTCTGATGCAAGGAATACTGCAAGTCCCTGAAGATCCTCTGTACGTCCCCATCTCTGTGCCGGAGTCTTAGAACGGATGAATCTGTCAAATGGATTCATAGAACCATCCTCCTGT